>JBBIPU010000119.1:0-13244 GCA_037442685.1 Draconibacterium sp. | reverse complement strand
CAGCTCAGTAAGCAGCAGAATTATTGTTTCAGCAACTGCATAATTTCGTCGAGTTTCGGCGAAAGAATGATTTCGGTGCGTCGGTTGAGTGCCCTGCCTTCAGGTGTTTCGTTGGTGGCACGCGGCGAAAATTCACCTTTTCCTGATGCCGTTAATCTTGTAGGAGTAATTTTGTATTCATCGGTTAAAATCCTGACAATCGAAGTTGCCCGGGCTACACTTAAATCCCAATTATCGCGGTAAATGGCTGTTTTGATAGGTACATTGTCGGTATGTCCTTCAATAAGAATGTCGATGTCGGGATTTTTTTCAAGTACCCCGGCTAAAAGTTTAATTGCCTCTTTTCCTTTTGCTTCCACTGTTGCACTTCCCGATTTAAACAACAATTTATCGGTCATCGAAACATAAACCTTCCCGTTTTTCACCTCAACCGAAAGTTCATCTGAATTAAATCCAAGCAGTGCATTCCGTAAAACGTCGTTCAGCCGTTTTGTAATCGAATCCTGACGTGCAATGACCCTCCTGAGTTCGTTTAAGGCCTGTTCCCTTTCCACAAGAAGCCGTTCTTTGTCCTCCAGTTCCTGCGATTTTTGTTTCAGTGCCAGATTGAATTGTTCTGCCTGAGAAAGCTTTTCTCCCGATAAATCGTTGTATTTCTTTTCAATATCGGCAATCGACTGATTCAGTTCTGAAATGTTTCCTTTCAAACCTTCAACGTTCTCTTTTAACAATGTAATTTCGTTGTCGCGCGTTTCAACTGTTTTACAGAGTTCGTCGCGTTCGGTAATCACTGCTTTCATTCGTTTCGAAACGAGAGGATTTTTTTCCGGTACCGGCTGGCCACATTGATAAATGGGTTTGCACGAACCAAAAAATAACAACACTGCGCTTGTAATTGCAATAATTTTTCCTGTTTTCATGTTTAAATTTTTATAATGATGCTTTTTCTGTTTCGGGCTGTAATTTCCGAATTTTCGGGCTATTATAAAAATCTCCGGAGTGAAAAAAATTAAATGCACCCTCAACAGGAATTAAAAGAAACAGACAGCATTTAGCCTGAAATAACAAACAACCCCCGGATATTGCTCAGTTCCTGTTAAAAAAAATCATACTCACTGTTTTTTATCCTAATTTAGGTGAATCGAATTTAAACTTATATCGTAATGAAATCAATGATTTTGAAAATCACAGCTTTTGTAATGTTTTTTATCCTGGCATTTCCGGCTTTTTCAAATGAGCCGGTTCAACAGGAAAACAACAAAAAGCCGAAAGAAGAATGGCGACAGCTGTTCAATGGCAAAGATCTCACAGGATGGAAACACGTGGGCCCGGGAAATATGGTCGTTGAAAATGGCATGATTCACGGCCAGGGCGGAATGGGACTGTTGTACCGGACCGGCGAAAAGTTTGGTAATTGTGTGATTCGTGTTGAATGGAAAATGCGCGATGAAAACAGTAACTCGGGAATCTTCATCCGAATTCCGATTGAACCGTATGAAGAATGGATGCCGGTTTATTATGGTTACGAAGTTCAGATCGATAACAAACCGGAACTTTCTGACGAAGATGAATATCATTACACTGGAACCCTTTATTCGCTTACCAAACCGTTGGCTAAACCCGGAAAACCAGGTCCCGAGTGGAATGTAACAGAAATAATACTCGACGGATTACATACAACAGTGTATGTAAACGGCATAAAAGTAACTACTTACAAAGAAGGTGATCCGGTGCCTGAAAGAAAATTTGACTTTGAACCGTTTCACGGACCACGTCCTGAATTTGGTTACATCGGGTTACAAAACCACGGTGAATCTGATGTGGTTTATTTCAGAAAAGTCGAAGTAAGGCCGCTAACAAAAAAAGACAAATCGCTGGAATAATCAATCTCAAAATTCTATCAAATGAATGCAATTAATAAAACTGAAAACCAGAATTTATCGCGCAGAAAATTTGTGGAAATGGCAGCTTCGGGAGCAGCAGCATTCACCATTTTACCAGGTTTCACAGTAAGCGGACTGGGTCATGTTACTCCAAGCGATAAACTTTACATTGCAGCCATCGGATGCGGTGGAGAAGGTGCAGCTGATATTGCAGCTCACATGAAAACACCCCGGAAAAATGCAGTGATTTCGCATTTGTGTGATGTGGATGACCGGATGGCTGGCCCGATGATCAAAGAGTTTCCAAAGGCTCCGTTTTACCATGACTGGCGTGAACTTTTCGATAAAGAAAGCAAGAATTTTGATGCGGTTACAGTGGCTATTCCTGACCATAATCACGCCATTGTCGGTTTGAGCGCCATGCAACTGAAAAAACATCTTTATCTGCAAAAACCTTTATCGCACGATATTTACGAAGCAAGGATCCTGACCGAAGCTTCGAAAAAATACGAAATCGTAACCCAAATGGGCGACCAGGGGGCCTCAACCGAAGGAATGAGAACATTGCGCGAGTGGATCGAAGCAGGAATTCTCGGTGATATTGAAAAGGTTTATTGCTGGACCGACCGTCCTGTGTGGCCACAGGGAATTCCGTGGCCTAAAATTGCTGCCAATATTCCGAAAGAATTGAAATGGGATTTGTGGCTGGGAACTGCAGAACAAACAAACTACATCGAAAACCTTGTACCTTTTAACTGGCGTGGATGGTGGCGGTTTGGCACCGGTGCTTTGGGCGATATGGGTTGCCACATTATGGGCCCACCTTTTAAACTGCTGAATCTTGGATATCCTTACGAAGTTTCAGGAAGCGCAAGCACCATTTACGACGGCATTTTTTCCGAAGCACAATTTCCCGAAAGCGGCCCCGTGTCAAGCTCGCTGAAGTTCAGGTACAAACTTGACAACGGAAAAAATCTTGATTTGTACTGGATGGACGGGGGAATTACACCCGAACGCCCTGCAGAACTGGAAGGTGATGGAAATATGAATGATATTCTGGGCGATTACACAAAACTCAACGATTACGAAGGGAGCACCCTGTTTATCGGTACCAAAGGAAAAGCAGCCTGTGGGTGGGGAGGCCGTGCACCTGTTTTGCTACCTCTTTCGTTAAACGAAACCATCAATGTTCCGAAAAAATACCCGCGTGTTGAAGGCGACATGGACGGGCATTACTGGCAATGGATTGACGCTTGTATTGCAGGCTATGGAAAAGCAGAGGTCGATTCGCCGTTCGAAGGATATGCCGGTCCGCTTACTGAAACCGTGCTGATGGGAAATCTCGTTCTCCGCAGTTTCGACATCAGGGAAAAAGTAAAACGAACCGATCCTGTTTATGGCGATATGGAAGGATTTGTCTTCCCGGGAAGATACATCAATTATAAATGGGACGGGCAGAATATGCGGATTACCAATTTTGAAAAAGCCAACCAGTTTGTAAAACGTGAATACCGTAAAGGCTGGGGTGAACTCAGGATTTGATCTTGCTCAGAGGACTTTAGAAGAAACCGATTCCGGAAAATCAGTTTTCAACTGATTCAAATCGGTAAAACCTGCTTCGCGGGCATTTTTCAGAATTGCGATCGTGGTTTTGGTGTCCCCTTTCCAATAAAATGGGAATGCTGAAAAGTAGATTCCATAGGCATTTTCGGGTTCCAGCATCCGGTAAACTGTCACTATTTTATTGAGTGAAACGGCATTTTTTTCTTTGATCGCCTGGTTGCCCAGCGAATAACAGGCAATTCCCCAGAAACTTTTTATCCGTTTGTACATATCTTTTGCAAACGGATCTTTTTCTGTTTCAATCTGTTCGTTAATCGATCTGATTTCCTTTTTCCACCACAGGCTGTCTTTCGTCGAAAAAGCTTCGAGATAAGGTTGCCGGATATTAACTTCAATTTTCAGCCACTTTTGAAGATTGTTAAATTGATTGATATATTCCTTTTTGCTTTTTATTTCATTATAAGAAGTTGCAAACGACTTGTCGTTGTTAAACGGAACTGTGACCGACAGATTACGGGCCACCAATGCAGCTTTCAGAAAATCACCCTGCTTTTTCAGCGAATCAATCCTGGCTTTCTGATTCTCACAAAAAACATTGGTTTTTGGATAATCTTCTTTGGGTTCCTCTGCCAAAGACGACAAACGCAGAAAACCCACGGCATTTGCCAGCACCAGACTGTCGGGCCAGTTGTGCGATGCACCAGTGAGCTCAATTTTAAGGTTTTCAGGAATCAGTTGTTCCTGGAAAAGGTATTGAGCAGTTTCAACAAAATTAAAATCGTCGGTTCCCGAAATCGAAAAAACAGGGCAACGAACCGCAGTAATCTGGGCAACATTTGCCAAAGCACCACAAAGAATCAACCCGTTTACTGGTTGAGTCTGCGCATATCCCAATGCCATCCGGGCGCCACCTGAAAAACCGGCAAGAAAAATCGTTTTGTTCACCGGGTATTTTTGCCTTACATCTTCAACCAGATTTTGAATGGCCCCAGTAAAATTTTCAAATCCATTTTTTACATAATCGGAAGCAACCAGAACAACAGAATATGTACCGGCTCCTAACCTGAATTTATTCAACGCAAATTTCCCATCTCCATGTGCATCGATGATTACTACCAACGGCAGTTTTTCAGCAGAATCACTTCTTTCGGGAATAAAAACTTCGTAAACATTCATTGGATTGATTTTGCAACTGTCGGTTTTTTCAACAGCAGGTATAACAGGTTTTAAAACCCTCTCTATTTGGTTACTTGTTTTTCCACAGGATAACAATCCGAATGCCATCACAGGAATCAGTAATAAAATCAATCCTTTCATTTTTTCATTCATTGAATATTGTTTAGTATCGAAAATGAAATCCAGTAAAATTGTCCGGTACCAACGAACAAAATTATTCGTTTGCATCGAAAACCCTTTCTCCCCCGATCCAGGTGCTTTCAATTTTTGCATTCAGAACCTGTTGTGGAGTGGCATTTATCAGGTCAGTATCAAGAATCACAAAATCAGCATATTTTCCGGGTTCGAGGCTGCCTTTTTCGTTTTCCTCAAACGAAGCTTTTGCAGCCCAGATTGTCATCGAACGCAGAGTCTGCTCTCGGGTCAGTCCTTCTTCCAAACGCCATCCCCCGGAAGGATTTCCCTCATGATCGGTGCGGAAAACTGAAGCAAAAAAAGTAAACAGCGGCTCTATATTTTCAACCGGAAAATCGGTACCGTTGGGCAGCCAGCCATTTTGTTTTAAAAGTGTTTGATACGCGTAAGCGCCTTTTATCCGCTCCTCCCCCACCCTGTTTTCAGCCCAGTACATATCTGATGTACAATGTGTTGCCTGAATAGAAGGAACAATTGAATACTCAGCAAATTTCTCAAAATCATCGGGATTGATGATCTGGGCATGTTCAATACGCCAGCGCCTGTCGTTTTTCCCCTTTAAAAATTTTGCATAAGTATTTAAAACGAGCCGGTTGGCACTGTCGCCAATTGCATGGGTTGCAACAATAAAGTTATTATCGATGGCAAGCTGGCAGATAGAATCGTAATATGCCTGATTTTCAATCTGAAAACCACGGTTTCCCTGATCGTCGCTGTAATCTTTAAAAAGCAGCGCTCCGCGCGAACCAAGTGCTCCGTCGGCGTAAATTTTTATGGTGTTTATTCTAAGCTTTTCTTCGTTAATCGGTCCGTTTTTCACAAAATATTCAAAGTTTTCTTCTGTCGGGTTCAGCATTGCATTGATTCTTATTTTCAAATCTCCCTTTTGCTGCATTGTCTGCATCAACAGAATGGTATTTTTGTCGAGACCGCAATCGGTTACTGAAGTTAAACCCACCGCCAGACAATTTTTTTGTGCTTCTGACAATCCTTTCTGCTGTTGTATTTGCGAAACAGCCGGTAAAATCTTACTCATCAGCCCCATTGCATTATCGACAAGAATCCCGGTTGGTTGTCCGTTTTTCAGAACCACTTCCCCACCCTGCACTTTTGTGTCAGCCGTAATTCCTGCAAGTTTTAATGCTTCCGAACTGGCCCACCCAGCATGTCCGTCAACCCGAATCAGGTAAACAGGAACACCTGGAAACAATTCGTCGAGTTTTGTTTTATCAGGGAAAACCTTTTCAGGCCAGTCGTTCTGATCCCAGCTTCTGCCTAAAATCCAATTTCCGCCAAATTTTTTGTGGTGTGCTTTCAGCCGTTCATAAATCTCTTCCTGGTTTTGTGTCCCCCTCAAATCGGCATATTGCAGCAAATTAGTTGCATACCCGTTAAAATGACAGTGCGCGTCGTTAAAACCAGGGTAAACAAATTTACCCGCTGCATCAATCGTATTTTCCGATGTCCAGTTTTTCAGAATTTCTTTACTGGTCCCGGTTGCCACTATTTTTCCATCGGCAACAGCAAAACTTTCAACTTTCGAGAAAGCGCTGTCCACCTCGTAAACTGTTGCATTGATAACGATGAGGCTGGCTTGTTTTTTTTCTGAACATGCTGTCATAAAAAGGATTATTGTAATAATGTTGAGTAAACCTGAACCGTATTTCATTTTGAAATTTTTATTAAACAGACTCAAAAATAACTGAAAAAAGCAAAAACAACATTTAATTGATCGTCCAAAACCAGATCAACTCAAATCTTGACATAAATCAACAATGACGTTGCTATTTTGCCGAAGTATGGTAAAAAACGATAAAAAACCCACCTTGCCAGAATCGCAGTATTAATTTTTTATACCTTAGCACCCTGAATTTCAAAAAAAATAAGGCAGGATGTTTTCATTCGGAATATTTTCAACACATATACCCTACGTCGCTTTCGTAGTGTTTTATGCGTATTTCCTGCTTTTTGGAATGAAAAATCTCCCTGTTCAGGAAGAAAATCAAATCAGCCAAAGTAAATTCATTATTCAGGTACAATCCGACAGATCGTTTTCCGATCAAATTTCAGGTTCCTGTTATTATTACAAGACTCTTGTAGATATTTCGATTAAAAAAAATCTGGGGGAAAGTATTTTCAGTGAAAAAATAAACCATCAGTGTTGGCTTGATATCGGGCGTTGGCAAGATGTTTTATCAGGCAGCATTTTTTCCCGTCCTCCGCCATCATTAATCTGATTCATTTTTTACGGGTTTTTCTGTAAGAAATCCCATCTCAGGGTTTCAAAACAACATATTATTTATTACCCTGATTTTTAATTATTTCCTTTTATTATTTTTTTGAATTACAGATTTATGATTGGTATTATTGGTATTAGTTATAAGACTTCGGTTCTTGAAGTAAGAGAAAAATTTTCGCTGGCAAAAGATGAAATTGTTCCTTTTTCAGAGCTGTTGCAAAATGAAACCGGCATTTCCGATATTGTTGTTTTATCAACCTGCAACCGGACAGAAATTTATTTTTCTCAAAAACATTATGATTTTCATACCGCTTCAAAACTGGTGTACAAAACACTGAAACAGTTTAAAGGGGTCGAACAAAAATCGTGGCATTCGTTTTACAGTTTTTCAAACGAAGAAGCTGTCAGGCATTTATTTGAAGTAGCTTCCGGGCTCGATTCGATGATTATTGGTGAAGACCAGATAATCGGTCAAATCAAGGACGCTTACGTTTTTTGTACCGATTTGGGCCTGACCGACGCAGTTCTGATGCGCCTGTTTCAGAAGTCGTTCGAAGCCGGAAAACGGGTGAGGACCGAAACAAAAATCAAATTGGGAATTACTTCGGTTAGTAGCGCTGCTGTTCAAAAATGCGCCGCTTTGTTTCCTGATCTTCAAGGCAAACGGGTTTTATTGGTTGGCGCCGGCGAAACCGGTAGCCTTGTTTTGCAAAGCATGTACAAAAATGGCGTGCGAAAATTAACAGTAAGTAACCGGACTGCTGAAAAAGCTTTAATACTGGCAGCACGTCATAATTGCGTACCGCTTCCTTTCGACCAGATGGCAAATCACCTGTACCTGTATGATATAGTTATTGTAGCCACCGGCTCAACGGTTCCGCTGATTACCCGCGAAATGGCTGAAAACTCAATCGCACACAGAAATGGAAACCTGCAGGTTTTTGTCGACATTTCTGTCCCACGAAATATCGAACAGAACATTGAAAACCTCGATGATGTAATGCTTTTTACGATCGACGACCTGCAGTCGGTGGTAAATACAAACATGGAAAAAAGAAAAGAAAGCATAACCACTGCCGATAAAATCATCGGGGAAGTTACCGACGAATTTTTTGATTGGCTTGCAAGTCGTTCTTTAAGTCCGGCTATCAAAACAATCAAAAACAATCTGCTGAAAATTACGAAAGAAGAGCTCGGTGATGTAACCAGAGAGTATTCTGAGGAAATCAGGTTTGAAATCGACAAGTTTTCAAAACACCTGACTCAAAAATACACAACCTTATTTATTAAAAATTTAAAGGAAATAACTGCCAACGGACGAAAAACAGATTCACTTGAAATTGTAAGCGGGTTATTCAGCCTCGAAGAAAAATAATTTTTCCTGCATGAAAAATATGATCAAAATAGGTACACGCGGCAGCCAGCTTGCACTGTACCAGGCAAATCTTACAAAGAAACTTTTGCTTGAAAAATTTCCTGAAGCCACAGTCAATATTGTTATCATAAAAACCAAAGGCGACAAAATCCTTGATGTCGCACTTTCAAAAATCGGAGATAAAGGCCTGTTCACCAAAGAACTTGAAACAGCGCTTTTAGAAAACGAAGTGGATATTGCAGTTCACAGTCTCAAAGATCTTCTTACAAACCTTCCTGAAGGATTAAAACTGGGTGCTGTGCTTGAACGTGCCGAATTCCGCGATGCACTGGTCAGCAAAGACAGACGCAAACTGGCAGAATTGACCGAAAAAGATGTTATTGCCACTTCAAGTCTTCGTCGCCAGTCTGGTCTTTTACGACTGAACAAAAATTTTAAAATCGTAGATATCCGCGGAAATGTGGAAACCCGCCTGCGGAAAATGGAAGAAGGTTACTGCGATGCCATGATTATGGCTGCTGCCGGCTTGCAAAGGTTAAACCTCGGAAATTACATCACCGAAATCATTGAACCCGAAGTAATTATACCCGCAACCAGCCAGGGAGTCATTGCCATAGAATCAAGAGAAGGTGACAACAGAATCGACTCGTACATAATGGAAATAAATCATCAGCCAACCTGGAATGCCATTCAGGCTGAAAGAGGTTTTCTCCGCAAAATTGAAGGTGGTTGCCAGGTTCCGGTAGGCTGTTTTTCAAAAACCGAAGGAAACACCATTTCCATTACCGGTTTTGTGGCCGCAACCGATGGAAGTGAATACCTGACCGCATCTGAAGCCGGTAACATTGAAGATGCAAGGTTAACAGGTGAAAAACTGGCCGGAAAACTCATTGAAATGGGAGCCGACAGGATTCTGAATGATATCAGAAAATAAATCAATGAGTTTCTTTTTAAAGGATAAAGTTTTTATTTCAACACGCCCGGAGGGACAATCGGACGAGTTGGCGCAGCTTTTTACAACAGCCGGCGCCACTTTTATCGAATTGCCGATGATTAAAATTCAGGCTTCAGTTTTAAGCGAAACCGAAAAAGAGATTCTTCGTAACCTGGATCAGTTTCAGTGGATAGTTTTTACCAGTCCAAACGGAGTGGGTTACTTTTTCGAAAATCTTGAGAAATTGCAGGGTAACAAAAATTTACCCGAAACAGTAAAATTCGCGGTTGTTGGTAAAAAAACAGAACATGTTTTAAATGATTTTGGCTTTACTGCCTCTTTTGTTAATCCCGGATCAACAGGAGAAGATTTTGCTGAAACATTTTCTAAACACATCCGTCACGAAAAACAAAAGCCTGCTGTTTTGCTTGCACTTGGAAATCTGGCCAGAAACGTAATTCAGGATCAGTTAAAAGAATATGCTACTTGCACCCGCATTAATTTTTACGAAACGGTTGATGCAGAAATCCCCAATCAAAAAATTATGCGACTAATTTCTGAAAATAAATACGAAATGCTACTTTTTACAAGTCCCTCAGGAATTAACAACTTTCTGAAAATGGCAGGTAATATTCAACCCGAAAAAATAAAAGCTGCCTGCATTGGTGAAACCACATCGAATGCTGCGCTTAAAAACAATATCTCTCCCCTGGTTGTTGCAAAAAACAGCACTTCTATGGGTTTATTCGAATCAGTTACAGACTATTATAAAAATAAAACTTAAAATTTACAACTATGAGTTTTCCAGTTACAAGGCTTCGCCGCCTCCGCCAATCGCCCGTTACACGAAACATGATACGCGAAACGTTACTTACCCGTAACGACCTGATAATGCCTCTTTTTGTCTGTCCCGGGACAAATGTTGAAAACCCTATTTCATCGATGCCGGGTAATTCGCAGCTCTCTGTCGATCTTCTTGTAAAGAAAAGTAAAGAACTGTATGATAAAGGTGTTCAGTCGGTTTTGCTTTTTGGCATTCCCGAAACAAAAGACGAACACGGACTTGTCGCCTGCCAGCATAACGGCATTGTTCAGCAGGCTACAAGAGCGCTCAAAAAAGAAGTGCCCGGACTCTACCTTATTGCTGATATTTGTAATTGTGAATATACCACTCACGGTCATTGCGGGACTATTGTAAATGGCGATGTGGATAACGATTTGACGCTTGAAACCCTTGCAAAACAATCGGTTTCGTTAGCCGAAGAAGGGATTGACATGGTTGCGCCGAGCGATATGATGGATGGACGTGTTGGTGCAATCCGCACAGCACTGGACCAGAAAGGTTTTAAAAACCTTCCCATTATGGCTTACTCCGCAAAATATGCTTCTGCTTTTTACGGCCCGTTCCGTGAAGCTGCCGAAAGCGCACCTAAATTCGGCGACCGGAAAACCTACCAGATGGATCCTGCAAATAGCGACGAAGCTTTGCGTGAAGTGGCGCTCGATATCCAGGAAGGCGCTGACATTGTGATGGTGAAACCTGCTTTAAATTACATGGATATCATTTACCGGGTAAAATCAAGTTTCAACATGCCAGTAGCTGCATACAACGTAAGCGGTGAATTTGCCATGGTGAAAGCTGCTGCCGCGAAAGGCTGGATTGATGAAAAACGGATTGTGAATGAACTGCTCACCGGATTGAAACGTGCCGGTGCCGATATTATCATTTCGTACCATACCCAGGAAATTATTCAGGATTTGTATTAAGTTGTGAGATTTGAAAAATGAATTTTTTCAAAACCTTATCTCAGCAAAAACCTTAGTAGAACATTGATGAACAATATAAAACCTTATTAAATAATAAGGTTAAAATCTGAATAAATTGTATTTTCCACTAACGTTGATAAAATTGAATACGGTTTTTTGAATCTGCATTCATTTCAAAATAATACTTGCACGAAAAAAAATAAAAGTTTACTATTTTACTGAAAATGAATTACAATAAAAGTATAGAAGCTTTTAAGGAAGCTCAGAAAAGCATTCCGGGAGGAGTAAATTCTCCGGTCCGCTCATTCAGGAGTGTTGGCGGGAATCCACTTTTTATTGCCAAAGCTCATGGATCGAAAGTTACAGACATCGACGGAAATGAATTTATCGATTATGTAGGCTCGTGGGGACCTATGATTTTAGGCCACACACATCCGGCTGTGGTTGAAGCGATTCAGAAAACAGCCGCTTTGGGCGCAAGTTTTGGCGCCCCCACCCTGCTGGAAACTGAGATGGCAGAACTCATCAAAAAAATGGTTCCTTCGGTTGACAAAGTCAGAATGGTAAACTCGGGAACAGAAGCAACTATGAGCGCTTTGCGCCTCGCCCGTGGTTACACCGGCCGCGATTTGGTCATTAAATTTGAAGGTTGTTACCACGGCCACAACGACAGTTTTTTAATTGCTGCTGGTTCAGGTGCGCTTACCTACGGAATTCCGGATACGCCGGGTGTTACCAAAGGTACGGCCCACGACACTCTCACCGCTGAATTCAACAATTTGCAATCGCTTGAACAGTTGTTTGAAAAACATAAAAATGAAATTGCAGCAGTAATTCTTGAGCCGGTTACCGGAAATATGGGAGTTGTTATCCCTGACAAGGATTTTATTGAAGGTGTCAGGAAACTTTGCACAGAAAATAAAACGGTCCTGATTTTTGACGAAGTAATGACAGGGTTCCGTCTTGCCCCGGGAGGCGCACAGGAAATTCTCGGAATCACGCCCGATTTAACCACTTTTGGTAAAATCATCGGAGGCGGGTTGCCCGTAGGCGCTTACGGCGGAAAACAGGAAATCATGGATATGCTTGCACCAAAAGGCCCGGTTTACCAGGCCGGAACTTTGTCGGGAAACCCGCTTGCAATGGCTGCCGGGTTAGCCACTCTTAAGTTGCTGAACAGTACCGATAACTTTTACGGAAAACTCGAGGAAAAATCCGCGCTTTTGGAAGAAGGATTACTCAACAATCTGAAAGAACTCAGTTTCAGCGGGGTTATTAACCGTGTGGGTTCGATGTTTACTTTGTTTTTTACAAACGAAAAGAGTGTTAAATCGTTTAAGGATGTGATGAAAAGCGATACAAAACTGTTTACCGGGTATTTCCGTCTTTCGCTCGACAGCGGGATTTACCTCGCCCCGTCGCAGTATGAAGCAGGTTTTGTTTCGGCTGCCCATTCAACCGAAGACATTGAAAATACAGTGAAAGCCAGTTATTTGGCATTAAAACAATTAAAAAAATAAGCTGAATCAGTTTAAGCTGATTCTGATAAATATTGACAATGACAGAGCCAATTTTATTACAGACTCTTAAAGGAAAACCAACCACACGACCACCATTCTGGTTTATGCGCCAGGCAGGCAGAGTGTTGCCATCGTACCTGAAAATAAAGGAAAAATACACTTTCTGGCAGATGATGCAAAACCCGAAAGTAGCCGCGGAAGTAACGCTTCTGCCGGTGTACGATTTGGATGTGGATGCCGCAATTTTGTTCAGCGATATCCTTGTAATTCCTTACGCATTGGGAATGGGACTTGATTTTACCGATGCCGGGCCGGTTTTTGAAAAACCGCTTTTTGAACGAAGTAACCCGCTGGCAGGATTAAATCCCGATCCATCGAAATTACATTACATCTACAATGTGGTTGACGAAATCATCAGAACCCGGCCTGCAAATATTCCGTTAATCGGTTTTTGCGGAGCACCGCTCACCGTTCTTTTGTTTATGTTGCAGGGTTTGGGCAGAAAGGGTGATTTCCCCGATGCAATAAAATTTATTTATCAGAATAAAAAAACCACTCAGAAACTGATTGAAGAGCTCACGAGCCTCTCAAT
>JBBIPU010000118.1:0-13535 GCA_037442685.1 Draconibacterium sp. | reverse complement strand
TCCATTTTTATATTATCATTTTGAAGACTTATTGCATTTTCAGGAATTTTAAGGCTATTCAAGAAAAATTGGATTCATCTGACATGTGGTATTAACATATACAATTTCCATAGTTTCCAGGACTCTTGCCATTTCAATCCGGTAATGGCTTCCTTTATCACCGATTATTTGTGTTTTCCAAATCATCAGCCCTTCTTCAGTATCGATTTCAAAGTGTTGCATTCTGAAAACTTCACCGCTTAAGCTGGTAAAAGGAACGTTATTGAAATGGTATTTCGACCATTTAGGTTCTCCATTTTCAAAATGAATCATACCCCTGCATTCATACGATTCAGGAAAATACAGTACATCCACTACTTCGCCATCACAAACAACCTCTAATTGAATAAATTCGCCAACACCTACATTGGCGTCAACAAATGTAGAAGTGCCCATTCCGTTTTTCCCTTTTTGAGCAGAAAGTTCCAGTGTTAAAACACCAGTTAAAAAGCAAATGAGTAAGAAGATTTTTGTTTTCATTTTTGTTAATTTTTAGTTTGACATCTTAAAAGAAGATTAATTTATCTGATATTGAATGTTTTCAGTTTTTAATGACAAACTGCCTTGCTATTTAATTCAGTTAGTTCCCAGGTATTTGGATCAAGTTTATATTCAATACTTACAATATAATGACTTCCTTTATTCCCAATCAGGTTAAATCTGAATTCGCCATAACCCATACCTTCATTAAAGGCGCCCTTTTCATGACCCTGCATTTTGAAAGTCTCTTTGGTCCGGGTACTTTCAAATGCAACATTATTTAAATGCTGATTCCACGCAGTCCATTCCCCGTTTTTATATTTATCCCTGCATTTTAAAATATAATCCGTAGTATTTATCACCTGATCAACCAGTTGCCCGTCGCAGTATACATCAAGTTGCACAACAAACGCCGGAACAGGCCAGTCATACACATCCCTGCTGTTTTGTGCAGAAAGTTTTGTCAATCCAATGCCTATAAAAAGGCAAACCAGAAGAAAGATTTTTATTTTCATTTTAAAAAAATTAAGTGTTAAACATTTGATTTATTGACAGAAAGTTAGGAATAAAGAAAAAACCGGGAATATCAATTTTATGTCGATTTTTTGCAATTTTGTGTAAAAAACTTACAAAAAAAGGTGATCCAAAACTTGTTATACAGAAAAGTTTTTTCAGTTAAAACTTTACATGTATCTTTCGCCTCTTAAAAATCTAAATAAAACTTAAAAATGAAGAACCTGTTATTAATTACGTTTGTATCGGGGCTGGCGCTTTTTTCGTGCCAGACTCAAAAAAAAGAACCAGTCGCAAATATGGAAAATCCGTTTTTTACTGAGTGGACGACACCCTTTGGTGTTCCACCTTTCGATGAAATAAAAGAAGAGCATTATGTACCCGCAATAGAAGAAGGTATCAAACAGCAACAGGCCGAAATCGATGCTATTGTTGCAAACACAGCTGAACCAACTTTTGAAAATACCATTCTTGCCTACGATAAATCGGGAGAACTTTTAGATAAAGTAAACGGGGTTTTCGGCCCAATAAACTCAGCTAATACAAACGATTCAATCCAGGCAATTGCCCGCCGCATTTCGCCGATGATGACCAGACACCGCGACGGAATTTTGATGAATCCTGAACTTTTCAAAAAAGTTAAATCGATTTACGAAAGAAGGGCAAGTCTTGGTCTTGACGATCAGCAGTTGCGTCTGGTTGAAAAAATCTACCAGGACTTTGAACGGAATGGTGCCAACCTTTCTCCTGAAAACCAGGAAAAACTAAAAGCGATCAATACCGAATTGTCAACTTTGAGTTTGCAGTTTGGTGAAAATCTGCTTGCCGAGACCAATAAAAATTTCAAACTGGTTGTCGATAAAAAGGAAGACCTGGCAGGTTTGTCAGACGATGTAATTGCACGGGCAGCGCTTGATGCGGAAAAAACAGGCGATTCAGGGAAATGGGTTTTCACCCTGGCAAAACCAAGTATGCTGCCATTCCTGACTTACGACAAGAACCGCGATTTACGTGAAAAACTGTACCGAGGCTACTTTATGCGTGGCGATAACGATAACAAGTTTGACAACAAAGAGATAATCAAAAAAACCGTTAAACTGCGTGACGAGCGTGCCAAATTGCTTGGATTCAACAATTTTGCCGAATACCAGATCGATATCAATATGGCAAAAACTCCGCAGGCAGTTTACGATTTTCTGTTGAAAATCTGGGATCCTGCGCTTAAAATGGCTAAACAGGATGTAAAAGATATGCAGGTTATTATCGATAAAGAAGGAGGTAAATTCAGGCTGGCTTCGTGGGACTGGTGGTATTACAGCGAAAAACTGAAAATCCAGAAATTCAGTCTCGACGAAAATGAAGTGAAACCCTATTTCAGCCTCGAAAATGCAAAAAACGGCATTTTTTATGTCGTCGGGAAATTATATGGCCTCAAATTTATTAAACGCGACGATATTCCAACTTACAATCCCGAAGCAGAAGCTTACGAAGTACAGGAAGCCGACGGAAAGTTTCTTGGTGTGCTCTACATGGATTTCCATCCGCGCGACGGGAAAAGGGTCGGGGCATGGTCAACGAGTTTCAGAAGTGCAAAATACCGCAATGGAGAAAGAATTCCGGCAATCGGTTCGATTGTAATGAATTTTACCCGGCCTGCAGGCGACACACCGGCTTTACTGAGTTTCGATGAAGTTTCAACCTTTTTCCACGAATTCGGACATGCATTACATGGCCTGTTTGCCGATGGTTTGTACGACCGCACCGCCCGCAGCGTTCCGCGCGACTTTGTTGAACTGCCCTCACAAATAATGGAAAACTGGGCTTCGGAACCTGAAGTGATGAAAGTGTACGCCAAACATTACCAGACTGGGGAACCAATTCCGGATGCGCTGATCGAAAAACTTGAAAAAAGCGCCTCTTTTAACCAGGGATTTATTACCGGCGAATATGTTGCAGCTTCCATTCTCGACATGGACTATCATACTCCGGCAAATCCTGACATTGCTGATGTAAATGCTTTTGAAAAGGCATCGATGGACAAAATCGGTCTGATCCCCGAATTTCTTCCACGTTACCGGAGCACTTATTTCCAGCACATCTTCTCCGGGGGGTATTCAGCTGGTTACTATGTGTATCTTTGGGCTGCTGTTCTCGATGCCGATGCTTTCAACGCTTTCAAAGAATCAGGCAATATATTCAATCCCGAACTGGCTGCAAAATTCAGGGAACTGCTTGCCAAATCGGGAGCGGCCGAAGGGATGGATGTTTACCGTAAATTCCGCGGAAAAGATCCTTCGATTGAACCACTGCTTAATAAACGTGGTTTAAAAGCAAATTAACACATTACAATATTGCTAACGAAAGAGGTTGCATCCAATTGATGTAACCTCTTTTTAATATTTTTAACTGAGGTTTTTGTTGGTTTAACTGATTTATTCAAATCTAAAATCAACCACCATTATTTCCGAAGTACCCGCAGTTTTCACGGGAGGTCCCCACAACCGCAACCCGCTTGATACAAAAAAATGGGTGTTGCCTTTCTTCAAATAACCCCATCCTAATTCATAAATCCGGTTAATAAAAAAATTTATCGGGAAAAGCTGTCCGTTGTGCGTGTGACCGGAAAATTGCGCATCAACCGCGGTTTTGCTCACTTCTTCCAGTTGTGTGGGCCGGTGATCAAGAAGAATCAGTGGCAGATCGGGTTTAATGTCGCTTAATAAATTTGTAATTGTTTTTCTGTTTCTGAAATGCTCATCATATCTTCCGGCCAGGTAAAATGAATTGCTGATGTTGATCACAGTGTCGTAAAGCATGGTTATTCCGGCTTTTCTGAAAAAATTACCATCTTCCTGACCACCGTAAAATTCGTGATTGCCGGTAACACCGAATGAACCATATTTTGTTTTTATGGTTCTGAAAAGAGATTCTGTTTCAACGGTTGTTTCATTTTCGCTGTCGCCTTCAACAATATCACCTCCAAACATCATAATATCAGGTTTTTGAGTATTTACCCTGTCAACAAATTGCTTAATTAACCGCAAACGGGTGGTTTGCTGAATATGAAAATCGGAAACAAAAGCAACCCGAAGCTTCTCAATATCCGAATTCCTTTTGGGTAAACTTACCTCGTATTTTGTCACGCGTATGGTGTTCAGATTTACAGCCCCACCAATAACAATGACGACTGCCATCAGAATAACTGACAAAAAAGTATACTTCCTGAAACTGTGACTTTTTCTTTTTTCAACCGGAACAAACCGGAATGCCAGGTTCAGCAATAAAAAAAAATCGAATAAAAGAATCAGCAGGAAAACGTACAGATAAAATGGCAGCAGATAACCCGCGAAAACCGATAAAAACCTTAATATCAGGTTACTGCTGTGTTCTCCAATATTCCCGGCCAGCGGATAAATGGCAAATAAAATTAAATAAATTACAGTGAAACGGATTTTATATCCTTTCCCGATAAACAACTGGTTTATACGTAAATAGACGTAAATATTCGGGATAATGTATGCAAGTGTGAGGTACAGGTGAAACATTGGCAGATTACAGATTAAGACTGACGTCGGTAATGACAAGTACAGAAACCGTTAAAACGATATTGACGGAAACAGGATTATGTGTTGAAGATCCCCGGAATGCATATTGCAAAGTGGTATTTTTCGAAAGATATTCATTCACTTCATCAAAATTTTCGTCAATAGTAAATTGCTCCTTTTGCGGTGATGCTTCAGCCAGTTTTACCGGATCAATTGCGAAATGCGCTGCGTTCTCAACGTTTATTTCTGATGTCATTTTCATCGTAGGTAACAACAATTCCCCTGTAACAACTGCATCCGTATCTCCTGAAAAATCTGAAAATTCGTATTTTATTTTGTCGATTTTTATTTTTTTGATATTCGCCGGCGTACCTGCCACATCTGCGACATCAGGGAGTGAGACAATATCAAATTGACCGCCGGAAATAAATGTGCTGACCGCGTTTGGATCGCTATTTTCGGGGATGACAATTTTTTCGGATAACTTAAAACTTACCGGTACCTGAACATTTTTTACGGCAAGTTCATCGCATCCACCTGAAAAAATAGCTGCCGCAAACAGTAAAATATTGATTTTAAAGGATTTCATAATCTATTTTTCTAATGGGTTTGTAAATCATGCCAAAAATAAAAACAAATTTTCAAATACCTAATTTATTTTATTTCAGGCTTTTCAGTTTTAAAATGTAATCCAGTCAAATACATTTTCAACAGTTGACATTTATTTTAAGAATGTGTTCATTGTGATTATGAGCCCTTTGCAAATTAAGCAACACTGGTAAATGACAATACTTCGTTACAATACCGGTTGCATACCGTCGATTAACGGTTGCTAACAATAGTGTATTTTTTTTCTGTTAGAATTAATTGAAAAAATATATCAAGAAGCAGTTGAGCCACATTATTTTTTAATATCCTGATTATAAATGCCTTATATTTAATTTAAAACCAATTATTAATCTTTCTATTTTCGTACTCAAACTTGTTATATTAACTTCAGTTTTTATTCCATTTTAACCGTTAATTTAACATATCCATTTTTTGGATTATTAAAGATATATTTCAGACTATCAATTATTTAGCATCAAAACTAAATTTTTCGAGCATTGCATAATACTCGAAAAATTCAAACGTATTTTCCATTAATTTTTCTTTCCAAAATGTTTTTAATTATACTTAAATAATCTTATCTATGTAGTTTTATTAATTACTCATATTCACATAATAATGTCAACCTATAAACCTTTAAGAATTCTACAGGTAGCTTTTAATTTCACCCTGAAAATTGATGAAATACCTTTTTTCCGTGCCGCAATTATTAGAACCACTCAAGGTGTAAATAATTTGTTCCATAACCACACAGATTCTGGCAATATTTATCGCTATCCTAAAATTCAGTACAAAAACATAAACCGAAAGGCTACCCTTTTTTGTATTGATGAAGGAGTAGAAGGTATTCATGATTTTTTCTCAAAAACCAACTGGAAATTACAAATAGGAAACGAACTGAGAGAAATAAAAGTTGAGGCTATATCAGCAAGGCAACATCGAGTTGGTATTTGGGAGAACTTCTTTAGTTACCAAATTCACAACTGGCTTCCACTTAACCAGAATAACTACCTTAAATTTAAGGCATTGGAAGATTCGACAGAGAAAATCAGCTTTCTTGAAAAAATAATGCTTGCCAACATCCTCAGTTTTCTCCAGGGAATAGAACTGTATGTTGATGATAAAATTGAGGTAAAAATAAAATCTATTCAGTCCGAGAGGTTGATGAATTACAAAGAACAGCAAATGCAGGCTTTTACCCTTGTTTTTCGTACCAATATTTCGCTTCCCAATTTTATTGGTTTGGGTAAAGGTAGCAGCGTGGGGTTCGGGGTGATAAAAGAAATAGTAACTAAAATCCAGATAACGAATGACTAATAACACATTACGCGACAAAATTTACCTGGCGGCACTTTTACACGACATTGGCAAGTTTTACCAGAGAGCAGATGTAGCAGGGGTCGAAAATTCAAAAATCCTCAGCGAATCAATAAAAAAAAGCGAAAGTGTCTATTGCCCTCAATTCAAGGGAAACTACTCACATAAGCATGTTTTGTGGACAGCTCAGTTTATAGATGATCTGGGAACTCACCTGAAAAAGATATCCGGTGAAACCGAATATTCACTGGAACATCTGGCTGGGAAACATCACCATCCATCAAACTTTTACGAAGAGATAATACAATTTGCTGATCATCTTTCTTCCGGACTTGACAGGGCTGATGGAATGCCCCCGGATGATTACAAAGGTTGGGATAAATTTAAAAAAGTGAGAATGTATTCTGTTTTTGAAAGTTTAATGAAGCAGGATAATTTTGACCATTGGGAATATCAGTTACCATTGGAATCCATTCAATTTAAAGATCAATTTTTCCCTGAAAAATCATTTACTGACGAACCCGATTACAACACCCTATGGAAGAATTTTGTAGGTGAGTTAAAATTTATTCAAACCGATTCATATCGTGTTTTTGCTGAATCACTCTATTTTCTTTTGTTAAAGTACACCGGAAATATTGTTTCAAGCACGGTCAATCTTCCCGATGTTTCACTTTTCGATCACCTTAAAACAACGGCTGCTATTGCTACTTGTCTTTATGATGTTGCAGAGGCAAAAAATATAAACCGGATAGAAGATTTACGAAAAATTGAAAAGCCTCTTTTACTGATTGGCGGTGATGTTTCGGGAATACAAAGTTACATTTACGATATTGTTTCAAAATCGGCTGCAAAAAACCTGAAAGGAAGATCATTTTACATACAACTACTCGTTGAAACAATTATCCAGAAAATTATTAATGAACTTGGTTTATTTGGTTCACATACCATTTACAGCTCAGGTGGGGGATTTTACTTGCTGGCAGCAAATAATGATGAAGTAAAACAAAAGCTTGCTGCACTTAGCAATGAAATAAGTGAATCGTTGTTAAGGGAACACGGAACAGCATTGTATCTGGCCATTGATTGGCATGAAATAAGTATTGAAAACATAAAACAGAAAAAAATTAATGAATCGTGGCGACTGCTCATTGAAAAAATGAACAGAAAAAAAAGGCAGAGATATAAAAACCAGCTTACCGAACAATACAATTACTTTTTTGAAGCAAAAGGCACAGGAGGAGAATTAGAAAGGGATGCACTAACCGGAGAAGAGTTTCTTGAAAATGAAAAAAAGATAGTTTATCAGACAGACGACAATGGCCGGAAGGAATTTATAAAACCATATACAGAGCAGCAAATTAAGCTTGGCAGAATATTAAAGCAAGCTCAATTCTGGATATCATCCCACGAACAACTTACTTATATCGATTCAAAATATGCTGTTGAAGTTTGTGATTTAGGAATCTTTCACTATTTCCTTCCTGAAGAAGCATTAAAACTTGTAGAAAGTAAAATGCGCGATGCAAAAGGGAAAGTCAGGATTTTAAACATGAATAGCGCCAATTTTCTCGATGTGCGTATGGGCATCAACAATATTTACGGTTTTAACATGTATGGCGGGAATGATTTTCCTGCAGATGACGATGGTTCTCCTTTAACTTTTGATGAACTTGCCGGAGATGGCGATTTAAAAAGATTAGGGTTTTTGCGCATGGATGTTGATAACCTTGGAATGATTTTCAGTAAAGGTTTTACTGACAAAAAATGCACTTTCTCGCGTTACAGCACTTTAAGCCGGAGACTTGACTATTTTTTCAAAGGATATATCAATACCATTTGGGAAAGGGAAGAATACTGCAAATCCACTTTTATTATTTATTCCGGTGGCGACGACCTGTTTTTGGTTGGCCGCTGGGATAAACTAATTGAAATGGCTGAAGAAATAAAAAATCAGTTTAGGTTGTGGACCTGTCAGATTCCCCATATTTCCATTTCGGGAGGGTTGGCGGTTGTACCCCATAAATTTTCTGTATTAAAGGCTGCTCAACAGGCAGCCAATGCCGAACATGAGGCAAAAAATCATCAACTTAAAACCGGAAAGGATAAAAATGCTTTCACCGTTCTTAACGTACCCTTAAACTGGGATGTGGAATATCCGCTTGTTAAGAACCTGAAAAACTCCATAAAAAGTTTGCTTAAAGAGAACCGGCTTCCCCGGAGTTTCGTTTCAAAACTCCAGGCACACTTTGCGAATGCAAGGATTAAAAACGGGGAAATAACAAAACTGAATGTTTTGTGGATGATGGCTTACGATTTTACACGGCTGGCCGATTCTGTGAAAAAGAACGATCCTGAAGCCGGACGGTTTGTAATTGATGTGAAGGACTGGGTATTTACCAACAATCATCCCGGTTTTGATAAAAAATCATCGAATTATCATGTGTTTGAATTAATAAACCTGGCAACACGCTGGGCTGAACTTGAATTAAGAACCAATAAAAAATAGAAATTATGGATTATCCAAGACAAGATTTTAGAAAAGGGAATGACCGGCCTGCATACAGGGATCAACGACCCGCTGCCGAAAAACCAAGATGGAACATGCCGTTCAAATCAGAATGGATTACAAACGAAATTGACCGCGATGGAATTGAATTTACAAAACAATTTGGTAAGTATTTAGCAGAAAATCGTTTAACCACTTCACAAATCAGAAATATTTACGGTGAACTGAAACGAATTCAGATGAAAGGTTACGAAAACGAAAAAACATCGTTTTTGCTGCTTCTTCCTAAAATGGCTTATGCAGCCCAACGAAACAAAAACGACGGATTAAATGAGTTAAAATCTGTATTTGAAAAAGTACATACAAATGTTTCGAATGAGAAAAATTATAAGAATATGATGGATTTCATGGAATCAATTCTTGCATATCACAAGGCTTTTGGAGGTAAGGACAATTAAAAAATTAAAATCATGGCACAATTAGTTAAAAAATACATTATTACCGGTACAATCGAATTATTAACCGGCTTGCATATTGGTGGGACCAACTCGGCGATGGGAATTGGAGGTCCCGATAAAATGGTAATCAGGAATCCGTTAAATAACAAACCAATCATTCCGGGAAGCAGTATCAAAGGTAAAATGCGGAGCCTTGTTGAATTGGCTTATGGCGAATTGGGCGGTTCAGGTGGCGGCAAAATAAAAAACGGCCCAACCCAGGATAAAAACCATTGGGCGGTTAAATTATTCGGATCGGCTGACAGCAGCGGCGATAATCAATTACCCTCCCGGATTATAATAAGAGATGCTTCGCTGAAAACACCCGACGAAAAATTCTCAAACACCGATATGCCATATTCCGAAACAAAAACAGAAGTGGTTATTGACCGTATTACTTCTGCAGCAATGCCAAGGC
Organism: Draconibacterium sp.; assembly: GCA_037442685.1. Taxonomy (GTDB): domain Bacteria; phylum Bacteroidota; class Bacteroidia; order Bacteroidales; family Prolixibacteraceae; genus Draconibacterium. The sequence continues at coordinate 3,608 of JBBIPU010000118.1, read as the reverse complement.
AAATCGAAAGAGTGCCCGCCGGTGCTGAATTTGAATTGAATATGGTACTGAATATTTTTGACCACGACAAAAACGAAAAAGAACTGGTGGAATTAACCAAAAAAGCAATGCATCTGCTGGAAGACGATTATCTCGGCGGTAATGGTTCCCGCGGATACGGACAAATTGCATTTAGAAATGTACAATGGACTGAAAAAACCATAGCCGATTATCAAAAATAAATCCATCATGGCAAATTTCAGATTTGTAAAACTCCGTTTTGCTTCTCCACTGCATTTAGGCAGGGGCATTGGTGAAACTTACGATACCGGCAGCAGGGTGCTTCATTCCGATACCATATCGTCAGCCATTGCCAGCGCCAGGGTACAGTTGTTTGGAGATAAAAACCTGAAACAGTTTCTCGAATCTTTCAGGGTCAGTTCAGCTTTCCCGTTTTATAAAGAAAGCTTATTTTTCCCGAAACCGATGGTAAAACTCAATCTCAATATCGAAAACGAAGATGAAACGAGGTTGGGCAAACAGCTTAAAAAGCTCGAATACATTGAAAAACCATTGTTTGAAAAATTGATTACGGGCAATAAAGTTCAGATTAAAACCAATCAGTTTTCTCCAACCGGCAAATACGTGTGGGCCGAAAAAGCGCCTGATAAAGAATTTATTTCTACCGAAGTTCAGCAACGGGTAACTGTTCCGCGAGATGGACAGGGCGAAAGTAAACCCTATTATGTTGAAAGGCTGTTTTTTGATGCTGATGCGGGGCTTTTTTTCCTGCTTGACTGCCCCGATAACCAAATTTTCAGGGAATTTGAACTGGCGCTGAAATACCTTGAAGATTCAGGGATTGGAACCGATCGTTCTGTTGGAAACGGTTTTTTTAAAGCCGAAATTGGTAATCTGGAATTTGCAGTTCCCGGCAATGCAGAATACAGGATGAACCTTTCACTTTTTTGTCCAACCCATGAAGAATTGCCGGGTTTAATGGATGGAGAACCTGCCTACCTGCTCGAAAAAAGGGGCGGATTTATTGCAGGTGCAGCAAACGAACAATTCAGGCACCTGCGCAAAAAATCGTTTTATATGTTCACTGAAGGTTCTGTTTTTAAAGCCAGCGAATTACAGGGGAAAGTACTCGATATCCGTCCGCAGTGGGACGATGAAAAACTTCATCCGGTTTACCGTTCAGGTAAACCAATTGGAATACCAATAATAATTAACCAGGAACAACCATTATGATACCAGTAAAACTTAAAACACTTACACCGGTTCACATCGGTTCGGGACGTGAACTTTCGCGCGATGTGGAATTTCTGAAAATGGGAAATGAAGTGGGTGTTGTTGATGAAAAAAAGATACTCCGCATTATTGGTGAAGAAAATATACCGCTTTGGGTTTCGATGATTGAGAAACAGGAACCTCTAATCGACTATTTACAGAAACGCCAGCCTGGACTAAATCTTTCGCAGGTGAGCTTGCGGACAATGCCACTTTTTACCAAAAATTTTAGTCGTATTAAAACGCTGAAAGAACAGCTTATCGATGGAATGGGGCATCCGCTTATTCCCGGTTCATCCATAAAAGGTGCAATCCGAACTGCCATTTTAAATATTCTGTTGAAAGAGCTGAACTACAACTTGAAAGAAAATGAATTGAAAAATTTTAAGGGGAAATTCAGCGACAAAAACATCCAGTCGCGAATTTTTGGCAACGATCCCAACCACGATTTTATGCGTTTTCTTAAAATTGGCGATGCGCTGTTTGAACCCGGTTCGTTGCTGGCAATGTCGGTTTTGAGCATGAATTACCTGTTCGATCGAACCAAGCGTGACGATAAATTTCTGATGCTATCCGAAGTAATTGGAACTGAAGAAGAGACTTCCATCCGTTTGAAACTGGATGTTGATCATTGGCAAAAAAATATTGAAGCAAACGAAATCAGGCAACCTGTTCCTGAATTCATGCACGATTATGAATCTTTGTTTCAGGCCATTAATTCGTTTACAAGAGAATTGGTTGAAGGAGAGATTGATTTTTGGGAAGAGGATAAAAACCTGAATGTAGTGGAAAACTATTTGGATGAACTTGAGAATATTTTAAAAGTCATTAAAAATTGTACTTCAAAAGAAACCGTTTTACGGCTTGGTCATGGCTCCGGCTGGATATTTATGACCGGTGGTTGGGTTAAAAATGAGGATTTAGTTGAAAATGAGTTGTATTACAAAATCGAAGATAATACAAGGCCAAGAAATAATTTGTATAAAGATTACTTTTTCCCAAAAACCCGCCGCATGGACGAAGACGGAGAATTGCTCGGTTTTGTAAAACTTGCATTGGAAGGATAAAGAATAAAATATTGTAACTGTTGTAAAAAAACAACAATATTGAATTATTTTTGTTGTAAAAAAACAACAATATGAATAATTATTTTGAAACATCCGCACGGTTAATTGAAGCAACCAGTACTAAAATAGTCAGGTATTTGTATCACACCATTGACTGGAATCAGCGTTTAACAGGGATACTTGGCGCAAGGGGAACGGGAAAAACAACATTGATGCTCCAGCGGCTCAGGATGCAGTATGCCGGTAACCGTGAAGCTTTGTATCTTTCGCTCGACAGGCTGGTTTTGTTAAACTACCCCTTGTACGAACTGGCCGACTGGTTTTATAAGATGGGTGGCAAAATCCTGTTTTTAGACGAGGTACATAAATATCCCAACTGGGCCATTGAAATAAAAAGTATTTACGACGATTATCCCTCACTGCAAATTGTTTTTTCCGGCTCATCGGCTTTGCTGCTGCAACAGGCTGAAGCTGATTTAAGCCGTCGTGCTTCCATGTATCATTTACACAACCTTTCATTTCGTGAATTTATTCTTTTTAAGACCGGAGTGGAAATCCAGGCTGCCACACTGGAACAAATTTTGGAAAACCACACTGAACTTACATCGGTTATCAATCAATCGGTAAAAGTTTTGCCAGTTTTTGCCGAATACCTTGAATCTGGAGCTTATCCCTATTATTTTCAAAGCCCGGCGCTTTTTCACGACCGTTTAATGGCTACTGTAAAAACAATCATTGAAAGCGACCTTATGGCATTGTCGTCGTTTAGTTATTCGAGCATTGTAGCCATGCAGAAAATACTGGCGCTGATTGCCGAAAGTGTGCCATTTAAACCCAACATTTCTGAACTCAGCCGTAAATCGGGGGTGGTGAGGGATATTTTGCTGAAAATGATTGATCTGCTGGTCAGGGCCGATTTGCTGATTATGCTCCGGCAAGACAGTTCGCCTACCGGTTATCTCACCAAACCGGAAAAACTTTATCTCCATAATCCGTCGCTTGCGTGGGCGCTTTCCACAAACCGCGAGCCTGAAACAGGTTCGGTGAGAGAAACTTTTTTTCTGAACCAACTCAGTTGTCTGCACCGGGTAACTTTGCCTAAAGCAGGCGATTTTCTTGTAAACAACAAGGTTACTTTCGAAATTGGAGGGGCTGCCAAAACCTCCCGTCAAATAAAAGATGTCGCAAACAGCTTTGTTGTACAGGACAATATTGAAACAGGCTTTGGACAAACCATTCCGCTTTGGTTGTTTGGATTTTTGTATTAAA
>JBBIPU010000117.1:2019-13635 GCA_037442685.1 Draconibacterium sp. | reverse complement strand
GACCGAGTTTATTGTCAAATTACCAATTAGTTAATCATGTTAATCATTTAATCCGATAAATCATGGTTCAGACATTTTACGATATCGTGAAAGCACATGGTGGAGAGTTAAAGGTGGAAACGAAGGAGGGAGAGGGAATTGAGTTTATTGTCAAATTACCAATTAGTTAATCATGTTAATCATTTAATCCGGTAAATCATGGTTCAGATATTTTACGAAATTGTAAAATCGCACAGTGAGGAAATCAGGTTAAAATCGGTTGCCGTCGATTACTCTGAATCTATCATACAAATGTTGGTAAATTGAACGAACAATTTTGTTTGTCAGTCTGTTATCATTTCATTCAGACAATTATGTATTTTAAATTACACCCGATGAAAACAAAGCAACTGATAATTAAAAATTCATTTTTAACAGTTTTTGTTGTGTTGTCGTGTGTAGTTTATGGTCAACAGGTGACATTCAATAAAGTTCCGCTTCCTGAGGGAAAGACATTCGATTTTGTTACCGGAATAAACCAGGATAATATGGGTATCATGTGGTTCTCAACTAAAACAGGTTTGTTTAGTTATGATGGAAACCAACTGGCTCATTTAAAAAACAATCCTTCAAATCCCAATTCATTGTCAAGTATTCTTTTGGAAAGCATTTATGCCGATACTGATGGTAATATATGGACCGGCACGTTGGGGAATGGTCTTGAATATTTTAATCCTGTAACCGGCAATTTCACCCATTTCAAACATGATCGAAATAATCCTGAAAGTATTGCCAATGATACTGTTACCTCAATTCTCAGGGATAAAGAAGGGATATTATGGATAGGCACTCACCAGGGACTTGATCAGTTTGATGCGAAAACAAATAAATTCCTGCATTTCAAACACTTTGCAAATGATAATTCATCCCTAAGCAATAACCAGGTTCGCGTAATTTACGAAGATAAAGAAGGTACACTTTGGATAGGCACCGGCAGTCCGTATGCTGATAATGGAGGTGGACCCGACGATGGCGGATTAAACCGGATGGACAAAAAAACCGGAACGTTTACGCGCTTCCTGTACAATCAAAATAATTCAAAAAGCCTGATAAACAATAAAATAAGTGCTATTTTTGAAGACGACAAGGGAGTTTTGTGGATTGGTACTGCAAAAAGCGCTTTACATAAAATGAACAGGCAGGAAGGTACCTTCGAACGGATTTTATACGATCCGTCAAATCCCAAAAAATTAAGCGGACCGCCAATTACACCTCAAACGCCAATTTACGAACACATTACTTTTTTTACACAGGATGCGGCAGGAAGTTACTGGTTTGGAACTGTGGATGCGGGAATTTATTGCTATAATCCACAGATTGGAAGTATTTCGCATTTTCAGGGAACTCAAAATCCGTTAATGGGTTTTACGGATAACGGTGCGTGGAAGGCATTTAATTCGCGTGATGGAATCCTTTGGATTGGAGGGACTCAGGGCAATATTTACCGAGTTAATCCATTACACCGTGACATTCCGAAAACTCACCTATCAGATGAACCAGTCACAAGTATTTATGAAGATTCAAAAGGAACTTTGTGGGTTGGTACTGACCATGAACTTTTCAGGAATGATAAAAAAACAGGAATAACAAAACGTTACAAAACAGAATTAAACCTTGCGAACACTGAATACAATACAATATTTACAATTGGTGAAGATAAACAGGGTAATTTGTGGATTGGAAGCAGAAATGGATTGTTTCGTTGGGATAGTAAAAACGACCGTTTCATAAATTACAAATACGACAAAAAAAATAATAATAGTGTGAGCAGTAACGATATTACAGAAATTTACGAAGATAGCCGGACCAATTTCTGGATTGCAACTGCCCGTGGATGGAACCTCATGGACCGGGAAACCGGAGTTTTTGAAAGGTTTTATATTCATCCGGAAGACACAACAGGTTGGGGAAAAAATATAATTACTTCTATTCTTGAAGATAAATCGGGTAAGCTGTGGTTAGGAAGCTGGAACCAGTCAGGATTGGTTTTATTTGACCCCGAAACCAAAACATTTAAAAACTACCTTAAAGGCACAGGAATAATGTGCTTATTGCAGGATTCGGAAGGGAATTTATGGGCTGGTGGAAGCGACGGACTTTATAAATATGATAGCGAAATTGATAACTTTATCCGTTATGCTGATTCAGATATCTCATTAAGTTTACAAAATGTAATCGGATTAGTCGAGGATAACCGGAAAAATTTATGGCTGGGCACTTCTTCGGGAATTGTGAGAATTAATCCCCAAAGAAATGAAACCAGTCTGTTTGGAAAAAATTTCGGAATTAAGGAAAATTCATTAACCTATGGTTCTGCCTACAAAGGACCAAACGGCAATATTTATTTTGGTAATTCTACCGGTTATTATGTGTTCAATCCATCTGAACTGATAAATAATATCAAACCGCCTGAAATCATTATTAAAGGATTTCAAATTGCCGATCAACCCGTAAAACAAGGCAGCGGTGGTCCATTAAAAGAAAGTCTTACCCAAGTGGATGAAATCAGGCTGAATTTTAATCAGAACATTTTTTCATTCAATTTTGCTGTAATCGATTATGCCAATCCCGAAGAAAACAGGGTAATTTACTACCTTGAAAACTTCGATAAAGACTGGATAAAAGCAAATTCAGAACAAAAAGCTTACTACTTCAATATTTCACCCGGTAAATACATTTTTCATGTCAAGGCTGTAAATGGTTACGGGTCATGGGCCGAAAAGAAAATTGATATCATCGTTATGCCTCCGTGGTATCGTAAATGGTGGGCTTTTTGTATTTATGGCCTGTTGATTATTGCCGGGGTATTCGGATTCGACCGTTTTCAACGGCGACGAATCGTTGAAATGGAACGGCAAAAAAATCAGCAGCGGGAACTTGCCCAGGCAAAAGAAATTGAAAAAGCATACAAAGAACTAAAGGATACACAAAGGCAACTAATCCAGGCAGAAAAAATGGCTTCGCTTGGAGAACTCACTGCTGGAATTGCCCACGAAATACAGAATCCGTTAAACTTCGTCAATAATTTTTCGGAGGTAAACCAGGAATTGCTATTGGAGATGAATGAAAAAATTGAAAAAGGAAATTTAGACGAAGTAAAGCTCATTGTAAAAGATGTGATTGATAACGAACAAAAGATAAATCACCACGGAAAACGCGCCGATGCCATAGTGAAAGGTATGCTGCAACACAGCAGAACAAGCACCGGCATTAAAGAACCAACCGACATTAACGCTTTGGCTGATGAATATCTGCGTTTGGCCTACCATGGTCTGAGGGCAAAAGACAAATCGTTTAATGCCATTATGAAAACAAGTTTCGATGAAAACATAGGAAAGATCAATGTCATTCCGCAGGACCTTGGTCGTGTTATCCTGAATTTAATAACCAATGCATTTTATGCGGTTAATGAGAGAAAAAAGCAAATTTTACTTCTCCCCGAAAACGGACTGAAGAAAACACAGCCGGATTATGAGCCGACAGTAACAGTAAAGACTTCCCTGATTGTACCTTCTGAAGGGCAAAAAGAGGCTGTTCTTATTTCTATCAGCGACAACGGGAATGGAATTCCGAATTCGGTACTTGACAAAATATTTCAGCCATTCTTCACCACCAAACCCAGCGGACAGGGAACCGGGCTTGGATTAAGCATGAGTTACGAGATTGTTACAAAAGGACATGGAGGAGAGTTGAAAGTGGAAAACAGGATTGGTGAAGGTGCTACTTTCACCATTGTTCTGCCTATGGAAATGAACAATAAAAACACATAATATGAAAATTCTGGTAGTTGACGACGAACGAGACATTCAAACATTATTTGAACAACGTTTCAGAAAAGAAATAAAGGATAAGGCAATTGAATTCGCATTTGCATTCAGTGGCGAAGAGGCACTGGTACGCATTGATAAATTTAAACACGAAGCGGTATTAATCCTCTCCGATATAAATATGCCCGGAATGAGCGGTCTGGAGTTGCTCAGGCATATCAAGCAGGATTACGTTGAATCTCCACCCGTGGTTATGATGATAACTGCTTATGGCGACAGCGAAAATTACAGCCAGGCCATGCAGCTTGGTGCCGATGATTTTTTGACAAAACCTGTTGATTTTACATTGTTAAAGGAAAAAATAAAATTACTTGACGTATGACAAAAATTTTAGTCGTAGATGACGAAGCCGATCTCGAAGTTCTTGTTAAACAAAAATTCCGCAGGCAGATACGCGAACAACAATACGAGTTTCTTTTTGCTTCAAATGGGGTGGCCGCGCTGAATCAACTTCAAAACCACAATGATGTGGATGTTGTTCTGAGCGACATTAACATGCCCGAGATGGATGGACTCACTCTGTTGTCAAAACTGGCTGAACAACATTCCATATTAAAATCAGTGATCATTTCGGCTTACGGCGACATGGAAAATATTCGTACTGCAATGAACCTGGGAGCATTCGATTTTATTACAAAGCCGGTGAATTTCACCGACCTTGAAATTACCCTCGAAAAAACAATAAGCCAGGTCAACCAGATGAGAGAAACTCTCAAAGCAATAAGGGAAAATAATATTTTAAAAATGTATGTCGACCAGACGGTTTTGAATTTCATGGACAGTCCCGAATATGAATCATCGATAATGGCAAATGAAACTGTTGAAGCATCGGTTGCTTTTATTGATATCTGTGGTTTTACTTCATTCAGTGAAAGCGAAACTCCTGATAACGTGGTAAAACTTCTGAACAGCTATTTCGATGCGATGGTAAAAGAGATCATTGCACAGGGAGGTTTTATCGACAAATTTATCGGCGATGCAATTATGGCTGTTTTTAAGGGAGATTTCCATCTCGACAGGGCAATAGATGCTTGTCTGGCGATAAGAAACATCGTTAACGAGTTTCCATCTGTTTCAGAAAATATTAAGTTTAAACCCAATGTTTCGATCGGAATCAATTGCGGTGAAATGGTTTCAGGGAATATTGGCTCAGTTAGTCTTCGCAGGCTCGATTACACGGTGATTGGTGATGTTGTTAATACTGCACAACGATTGCAATCATCTGCTGCCTCCGGACAGATTGTGATCAGCGAAAAATCATATCAAAAGGTGAAAGAGTTTTTCAAGTGTGAGATACTGGGCGAAATAAGTCTTAAAAACAAAAAAGAACCAGTATTAATTTATCAGGTAATAGAATAAATAAAATCAAATGAACAAATCGAATGATATTGACTGGAAATCTATTTTTTCGTTTCAATCAATCGGATACACAGTATCGGGATTGTTTATTGCAGCTGTTGCACTTAAAGGATTCATGATGCCAAATGGTTTTCTGGATGGAGGTGTAACAGCTATTTCGGTGCTGATTAATATTGTTTTCCAGATTCATATAAGTTTATTACTGATTGTATTCAATATCCCTTTCTTAATAATCGGTTACCAAAAATTAGGAAAAACATTTATTGTCAGATCAACAATAGCGATTCTGATCATGGCAATTCTGCTATATTTTTTTAATATCAGGGCAATTACCCACGATAAAATACTGATTGCCCTGTTTGGCGGGTTTTTAATGGGTCTCGGAATAGGCCTGGTAATCAGGGGAGGTGCTGTTATCGATGGATTGGAAATCATTGCCCACTATACAACTAAAAAAGTTGCTTTTACTTCGAGCGAAATTATAATGCTTTTCAATTCTCTTGTAATCATAAGTGGTGCTCTGGCAATTGGTCCCGAAACAGGAATGTACTCTATCCTGGTATATTATACCGCCATGAAAACCTCTGATTATGTTGTTGATGGCTTTGAAGAATTTACCTCTCTAAATGTCATTTCGAAGGAACACGATCAAATCAAATCTCTTATTGTTAACGATTTCGGTAAAGCAATAACTGTTTACAAAGGCGAACGCGGTCACCTCCCGGGTTCGTTTGATATCAAGTATGACTGCGACATTATTATGACCGTAGTCACTCGACTCGAAATACACAGGATGAAACAGGAAATTTCAAAAATTGATGAAAATGCCTTCTTTTTTGTGCACAGTATAAAGGAAGTTAAAGGAGGGATTACCAAAAAATGGGGGCTAAAAACATAAAATGAACATCACTAAACTGAAAAACTTCATTATCGCCAAACTGAAAACCGAACTTTCAGAAAAGCTGACTTATCATGGTGTTCATCATACTATTCACGTGCTGCAAACCTGTAATCAGTACATAAAACGAATGAATATCGGCGCACATGATGCTTTTCTCCTGCGCACCGCCGCATTAATGCACGATACCGGCTATTTATGGAAAACCGACAACCATGAAGAAGAAAGTATTAAATATGCCCGTGAGATACTTACTTCGTGGAAATATTCAACTGATGAAATAGAAAAAATCGCTGGCATGATCAGCGCTACAAAAACATCACAAAAGCCTACAAATGTTCTGGAAGATATCTTAACCGACTCGGATCTCGATTATCTTGGTACCGACAAATTTTATTCCGTTGGAGAAAGATTATATAACGAACTCATTTTATACAAGGTAATCTCTACTCGTGAAGAGTTTGACAGATTGCAGGTAAGATTTTTGCAAAACCATCACTACAACACTCAGTTTGCAAAAAAGCACCGTGAGCCTGTAAAACAACAGCATCTGAAGGAAATCAGGGAAAAATGGGGCTGGTAAACAGAGACAAGTACAAAATATTTTAATTTCCAAAAGGAAAAAAATTTCAAACCTGATAAATAATCAGAAAATCGCGGCCAGTTTAAATGATTATTTCCATTTGATTGTAGTAAATTTGTTACAAATCGAATGTCATGAAAAATATCCTTTTAAGCTTTCTTTTTGCGTTTTTCATTGCTTTTCAAACTAACGCCCAGCAAAAAAACATTACCGGCACAGTTTATGCTTTTAAGGACCTGCCCTTGAAAAATATCTCCGTTACTGCTTCGAAAGCCAAAACCACCACTGTTACCGATTCGCTCGGAAGATTCAAACTGGTTTGCGAATTAACTGACAAACTTGAATTTACCGGGGCAGGTTTTAACAAACTGGTGCGTAAACTCGAAAAACAGGAGAAATATGTAAAAGTGAAAATGATTTTTAAGGGAGGCGATAAAAACGTTGCGCTAGCAACCGATAACGGAATAGTGACAAAAGAAAAACTGGAAAATTCGATTCAGCTGCATGCCGATCAGAACTACGAATATTTTAGTTACCCCGATGTTCTTACTGCAATCGGGAAAATTTATGCCGGCAACGATAATATCAGTGTCGGCGGGGGCGGAGTATATGTTCGGAACGATAAAAACACCTTTTCTGCGGTACCGGCTATTTTTATCGTGAACGGGAAACTTGCACTGGATTTGTCAAATATAACAACACGCGACATCGAATCCATCGAAATAATCCCCGATGGATCTTCAAAGTACGGTCCGGGAGCAGCAAACGGAGTGGTTTTAATTACGACTTTTGATAAGAATATCAAATTCTGAACTTAACTTGCCATTTTACCTTTCATCAGCATTTCAACAGCGTCTTTCAGCGAGCCGGCGCGTGTAACGTTACCGGTATTGACAAAGTAAATGACATCTGCATTCTCGATGGTATTCAACCTGTGCGCAATGATCACTTTTGTTGTCGATTGTGGAAGTTTCTCAAGAATCTCATCCAGAAGTTTCTCCGTTACCGTGTCGATATTTGCTGTAGCCTCATCGAGAATAAGCAAGTCGGGTTTTCTGAGAACAGCACGCATAAAGGCAATGAGCTGTTTCTGGCCCAGACTGATCCCTTCACCCGAAACATCAACTTTGGTATCGAGCCCGTCTTCAAATCGCAACAACAGCGATTCCAGGCCTGAATCACGAAATATTTTTGTCAGATCACCATTTTTCAGTTCAGTATATTCTTCATTTCCATACAAAATATTTTCACGTATTGTACCGCTGAAAAGAAACGGATCCTGTAAAATGAAACCTATTTTTTTAACCCTTTCTTCGGGGGAGTACGAACGAATGTCGTGATTACCTAAAACCACGACACCTTTTGTTGGATCGTAAAGACGTGAAATCAGCGAGGCAGTGGTTGTTTTACCCCCGCCGGTTGGACCTACAAACGCGTACGTTTTTCCTCGCCTCAGTGTGAAATTAATATTATGAAGCACCTCGCTTCCGTTTGGATATGAGAACGATACATCTTTAAAAGTTACTACAGAATCAGCATCAACTTCAATCTTTTCCTTTTCAGCAATTAAAGGTAAATTATTTTCCATGTCAAGTATTATCCTGATCCTTTCCCAGGCAGCAAGCGCAATCTGAAAACTTGACCACAACGAAGCAAGTTGCCGCAAAGGATTATAAAAACTGTTCACATACGCAATAAAACTGATCAGAAGACCGACAGTGAACTCGCCAACTGAAATAAAATAAATTCCCAGAGCCAGCACGATAAAAAGTCCGATGTTCGAAAAAAATGTATAAACAGGCATGAAAATATTATTCGCAATCCCAGCTTTTACCGAGGTTGAATAATTATCGCGGTTGACAACATCAAAACGTTTCCTGAAATAATCGCGACGGTTAAAAGCCACAACCACTTTAAAATTATTCAGGCTTTCCTGAACCTCAGAACTCAGGTTTCCCACACTTCTCAGGTTAACAGCGTTTCTCTTTTTCACCCAGGCCGAAACCAGTTTTGTAAAACCCCAGATCAGTAAAGCAGGTGTCAGCGATGCTGCACCCAGTTCAAAATGAATCGATAAAAGAAATATTCCTGAACCAATCATGATCAGAATCACCCTGATAAATTGCATCAGCGACTGGGAGAAGAACTGGTTCACTTTGTCGGTGTCGTTGTTGATCCTCGAAATAAGATCGCCGGTTTTGTTCTGGTTAAAAAAATCGAATGGCAGTTCCTGAAGTTTTCTGAAAACCGAATTACGCAGCGTGTACAACATCCGCTGGCCGACATTACCCATCAGCTTTGTCTGCAAATATCCTGCAAACAGCGCAATAACGTACATTGCAAGTAAAATTCCGCTGTTCACCAGTACTCCGTGAAACTGCTTTGTCTGGATGTAATTATCAACTGTGCGCCCGATTATAATGGGGCCAACCAGGTTTAAAACCGCGGTGATCACCATGGCAATAAATGCAGTAAGCAGAACCTTTTTTTCCTCCACCATGTGAGCCACCAGGCTTTTCACCGATTTGAAACCCAGTCTTTTCCTGCTCTTTTCTTCCGGTTCGATGTTAAGATTGTAGTTCATAATGGCTTGTGCTTTTTTGAGACTCGTAAATCTGAACATATTCCGGACAGGTAGCGCGCAAAGTCTCGTGTTTTCCTGCAGCAATCAGTTCGCCTTCCATCAGTAAAACAATCTGGTCAAATTCTTTTACAGGTGTAATTTTCTGGGTGACAGAAATAAGTGTAAGTTCAGGATAATTTTTCCTTAAATTCTGAAGAATCTTCTGTTCCGTCTGCTGGTCCACACGGGCAGTAAAATCGTCGAGCAGCAGAATTTTCGGATTTAAAGCAAGCGCCCTGGCCAGCATGATTCTTTGCTTTTGTCCGCCCGATAGACTTGTTCCCCTTTCGGAAACAACAGTATCGAGTTTTAAAGGCAAAGTTTCGATGAATTCTTTCAGTTCCGCAGTTTCAATGGCTTTCTGCAAATATTCATCGGTTACCTTTTCGCTGAATGCAATGTTTTCGCGCAACGACATGTTAAACATTACGCTGTCCTGAAAAACAAACCCGATCTGGTTGTGAAAATTTTCTTTTTTATAATCGCCTATATTTATTCCGTCGAATTCAACAGTTCCTTCAGCAGGCTTAATCAAACCCGTTAAAAGATAGAGCAACTGGGTTTTACCGGCAGCAGTCGGCCCGATGATGGCATTTCGCGATCCTTTTTTTATTTTGATGGAAACCTCTTTTAACACAGGCTTGTCGCCGTAGATTACCGAAATATTCTTCAGTTCGATGTCTCCTCGGAGTGGTTGTTCAACCGTACCAGTGTCGGCAGTTTCAGGCTCTGCCAGTACCTGGTTAATCCTGTCGTACGAAGCGGTTGCCTGGGCAATCAGGTTGCTCATAAAACCAATTACTAGGATCGGAAAAACCAGCATGGTTACATAACTGTTAAACGCGGCAAAATTACCAAGCGATAATTCACCCGAAATCACAAGATGTCCTCCCAGTGCGAGAATTGTCAGGGTTGCCAGGTTGGCAACAAAAGTGATTACCGGGATCAGGGTCGCGAACAATGCAACAATCGAAATCCCGATGTCCCTGGCTTCAGCACTTGCTTTTAAAAACTTGATGTATTCATTCTGCTGCGAATTGATCACCCTGATGATTGCAGAACCAAGAATACTTTCGTTGATTACCTTGTTTAGCCAGTCAACCACTTCCCTGCTCCTTTTGAAAAATACTTTTACCTTTCTCAATATGAAGTAAAACGTGACAGCAACAAGAGGAATAATCAACAGGACGGGCACCGCCAGTTTCCAGTTGATTACAAGCAGCAAAACACAGGTACCGATAATCATTACCACCGATGAAATGATGGATGAAATCCCCAGTGAAACAAACATTTTCACCGAATCCATGTCGGAGGTAAGGTTAGTAAGCAGTTTCGAAGGATTTGCTTTTTGGATGAATGAATAACTCTGGCGTGATATTTTATCTGAGAGTTTTTTCCTCAAATCATATCCCACTTTTTCAGATGCGTAAGTCTGAACCACAGTCTGAAACATGGAAAAGCCAAAAATCACCACCGCTACCGCTCCGAATTCGATAAGGATTGTTTTAAAAATATAATTTCCTGCTGCGAATGAATCGATTCCGTGCGAAATGATTTTTGGAATTACAAGATTGGCGGTGTTACCGATCAAAGCAAAAAACACAAGCAAAACCACCATTCCGCGGTAGGGTTTCAATAAAGAAAAAATGTTTGCTTTTCTTTTTCCGGTTGTTTTGCTATTTCTGTTTTTCCTTTCCATTACGTTTTATTAAAAACAGTATTTCCCGCAAAGAAAACCAAAAACAGTTTTACTTTCAGGATTTTTTGAAAACAGGATAATAAACCTCATTAAATCAGTTGAATTCTTAAAAAATTGTGAAGTCATTCACGAGATACAAAATTCAGTTACTAAAACTGCAATTGCTGCGAAAGGTTCAGTAAAAGTTAAATTATTGGCAATTGGGAATTCAAAGCAATGTTTAATAACTAATCAGATTCCTCAGTTACCGCACCTCTAAATGACAAGATCTCCGGACTTAAGAGGTTGGCCTATATATTGTTTTCCAGCCACAAAGACACAAAAACACGAAGTTACTCTAAGTTGTTTTATGTTCGATTTTAATATTTTGTGATTCTTTGAGTCTTCGTGACTTTGTGGCAGATTTCTCTCTTTTGTACTTGTGAGAAAACTTCCAACCCACTGCAATACTTGTCATTCCGAACGCTGTGAGGAATCTTTTTGTGGTAAATGCTGACAGCGTCCAAAGAACCTGTCAGCATTTTGATTTTTACTTATTCCCCACTTTTCCCTTCTGTTCCCGGTTCTTCCTTTCCATAACATCCCCGA
>JBBIPU010000117.1:0-1919 GCA_037442685.1 Draconibacterium sp. | reverse complement strand
TCTTCCTTTCCATAACATCCCCGATGCCACATTTCGCGGTTATATTGCATTTTTTGTTTTTTACCCATCCTCTTATCCTTCCCTTTATCAATGGAAGGACGATAAGCAGCTGGTAAATTAGAGAAGTAATTCAATTCTTAAATTTTAAACTTTCTGATTTATAAAGCATTAAATAAGTATTGAAACGTTTTTATACATTGGCGTTTAATCATCTCTCCCTTCGAAAAGGGAGAGACAGGAGAGAGGGTATTCTGATTTTTTATTCCCCACTTTTCCCTTCTGTTCCCGGTTCTTCCTTTCCATAACATCCCCGATGCCACATTTCGCGGTTATATTGCATTTTTTTGAAAAATTCCTTCCTTTCTTCCGGCGACATGTTCCTGATTTTGTTCCTGAAATCGCTTTCCATCCGCGGGTTATGCCAGTTTTTACTTCCATGATGACCGAAACCAAAAAGAAGCCGGGTAAGAACTACCAGACCTGCTGCCTGCCAGAAATTTATATCAGGCACGTTGAATAAACCCGGCAAAAGTGCATTCCATAAAAGCATTGTTACATAAACAAACAACGCTATTCCTGCGATAATCAGCGGAATGAAAAAGAATTTTCTTCTGTGATAATACATTGTGTTCATGACATAAAATTTTAAAAATTAATTAATTCATCGTATAAAACATTGAGGCGTTCGCGGAGGTACAAAACGGCGTACCTTTTTCTCGAAATCAGCGTGTTAAGCGGTACACCGGTTATTTGGGCGATTTCTTTGTACGACAGTCCTTCAAATTCCGTAAGTTCAAAAACTTCTTTTTGTTCCGGCGGCAAATTGGAGAGCGCTGCAGCCAGTTCGTCCCAAACCACCGACCTGATAAATTCAGTTTCAGGAGTTTCGCCATTATTGACAAGTAACGCTCCCAATTCAACCCTGACTTCTTCAAAATCCTCATCGGTGAATGATTCCGGGAGCAGTTCGGGTTTCTTTTTCCGGTACAAATCAGTAATCCTGTTTCGTGCAACGGTAAAAAGCCAGGCCGCCATTTCGTCGATGGGGTTCATCAACCTTTCGGCTTCCGCGAGCTGGAAATAAACTTCCTGGAGAATATCTTCGGCATCTTCGATGCGTTTTACCCGTTTGCGAATAAATCCGGCAAGCCGGCTACCGTATTCACTAACTATATCGGATATTTTTGCCCGTTGTGCCACCTCAATTTCCATTGTTTTTGTTTTCATCAGCCTCTATTCGGGTTGACGAATGAGTGAAAAGAATATTTTAAAAGTAATGGATTATTTTGAAAAAATATTTTGGGGTGGAGCTCCCGATAACCATCTGGACAAATCGCTTTTCTTCAACAGCGGATTGGAATCCGCTGCACCCGGGTGATGCGATTTCCGAATCGCATATTATTTGAGCTAATTTTTATTTCATTGTAAATGAGCCGGAAATATCGTATTTTTAAGTCTTCTGAGAACAGCAAAATATCAACTTGAACTTTTTCACAGATGCACCGTGAGTTCATACAAAATCTAACCAAAATAATTGAAGCCAACCTGGCAAACGAGAAATTTGGTCCCGACGATTTGGCCAGGGAAGTTGGGATGAGCCACAGTCATCTACACCGACAATTGAAATCCGTCACCAACCAAAACCCCAGTCAGTTTATCCGCGAAATCAGGCTTAAAAAAGCCAAAGAACTATTGTTGAACGGAGATTTGACTGTTGCAGAAATATCGTACCTCGTAGGTTTTGGCAGCCCCGCCTATTTCAGCAGGTGCTTTCACGAATATTTTGGAGTTGCCCCTGGTTAACTGAGAAACCATGAACCTGAAAACCATGAACCAGCAAGTGAATCAGGGGAACCGCCTGTAGAATCCATTCCGAAAAAACATCACAATTCAAAAATTCTGATTGTTCTTATCGTTGG
>JBBIPU010000116.1:0-13641 GCA_037442685.1 Draconibacterium sp. | reverse complement strand
GCAATCAAAATTTCTCCGGCACACTTTTATCTTTCATAATGTTTTGTAGCTTTAACAACCAAATTTTCCACAATGCAAACAACCGGATTTAAGCCATTCATCGATTACGTTAAAACGCATATTAAAGGAGATGAAAAAGGAGAAGCACAGGTTTTTTTAGACCGCTTTTTTCAGGCATTGGGATACGCCGATGGTTTCAAAGGTGCTGGTGCCAATTGTGAATTTCGTATAAGAAATGAAGAAACCCATTCAACCAAATTCGCCGACCTTGTTTGGAAACCGGTTGTTTTAATTGAAATGAAGAAGAAAGGAGAAGACCTCTCCATCCATTTGCAACAGGCGTTTTCATACTGGACTCAACTTGTTCCCGACCGTCCGCAATATGTTATTCTCTGCAATTTCGACGAATTCTGGATTTACAACCTGAACCTCAACATTTATCAGCCGTTCGATAAAATAAAAACCGAAGACCTTGAAGCAAAACAGGAAGCTTTAACATTTCTGTTGCCAAAACCCCGAAAACCTGTTTTTGCCTACAACAAAGAGGATGTTACTGAAAAAGTAGCCGGTAATATTTCTGATGTTTATAAATCGTTTCTGAAAACGGGGTACCTGAAACGCAATATTTCTTCAGAACAGGCGCTCCATTATTGTTTGCAGATGGTACTGAGCATGTTTGCCGAGGATGTAAACCTGCTCCCCAATCAGATTTTTACACGAATCATTGAGGAACTCAGTAACGAACCCGGCGGTGGCGACATGCTTGTTGCGCGTTCCTACGATTTGATTGGCGGCCTGTTTCGCGAAATGAACATGCAAGGTGAAACCCCGGGAGGATTTTATAAAGGTGTTGACTATTTCAACGGCGGGTTGTTTGATACTATTTATCCCATCGAACTTACCAAACATGAAATTGAACAGGTTAAAACAGCAACCCGCTCTTTTTGGCAAAATGTAAATCCGGCCATTTTTGGTTCCATTTTCGAAAAAGCGCTCGAAACCACCGAACGGCACAAATTAGGCGCTCATTACACCCACGAAACCGACATCAAAAAAATTGTTGACCCGGTGATTGTTCAGCCCTGGAATTTAAAAATCGACAAAGCAGAAACTTTAAACGACTATTTCAACCTGTTGACAGAACTGTCCGGTTTTAAAGTGTTAGACCCCGCTTGTGGCAGTGGAAATTTTTTGTTCGTAGCTTTCAAGGAGATGAAATCGCTCGAAAAAAGATTGCTCAGCGAATTGCGGTCAAAATTTACAAAACCTGCCGAAGGAAAATTGCTGGCTGAATTTTTGAAGAATTATAAATATGTAACCACCGACCAGTTTTTTGGTATCGATATAAAACCACTGGCGGTTGAAATGGCGCGTGTTACGCTTATGATTGCCAAGGAGCTTACATGGCTCGAACACCGCGAGGACCACGACAATAAATTCAGTCCGTTGCCTCTGGATAACCTGAACAACAACATTGTTTGCGCCGATGCCTTGTTGGAAAAAAACGGCACAATCAGACAGTGGCCCGAAGCCGACGCCATTATCGGCAATCCTCCTTACCAGAGCAAAAACAAAATGCAGCAGGAATTTGGCGTTGAATACATGAACCGGTTGCGGGCTGCTTACCCCGAAATTCCCGGGCGTGCCGATTTTTGTGTTTACTGGTTTTACCGCGCCCACCAGCACCTGAAACCTGGATGTTTTGCCGGGCTTGTCGGTACAAACACCATCCGGCAGAATTATAGCCGCGAGGGTAGCCTCGATTACATTGTAAAAAATGGAGGTACGATTGTAAACGCAGTTTCGTCGCAGGACTGGAGCGGCGATGCAGCCGTTTTTGTTTCCATTGTCTGCTGGCGTAAAGGCGGTTTCGATCTGCCGCGGCAATTGTACTTTTTCGATGCTAAAAACCAGTTGCAACTGCGCGAACTGTCTTTTATTAACAGCAGCCTGAGCGATAAAACCGATGTTACAGGAGCAAAAACGTTGGAGTGCAACCGCAAACCCAAAAAGGTTTTCCAGGGACAAACCCACGGGCACGAGGGATTTCTACTGCCGAAAAACGAAGGAGTTACTTTGCTTGCAAAATACCCGGAATATGCCGAGGTATTAAAACCTTTTCTGATTGGCGACGAATTGGTTTCAAATTTTAAATCTCAGCCTGAACGATTTGTGATAGACTTTTCAAACCTTGACATGATTCAGGCTGCGAAATACAAAGTGCTTTTTGAAAAACTTGAAAAAAAGGTTTTGCCCGATGTGGAAAAGAAAGCCAAAGATGAAAAATCAGGAATTACTAGACCAAATGGCAGAGTTGCACAATTAGGAATCTGGTGGAAAATGTGGCGCAGAAGAGAAGATATGCTTCAGCAACTTTCTATTTCTAAAAGATATGTTGCTTGTGCCCGTGTTACTCAAAGACCTATTTTTGAATTCATTTCTTCAAATATAAATCCTAATGATAAAGTGATGTGTTTTGCTTTCGAAGATGATTATTCATTTGGTATTATTCAAAGCGGACTTCACTGGAAATGGTTTTTGGAAAAATGTACAACTTTGGCTGAAACACCGAATTATAATTCAGCTTCTATCTGGGACACTTTTCCCTGGCCACAAAACCCGTCAGCCGCGCAGATTGAAGCGGTGGCAAAAGCAGCCAAAGCCTTACGCGATGAGCGGAACCGGGTGATGACAGAAAATAAAATGAGCCTGCGCGATTTGTACCGCCTTCTTGAAAAACCGGGTAAAAACCCTGTTCGCGATTTGCAGGATGCACTCGACCTTGCCGTTACAAACGCCTATGGTTTCTCAACTTCCGGTGAGCCGCTGGCACAACTCCTCGCCCTCAACCTTGAAGTTGCAGAGCGCGAACAACAGGGATTGCCTGTTCAGCCACCCGGTCTGCCTGCGTGGTTTCCCAATCCGGAAAAATTAGTTTCTGATGATTGTGTAAAGTATGAAGGCTGAATTTCTATTTTCATCAAACTGACAGATTGGAATGTTTATATTTTACTCAGCAGGTGACTTCAAGTCACCATTTGAGTAAAACTGAATAAAAATCCCGCTGAATATTACTCACCAACTGACCTGAAGTCAGCAGGTGAAAAAAAGTCCGGTTGAGTACGACTCAATAAAAAACGGCTGGCCCAATCAGAACCAACCGTTTTAGTTTTTATGAATTATCTGTTGTTAAAGTATATTCATTCCATCGAGCACATCCATAACCGACTTTACCGAGTTGGCCGAATTATGCAGCAGTTCAAGTTCTGCTTCGTTCAGTTTTACTTCTATAATCTGTTCAATACCGTTTTTGCCCAGTTTCACCGGAGCGCCGACAAACATATTGTTTAAACCGTATTCACCGTCGAGTTTAACACAACAAGGGAAAATACGTTTCTGGTTCATAACTATTGATTCAACCATTTGTGCAGCAGCCGATCCCGGTGCATACCAGGCTGAAGTACCCATCAGGTTTACAAGTTCGCCTCCGCCCGATTTTGTACGTTCAACAATTGCATGTAATTTTTCAGCATCAATCAACTCAGTAACCGGAATGCCTGAAACAGTTGTGTAACGTGGCAGCGGAACCATTGTATCGCCGTGACCGCCCATTAAAAGCGCCTGGATATCGCGTGGCGATACATCCAAAGCCTCAGCAAGGAAAGCACGGTAACGGGCAGTATCGAGAATACCAGCCATTCCCATAATTTCGTTTTTGGGTTTTTTGGCAGTAATGTAAGCTGCATAAGTCATTACGTCCAAAGGATTGGAAACAATGATGATCTTTGCTTTTGGCGAATATTTCACCACATTTTCGGTAACATTTTTTACAATACCTGCATTGATTGAAATAAGGTCATCGCGGCTCATTCCGGGTTTTCGCGGTATTCCTGAAGTAATGACCACCACTTCGGAGTTGGCGGTTTTCGAATAATCGTTGGTTGAGCCTGTCAAACGGGTATCGTAATAATTAATTGGCGCTGTCTGCCATAAATCCAATGATTTCCCTTCCGAGATACCTTCCTTGATATCAAGCAGAACCACTTCCTGAACGATATTTCTTTCGGCAACAATCTGTGCACAGGTAGCACCAACATTTCCTGCCCCAACTACTGTAACTTTCATCTTAACTTCAGTTTTAATATTACTTGTGTTATTAAATATTGATTAAAATATAAAATTCAATTTCCTTTTAAAGAATTGCAAATATAAATGAATTTATTTCAGTTGGTAATTTATAAGTCAAGTAGTTTTGCCTTTAACATTTTGGCAAAGAAGCAGGAAGCCGGAAGTCCGAAGTCCGAAGACAGAAGTCGGAAGACAGAAGTTATTTAAATGGTAAATAGTAGTCATCTTATCCAGAATCCAGTATCCAGAATCCAGAATCCCCTTTGCACCTGCATTAACTAAAGTCTGGATCAATTAAACCAATATGTCATTTTTAATACAACCGCCCTGTTTTTTGAGTTCCAGCCATCCGGAAAGAAATTATCAGTGTAAACCAGAAAAATATCAGATACAGGTTGATAGCGCCACTGTAAACGCATGTTAATATTCACATTATCAATCTGTTCGTTGTATTGCACAAAAGTGGTCCAGAAAATTTTATCGGTAAAGGTGACATCCAGTTTTGGGCCGAGAAGCCACATTTTTGTCCTTTCGTACGGCGCTCCCAGGTTCATATCGGTGTAATTAAAATTCATCGTGAAATTTATATACGGCTGAATACGGTAGCCCAGTGTCCCCGTAATGTATTGTATTTCACCGGTATAATACGATCCTTTTGCAGCTTCGAAGTTATAACTGAACATATTTTTCCGTGTTGACATGTAGGCAATGTAGCCGCCTCCGAAATTGTATGATGAACCTGCCGGAAGATAATAATCGCTGCTGTGTGTCGGATCGAAATCGTCCTGCAGTTCAACATAAAAATCCTTGTAGCCAAATTCGAGATGCGACATGTTCTGAAAATCAAACAAATAAGACATGGTATTTTCATGCTCAATCTTCCTGTAACCGGGATCGAAATAGTTATCGTTTTTTAAATAAATCCCGTGACTGGTAACCCGTTTATTAGGAACAAAAAGGTATTTGAATTCGGGACCTAAAAAATTGTAACCTGTCCGGCGTACATAACCAGTTTCGGCTACATAATTTTCTCCGACCGCCGTTTGTGAGAACCTTGCCAGAATGTGTTTTGTGCTGTACCCCAGCGTGGCACCCTGTGCATATTGTTTATCGGGGTTCCCGGGCTGAAACGAGCGGTGGTAAAAGAATTTGCCGCTCCAGAAATTATTTTTGCTTGCAAGATTGTAATCGAATCCAAACACACGGTTAAACATGGTTGTATCTGCGGGCTGATTAAAATATTCCTTGTTTACAAAAATGAATCCGAAGTTGGAACGTGAGAACACTTTTTGCTGAACGGAAGCAACAGTAAAATTGCGGGCCAGAAAATCACCGGTTTCACGCGTGGTCATGTTCATAAACCCGATACGAAGATTGTTCCCGATTTTGCCGGTTAACCTGGCTCCGGCAAGCACCGGGGCATCCAGCCCGATCCGGCGCGAAAAGAAAGGGGTGACGGTATTGTAACCGTAACTGGCAAAAAGATCGCTGTTTTCGAGGAAGAACTGTCGTTTTTCGGGAAAAAAGAGTTCGAACCGGTCGATATTTGTAATCTGGGCGTCAACTTCAACCTGCGAAAAATCGGGATTGTAAGTCAAATCCAGGTTGATCGATGAGGATATCCCCACTTTTGCATCGAAACCAAAATCCTTGTGGTAAACAGCTCCTGTACCGGCTTCGTAATCGTTTGAATAACTGCCGAAAATGTAAGGGATAAACGAGAGTTGCATCCGCGGTTTAGGAAGCGGTTCTTCGAACTTCATCACACCCGTGTAAGCCAGTGAAGCTGTCGGGAACTGGCGCGGAACAGGCGCCCAGGCCGACTTTTCATTCGATTTCAGGTCTAACCTGCTGAAATTGACGTACCACATTTTGCTTCCCGGCGGATACCTCAACGATTTAAAGGGAATGCGCATTTCGGTCACCCACTTGTCGGGATAATTTTTTGTTTTCGATTCCCATTTACAATCCCAGGTCAGCATTACCTTGCTGCCATTGTCCATCGTACCGTCCCATTTGGCGCCGCAAGCCGACACTCCGAACGAAAATCCATTGGTCTGGTCGAGAAATGTATCGAAAAATATGAGCAGGTTGTCGTTGTTGCTGAAAACAAAATCGGGGCGGAAAGATTCAACAATGCGTTTTCCGGGAATTGTATCGTAAAAAATCTGGGCCACGTAAAGCGCTTTATCATCGTAGGTCATCATTATTTCAGAAGGCTGCAACGCAAAACCTGTATCGATAGGCAGAACCAGCCTGAAATCGGTGGCTTTTTCAGCAATTTTCCAGTCGAGTTCGGTAATTACGCCATCGATAAATATCGGTGACAGCGATTTTTTAATATGATATATATAATTTTTATTGTAAGTGTTAACAATAGTATCGCTTTTGGAAATAAGCAACGGTTCTGCTTTTGCTGAAAAAACCAGAAAAATTAAAAAAAACAGTACCGGCAACGGTTTAATATTGTACATGAGTAACGTTGGTTTCAGGTATCAGGCCGCAAATATATCGAAATCGGATAAATAAAAAATCCCACAGAAAAAATCTGTGAGATTTTTTAATTCCCGGTTTAAGAAATCATCAAAACTTACAATTCGATCGGAATTCCGTTGTAAAAATCGAGAATTTTGCTACGGAAAATAAATTCGTATTTTGCCTGTAATAACTGTGACTGGGCTGCTGTCAACTGGTTTTTCTGGAGATTGTAGTCAACCGAATTCACCATTCCGACATTGAATTTTTCCTCAACATAACGGAAGGCTTCCTGCATCGATTCAACGGCTTTTTGTGTCGAATTGTAGCGGTTCAGGGCAGCAATCGCGTTGGTATATGATTGTTCGATCTCTTTTCTGAGTGTGTTGCTTGCCGACTGTAAACGATATTTATAATCTTCGATTTGCAGATTGGCATTTGATATTCCGTTTTTAACCTGCGACCTGTTAAAAATCGGGATACTCAGGTTAAAAGATGCTGAAGAACGGGAGTTATTTTTTAATTGTTCATCGAACGGAATTTTTTGATCGGACCCAATGTAGCTGTACTGATTGTTGTAAAGGTTGTAATAGTTGGCATTAAAAGTCAGGCTTGGATAACGGTAACCCTTTGCAATGTCAAGTTGTTTCTGTGCGCTTTCAACCCTGAGCTGAGCTGCTTTTATTTCAGGCCTTAAACTCATGGCGTTATTAAAAACGTCGAACGAGTTTGATAAAGCAAGCGTAGCTTTGATTTCGGGCAATAGTGGTTTCTCAATTTTAAAACTTTCCGAAATCGGCAGTTCAAGTAACTGGTACAAACCGAGATAATAGAGCTGCAAATTGTTCCTGTCGTTTACCAGTTGAAGTTCTTCGCGGGCAAGCTGGGCCTCAATTTCAAGCTGTGCTCCTTTGGCAAGACTGCCGGCTTCGACCAGTTGCCTGGTTCTTGAAATCTGCTGATTTGTCACTTCCATCTGGGCCGAATCGACCAAAACCAATTCTTCGGCAAACAAAATCTGAAGATACATGCCGGCAATATTCAGGATAATATCGTCTTTTGCTTTCTGAAGATCCTGTATTGTTGCCTGTAAATCGAGTTCATATCTTTTAATTTCATTATTTAAAATTAATCCGTTAAAGATCGTGAAATTGGTTCCCAATCCACCAGATACTGTTGCTGAATTCACATTTTCGTAAGTATTGTAGTAGGTAAGCGACCGTCCGAAACTGTAATCGTTGCCAATCTGCCCATTCAGATTGGGTAACCGGTTCGATTTTGCCTGGCTGACCTGGTTTTCAATATAATTTGTGTTTAACTGCTGCTGCTTGATTTGTATGTTGTTCTCCAGTGCATAATCAACACATTTCTGGAGCGACCAGATATTCTGCGCATCAGATTTTACGCTGCTGATGAGAAAAACCACCGCTGAAAATAAGACAAAAAGATGCTTCATTGTATTTCTATTTTTTTGAAATGCTAATTTACATAAACAAATTGAATGACTGCCAATTTTATCCTTTACTGGTTTCGTTCTCCTTCATTTTTTTCGGATCGATTTTATCGCCTTTAACTTTGTCATCCTTTTTCAAACCCTCTGTGATTTCGATGTTAATTCCATCCGATATCCCTGTCTTCACAAATCGTTTCTCAAATTTTTGCTCCTGACCGACCTGAATTTCAACATACGACGAATCGTTTTCGAATTTCAGCATCCCTTCAGGAATAACCATTACACTGTCTTTTCTTTCGAGCACGATATTTGCATTTGCACTGTAACCTGCCCTGATAAACTGACCTTCTTTCAACTTCACGTCGGCCTTTATTTCAAACTGGATGGCTCCGTTTTCTTCTTTTCCTTTTGGCGAAATGTACGCTAAAATGGCATCGAATTTTTCTTTGTCGATTGCCCCGATTTCAAGTTCAATGGGCATTCCTTCCTTAATTTTGCCAACTTCGGTTTCGTCAACTTTGCCTTTAAAAATCATATCCTGCATGTTGGCCACCAATGCAATGGTTGTCCCGTCGTTAAAGGTATTCGACTGAATCACCGAATTTCCGACTTCAACCGGCACATCAAGAACCATCCCGTCGTTATTCGAACGAACCAGTGTATTAGTAGCAGTTTCTGCCTTTTTTGTTACACCATTTTTAATTAATTCGAGATTATTTTCTGCAGCGGTCAGTTCTTCTTTTGCTGAGTCGTATTTAACTTTGGCAGTTTTATAATCGTCGTAGGAAATTACATTTTTATCAAAAAGTTTTTGCTGGCGATCGAAATCAACCTGCGCATCCTCGTAACTGATTTTAGCACGATTCACCCGGTTTTCTGCGGCATTCAGGTTAACCATGTCCGGAATGATCTTGATCCGGGCAACGACCTGGCCTTTGGTAATGCGGTCGCCGGCCTGAACAAACAATTCATCGATAATCCCTGAAACCTGTGGTTTAATTTCAATTTCGAACCGCGGTACAACCGAACCGGTTGCCACTGTTTTCGAAATTACGTTACTTACAAACGGCGATTTTATTTCAAATACGTCGGGTTTCTTTTTCGATTTGTTGTACAGGAAAAACAGGGTGCCCCCAAAAATGGCCACCAGTACAACGATTCCAATAATTCTGAATACTTTTTTCATGACTTTAAATTTTATTTTGTTTTCTGTTTAATTGTTGATCGCTTCTTGATGCTGGATACTTGATTCTTGATTCTTGTTACTGGTAAATCGTTAATCTTCATTCGTTAATCACCATTCATTTTTAAATTCCTTCATCGCGGAGTGCGTCGATTGGTTTAATACTCACCGCGCGTCTTGCTGGTACCAATCCTGCAAAGATTCCCGAAACAACGAGTACCATCAAAGCAGAAACTGCCATCTGGAAACTTATTTCGGGCCTTTTGAAGAAAACTTCATCTCCCCCGTTATCGAGCGCCATACCTAAAAGTTCGAGCAACCCGATTCCGAGAGTTAATCCAATGTAACCGGCAATTACCGTCAGGAAAACACTTTCGGCTACAATATGCAAAATCACTTTGCCCGGCGTTGCACCAATGGCGCGTTGAATCCCGATTTCGGCAGTGCGTTCCTTAATAATTACAAGCATAATATTGCTCACACCGATCACTCCAGCCAGCAACGTACCGATTCCCACAATCCAGGTCAGTATCTGTATTCCGCTGAACAATCCCATGTATTTGATCCATTCCACTTCGATATTGAATGAACCTACAGCCTGCCTGTCGTCGGGAGCTACATGGTGACGGCTTTTCAGCAAATCTTTCAATTTTGCTTCCACATTGCTTACAGGAACACCAGGAACCGAAGTCACAGCAAAAAAATGAACCACATCGCCCATATTGTAAGTTTGCTGCATGGTTGAAAACGGGATCATGATTGATTCGGTTTTACGGTTCCCGTTAAAATTCATCCTGGTTTCGGGGTGTACAACTCCAACCACCTGAAAATACACGCCATT
This sequence comes from Draconibacterium sp., assembly GCA_037442685.1. Classification (GTDB taxonomy): domain Bacteria; phylum Bacteroidota; class Bacteroidia; order Bacteroidales; family Prolixibacteraceae; genus Draconibacterium. The sequence goes on along the minus strand of JBBIPU010000116.1, from coordinate 3,561 downwards.
GATTTTCAGATACTGCCCAATCGGATCTTCATCTTTATCAAACAGCACTTCAACCACGCGCTCGCCAATAATACATACTTTACGCTTGTGAATAATGTCGATTTCGTTGATAAGCCTTCCTTTTATCGGAGTCCACGGATCGATTTTGTAGAAATCGGGATAGTCGCCGGTAATATTAAATGCACCCGACTTTTTTCCCCTGATCGTGTTGTCGCCACTGTTGCTTTCAGGCCCAAACAATTTTGGAGACAAATATTCAATTTCGCTGACATTCTTGCGAATATATTCAATATCGTTGTTTTTGTAATTCCATCTTCTTCCCCGCTGAAATCCTTCGAATGGTTTACTTGTGGGTTCGGTCCAGAAAAATGCTGAATTGCTTGCAAATGCTTTGATACCATCCATTATTCCATTCTCAAGCGCTTTACCGGCGCCCGACATCAGGATGAGCATAAAAATACCCCAGAATACCCCGAACGCCGTCATGAAACTGCGCATCCGGTTTTTCTTTAAGGCGCTTAAAATTTCTTTCCAAAGGTCTAAATCAAACATAATATAGCCTCCCCCCTGCCCCTCCGAAGGAGGGGTAATTAGTTAACTTATTGTTATTTCCAGTTTTCATTGTTCTTTTTGAATTTTTCTTTCTAAACTCCCCTCCTTCGGAGGGGTCGGGGGAGGCTTTTTTTATTCATCCCTCAGCGCTTCAATCGGTTTAATCCTTGCAGCCCGTTTCGCCGGAATATATCCGGCAATTGCACCTGCAATAATTAAAAGAAAGGTCGCAGTTGCGGCGACATTCAGATCAACTGTCGGATTGCGGAAAATGGTTTCGCCATTGCCGCCATTTGTGGCTGCCGAAGCTGCATATTGCTGTTCGACAATAAAATTCAGCCCTTCCATTAAACCCGTTCCCAATACCAATCCGATGTAACCTGCAATAGTGGTTATTAAAATCGATTCGAGTAAAATCAGACCGATCACCGACGCAGGACTTGCGCCAATCGCTTTTCTGATTCCAATTTCCTTGGTGCGTTCTTTTACTACGATCAGCATAATATTGCTGACCCCGACAACCCCGGCAATTAAAGTCCCGATTCCGATGATCCAGATAAATATTCTGATTGCCTGGAATATCCTCATGGTTTGCAAAACGTCTTCGAGTTTGTTGTATGAACCTAATGCTGATTCATCTTTCGGATCGAATTTGTATTTCTGAGCAATTGATTCCCTGACCGCGGTTTCCACTGCTTTACTTTCTTCTATCGTTTTTGCATCGACAGTAACCGAAAGATTATGAATACGGTTTGAACCATTGAAAACTTTCTGCCCGGTTGTAAGCGGAATATATGCGTTTCTGTGCCGTGTTCCACCGCCTTCAGTGCACACTCCCACCACTTTAAAAGGGATGTTGTTTACCTTAATGTATTCTCCAATCGCATTTTTCCCTTTAAAGAGTGCATCATAAATATCTTTACCAATTACAACCGATTTTCTTTCCTGCTTGACATCTATTTCGTTTATAAAGCGGCCTTTAACAATATTAATTGATTCAACATCCTGCAAATCAGGGTGGCAGGTAATGGCAGTGTAACTTCCATACTCATTTCCGTACGATAACATATTCCCTTGTATGAAATAACGGCCTGAGGCCTTGTCAATTCCCGGCAGATCTTTTACAAGATCATAATCGCTGTTACGAAGTTTGACTTCCCTGCCTTCTTTCATTCCCTGGTAGGGGATGCTTGTTTTACCGCTCCAAATCCACATGGCGTTAACGGCGTCGCGGTTAAAGTTCTCTGAAACACCGTTACTCAGGCCGTTACCCGATCCGAGAAGAATCATAAGCATAAAAATCCCCCAGGCCACGCTAAACCCGGTAAGAAAGGTCCTCATCTTGTTTTTTTTGACGGTGGCCAGTATCTCCTGCCATTTATCGATTTCGAACATTTTGGTTTAAGCTGAACATTAAATTTTAAAACGTATTATCAACCCGGCTGATTTTATGCCGATTCAAGTTCTTTCATATACTGGTGCTGCCAGTGTTTCAGTTCGCCATTCATGATAATTTCGGCAACCTGACCGTCTTTTAAACGGATGATTTTTTGTGTCATTGCAGCAATATCATGTTCATGTGTAACCAGAATCACGGTAATTCCACCGGCATTGATTTCTTTCAGAATATCCATTACCTCGTAAGAAGTGTGCGAATCGAGTGCACCGGTTGGCTCGTCGGCAAAAATTATTTTTGGCTTCGAAATCAGTGAACGGGCAATTGCAACCCTCTGTTTTTGTCCGCCCGAAAGTTCGTTTGGCATGTGACCCGCCCAGGGTTTCAGTCCCATTTTATCGAGGTATTCCATTGCAATGATGTTGCGTTTTTTACGGCTTACTCCCTGGTAATAAAGTGGCAAAGCCACATTTTCCATTGCATTTTTAAACGAAATCAGATTAAACGACTGAAATACAAATCCCACAAGTTCGTTTCGCAGTTTTGCGGCCTGTTTTTCCGAAATGTTTTTAATCAGTCTGCCGTTAAGGTAATACGCACCTTCATCGTAATTATCAAGAATTCCAAGGATGTTCAGCAGTGTCGATTTTCCTGAACCCGATGAACCCATGATTGATACAAATTCGCCCTGTTTTATTTCCAGGTCAATTCCTTTAAGTACATGCAGCGAATTGCTGCCCATTACGTAAGATTTGTGAATGTTAGTGACGTTGATCATATTGTTTAATTATTATGGCTGTTTTCTGTGTTAAAATTCTGATATTTATTTAAAACACGCTAAATTTTTTCGATAAACGAATGATTTCCGGGTGTGAATGGAATAATTCACCGTTTTAACCGTATCTCCATCAATTCAATTTGAACGTTTAATAAATCGGACGCCTGAGTTTTATTTAGGTTACACACAAAACCGAATTTTAACTTTTTTACTTCTGAAAAATGGAATATCAAAAGCAGCTAAATTTTTGTTTAACAGTCCGATTCTTTACTTTTGAATGGAAAAGATTTTTTTATGGGTTTCAAAACGATTTCATTAAAGTTGCCAACAGATTTTACTCCGGAACTGCTCCGGAACAAAATTTCAAAGGAATTTCATATTAAAGATTTTACTTTCCACATCGAAAATAAAAGTCTCGATGCCCGCAACAAATCCAATATATTCTGGCTTGTTCAGGTTGCGGTCAAATCGCCTGAACTAAAGGCAGGGGAAGAAATTCAGACTGAAACATTGAAAATTCAATATAAAAAGCGAAATGAAAAAATTGTTGTTGTTGGAAGTGGCCCGGCTGGATTTTTTGCCGCTTTTATTTTGCAGAAAGCCGGTTTTGAAGTAATAATTCTTGAGCGTGGTTCTGAAGTTCAGAAACGTGGAAAATCGATCCTGAATTTTGAACGGACCGGAAATTTTGATCCGCAAAACAACTACGCATTCGGAGAAGGAGGAGCCGGGACATTTTCGGATGGAAAACTCACTTCGCGTTCAAAACATATTTCGCTCGAAAAGAAATTCATTCTTTCGAGTTATGTTGAAGCCGGCGCCCCGACTGAAATAG
>JBBIPU010000115.1:0-13978 GCA_037442685.1 Draconibacterium sp. | reverse complement strand
TAATATGTCCGCTTGTACATCCACCAGCCATTCTTGCTCCAAAAATCAGGATAAAGCCACCAATTAAAGCCCAGATAGCCCTTTGAGTTTTCGAAGTCCCTTTATAAGTTGCCCAGTTAGAATGAACAAGTGTAAGTTTAAAATCTTTTCTGATCACCGAAATAATTAAACCGGCAAGAAAAGCACCAGCGAGAAAGATTAACTCCCAGTTCCCCGGTGATTTAATTTTTTCAAAGTAATCGTTATTGGTTAATCCTGTTAAAATATCAGCCACATAAGGATATGTTGTTGAAGCGCCAATCGGACGGTCGGAAACACCTTTCAGAAATACAATCGAATTCAGCACTGCAAGTGCAATTCCGGTTAATACCCATTTTAGGTTTTTTGTTTTCTCAATTTTATGTAAGTAAAATGCGACAGAAATAAAGACTGCACCTACCAGAAAAAGCATTATAAAAAACAGGGTTCCGTTTCCTGTTATGGTGTTTAATGAAAATGTGCCAAGATCGGGTCCCAGAAAGGATTTCACCGAAGGTAGAATTAATGTGTAAATAACTCCTGCAATCAATCCTCCAATTATTCCTGAAAGTGCATCAAGCGAACCTTCGCCCAGAGAAATTGCAAGTGTGCCGGGGCAATAACCAAGAATTGCCATTCCAACGCCGAAAATTAATCCGCCCAAAACGGTTCCACCTAAAATAAATGGTTTAACATGATACGATGCCAGTCCTGCCCATATTTCAATATTGATTAAGATTGCACCGACACCGATTGTAAGCGCAATGGTTTTTGCCACCGCATAATCGTCCAATGTTGCCAGACCGCTGATTACGTTGAACTTATTTAAACTGGCAAATTGCAAGATTGCCCCGAAAAGAAATCCTGAAATAATTGTTATTAAGAAAGTCATTTGAAAAATAGTTTATATGGTTTTTAATCAGAAATTGATTTAAAATTAGTTTTTATTTGAAACTCAGAATTTATTTAACTTTTTTTATACTCAAATTTACCCTGATTTATCCCAACGTTGCCACAATCACCGCTTTAATGGTGTGAAGCCTGTTTTCGGCCTGGTCGAAAACTATTGATTTTTTGCTTTCGAAAACTTCCTCGGTAACTTCCATCGATTCGATTCCAAATTTCCGGTAAATTTCTTCACCGACTTTTGTTTCCCTGTTATGAAATGCTGGCAGACAATGCAGAAATTTAACATTTGGATTACCGGTCATATCCAAAACTTTGTTATTTACCTGGTAGGGGAGAAGCATATTAATTCTTTCAGCCCAGACCTCATCAGGTTCTCCCATCGAAACCCAGACATCGGTGTATAAAAAGTCACAATCATTAACGGCTTCGGCCACATTTTCGGTGATCAGTATTTTAGCTCCGGTTTGTTTTGCGATCTCCCTGCAGGTATTTTGTAATTCATTGGTTGGCTGACATTTATCCGGTGCAGCGGCCCTGAAATCCATACCGAGTTTTGCCGCACCAACCATCAGCGAATTCCCCATATTATTTCGTGCGTCGCCGAGGTAGCAGAATCTGATTTGCGAAAGCGGTTTTTCGCTGTGTTCCTGCATGGTTAAAAAATCGGCCAGAATCTGTGTTGGATGAAATTCGTCGGTGAGTCCGTTCCAAACAGGTACACCTGCATATTTTGCAAGTTCTTCAACAATGTTTTGTCCATATCCGCGATATTCAATCCCGTCGTACATGCGGTCCAGAACACGGGCTGTATCTTTCATCGATTCCTTTTGCCCGATTTGTGAACCCGACGGGCCCAAATATGTTACGTTTGCACCCTGATCAAAAGCTGCAACTTCGAAAGCACAACGGGTTCGCGTAGATGCTTTTTCAAAAATCAAAGCGATATTTTTCCCTTTTAGATGTTGTTTTTCCATTCCTTCTTTTTTCGCTTTTTTAAGCGATGCTGAAAGTTCAAGCAAATAGATTATTTCTGCGGGTGTAAAATCGAGCAGTTTGAGAAAACTGCGGTTTTTCAAATTGATATTCATATTTTTTAGTTTAAAGTTCCGGGTTTAAAGTACCAAATCTCCAAAAATCTCAAATCCAGTTTCCAGTTTCATTTTTCAGATTCCAAATCCCGTTCTTAATTAATTAATTCATGTATTAAAGAATTGTAGCATTCATGCATTCTTCAGTCTTCATATTCCATCGTTATTTTCGAACCGAACGACTTGTCTTCAAGTTTTTTAGCTTCTGTAATTACGCTTTTTTTACCGCCATTTTTAATAAAACTCAGACAAGCCCTGATCTTAGGTTCCATTGTACCTTCTGCAAAAGTACCCATCTCCAGGTATTTAACTGTATCTTCGTAATTCAGAAATTCAAGTTTTTCCTGGGTCGGTTTTCCAAAATCCCTGTAAATAAACGAAACGTCGGTTAAAACATAAAATTCGTCGGCATTGATATTGGTTGCAAGTAAGCTTGATGCCATATCTTTGTCAATAACAGCATCCAGCGTGCGTACATTTCCTTCTTCATCGATATAAACCGGTATTCCTCCGCCACCTGCGGCTATTACAATATTTCCGTTTTGAACAAGCAGTTGAATCGTTTCCCTGTTAATAATTTCCATTGGCACAGGTGAGGGCACCACCCTCTGAAAACTGTTTTCATGTTTTGTTGATGGTTTGAACTGCCAGTTATGTTCCCTGGTAAGTCGTTCGGCTTCCGGTTTATCAAAAATTTTACCTATTCGTTTCGAAGGATTCAGGAATGCGGGGTCATTCTGGTCAACCTCCACGAGCGTAACCATTGTAATCACATTTTTTTTAATTCCGTGTTTGTTTAAAACATTTCGCATCATCCGTTCGATCATGTAACCAATCCCGCCCTGCGAATCGGCAACACAAATATCGAGTGGCATAGCGGGAATATTGTAAATCTGAGCCCCGGCATCGTTCCGTAACAGTATGTTTCCCACCTGTGGCCCGTTTCCGTGTGTAATTACCAGTTCATAACCATCTTTGATTAAATAAATCAGGTTTTCCAGTGTTTCCGTGGCATTTTTTTCCTGTTGTTCAATTGTCCCTGCTTCGTTATCCCTGAGAATTGCATTCCCTCCCAAAGCTATTACTGCAAGTTTTTTCATACAATTTTATTGACCCCTGAATATATCTGCTGATGTTAATTTTTCGTTCTATTCTTTAAACTACGGTAAAATCCTGTTTTAACTAAACTGAATTCGCCCGTATTATTGACAAACTTAAAAATTACAAACCATAAAAGACCTGTGGATTTATCAGTTTTTGAATTACTTATACAGTTTAAATACAGCATGTTAGATTAAGGTTTTTAATTGTTTTTTTTTGAATATAAATTACTTTTAAATTGAAAATGAGTAGTTGATTTTATTAACAATTCATTCTTAAAAGGTTTATTAAAACGAACGAAAACCAGTCGGAAAACCTTGGTTTTTTTACTTAAATTTGCGCCTTGATTTCAAATAAAACTCAATAAATGGTATCAAAAAACAAAAAGCCGGCAGAATCGACTCAGAAAAAGAAAACGGAAAAGGTTGTTTTTTTTCGAAATGAGAAATTCAGATTTATCCTTGGATTTATCATTTTTATCGTTGCGGTTTATTTTTTAATTGCCTTCGTTTCCTTTCTTTTTTATGGTGCCGAAGATCAGAGTAAACTCGATTTAAGCCTGAAAGAACTGGTCTTTAACCGTGATATTACCGTTCAGAATAAAGCAGGTAAAACAGGTGCTTATTTTTCGGAACTGATTATAAATAAGGGCTTTGGAGTTCCTTCGTTTTTGCTTGTTTATCTGCTCGGGGTTCTTGGACTGAGAATAATCAGCCGCAACCTTGTTCGCTTCAGGCGAAATCTGGTGTACAGTCTTGTTACTTTAATATGGTTTTCTCTCGCTTTGGGTTTAGTTTTTACAAAATCGGAAGACGGATCATTTATTTACTGGGGAGGCAGATATGGCTATGTATTAAGTACCTGGCTGAGTTCGCTGATCGGGTTTATCGGGATGGTTTTTCTTCTTCTTGTTACCGGAATAACACTTGTTGTGATCAGGTTCGAAAATTCATATCCGTTGGTTAAAAAGCTCCTGACAAGAAAAGCCAAAGCTGCTGAAGAATCTGTTGACGCAGAGAATGATGAAGAAAGCAGGGAAGTTATTCTTCATGATAAAACGATTTCAAAAGTGATTGAAGAGGGAGATGTTGTAAAGGCAATTTTTGAACCTGACACAGAAGAAGATCAGGATGAAATTGATATGGAAATCGAACGCGATATTCAGGTTAAAAAAGCGGAACAAAAGGGACCTGTTGACGAAGAGGATGAAGATGAAGATCTGGGCATTTCATTAACTCAAAGAGCATCCGACGATGACACGGATGATAATTATGGGGAAGGAATGGAAGAATACGATCCGACCCTTGATTTATCGGAGTTCAAATTTCCGACTCTTGAATTACTTGAAGACCATAAATCGGGAAATGCTGAAGTCACAAACGAAGAGTTGATTTCGAACAAGAACAAGATCGTTGAAACGCTGAGACATTACAAAATTGAAATTACCAAAATAAGGGCAACCATCGGGCCGACCATTACTTTGTACGAGATAGTTCCGGCACCTGGTATTCGGATTGCAAAAATCAAAAATCTTGAAGATGACATTGCCCTGAGCCTTTCGGCGCTGGGAATCAGAATAATTGCGCCAATCCCGGGACGCGGAACTATTGGTATTGAAGTACCGAATCAGAATCCGGAAGTTGTTTCAATGCGTTCGATCCTCAGTTCGAAAAAGTTTCAGGAGTCAACTGCGGATCTTCCAATTGCTTTGGGCAAGACAATTTCGAACGAAACATTCATGTTTGATCTGACAAAAATGCCTCACATTCTTGTTGCTGGTGCCACTGGGCAAGGAAAGTCGGTTGGGGTGAATGTAATCATTACTTCTCTTCTTTATAAAAAACATCCGGCCGAGCTGAAGTTTGTTTTTGTCGATCCGAAAAAGGTGGAATTAAACCTGTATTCAATAATTGAAAAGCACTATCTCGCTAAATTGCCCAACGAAGCAGAACCGGTAATCACAAATATTCAAAAAGTTAAAAATACGCTTTCATCGATTAATGTAGAGATGGACAACCGTTACGAATTGCTGAAAAAAGCGCATGCACGTAATGTGAAAGAGTACAATAAAAAATTTACAGGCCGCAGGTTGAACCCGATGAAAGGTCACAAATACATGCCTTACATTGTTGTGATAATTGACGAATTTGCTGATTTGATAATGACTGCCGGAAAGGAAATTGAATTGCCGATTGCCAGGATCGCACAGCTTGCACGTGCAGTTGGAATTCACATGATCATTGCAACACAACGTCCATCCGTAACCATAATCACAGGTGTGATAAAAGCCAACTTCCCGGCAAGAATTGCTTTTAAAGTGGCTTCAATGATTGATTCGCGCACCATTTTAGACCAGCCCGGCGCCAACCAGTTGATTGGTAAGGGTGATATGCTGATCTCAGCAAACAGCGATATTACACGCGTGCAATGTGCTTTTGTCGATACACCTGAAGTTGAAAAAATCTGTTCGTTCATTGCCGGTCAGAGAGGTTACCCGACTGCCTTTTTATTACCTGAATACGAAGGTGAGGAGGAAGCCGGACCAGGCGAAGTGGATTTGAACAACAAGGATGAGATGTTTGAAGATTGTGCACGTTTGATTGTGATGAACCAGATTGGATCGACTTCGATGATTCAGCGGAAGTTTTCGATTGGTTACAACCGTGCCGGCAGAATCATGGACCAGCTTGAAGCTGCCGGAATTGTCGGGCCAAGCGAAGGTAGCAAAGCCCGCCAGGTGCTGATTCAGGATGAATACACTTTGGAACATTTATTGAATAATCTGAATTAAAAAACTAATGATGAAGAATATTATTCTACTTTCTGTAACTTTCATTTTTTCCATTGCTGCAATTGCTCAACAGGACCAAAAAGCAAAAAGCATTCTCGATGAAGTCAGCAAAAAAACCAAATCGTTTAAAACAATTGAAGCCGATTTTACTTTTTCGATGGAAAACAAAGCCATGGAAATCAACGAGAAAAACGATGGTTCGATAAAAATTAAGGGACAGAAATATTTTGTTGACCTGCCGGGAGCGGGTGTAAAAGTTTATTCCGACGGAAAAACGAACTGGAATTATATGAAAAAAGGAAACCAGGTTACCATTTCCACGATCGATGAAAACAGCAGCGAACTGATGGATCCGTCTTCTCTTTTCAGCATTTATGAAAAAGGATTTACTTCGAAATTTGTTACAGAAAAAAATGTTGGCGGAAAAACGGTTTATCAGATCGATTTGTTTCCGGACAAAAAGGAATACGATGTTTCGAAAATATCAATAGAGATCGGCAAACCGACAATGATGATTCAATCGGCTCAGTTGTTTGGCACCGATGGAAATTTGTACAATATTACCGTAAAAAAAATAGATACAGATAAAGAATTTCCAGATACCGACTTTGTTTTCGATACAAAGAAATTTCCTGATGTGGAAGTGATTGATTTAAGATAATTTATTCATTCCATTCTTGTAAAATCCTGTTATTATTGAGGTTCAACCGGCCAGAACGCTTGTGATAACGATGCTTCATGTTTTTGGCATTTAATCATCCCTAAAAGAGAATTTCATTATCTTCGGACCAAAATAACCGGGATTCGGATAAAAATCAATTATCAGAACATTATGAAAAAAACAGTTTTTCGTATTGTGATTTTCTTAGCGGTATTTTTTGCCGTTTTTAATCATGTAAAATTTACCATTGCCCAGATACCCTTAATTCCACAACTTTCTTTACTTCCTGTTTCAGGTGACACTACTGATAACAACCTGGTTGTGAGTGTTGAAAATGTAAACAAAGAGATAGAATACACGGATAATCTTATTTTAAAAAGAGGTTTATCCGATTTTGCAGTGGCCAAACAGCAGGTTTTAATACATGAGATCGATTCGTTCAATAATTATATCGACAAGCAGGGTCAGGAATTCAGAACACTGGCATCGAATAAACTATGGCGTTTCTATCTGATTAATGCAAGGGTAAACTGGAATGAATACGGCGATCAGCTTCATAATTATCAAAGCCAACTACATAAGGATATCAGGGATTTACAGGAGCAACAGAGTTTTTACATCGTTAACCGGGACAAATGGGTGAAAAGCCTGCCTCAGCTTGAAAAAAGCATATCGTCGCAAATTTCAGGTTATATAAAATCAAATATCGAAAAACTGAATAAGATTATAAAACAATATGATGAGAGCATAAAAAACCTGGTCAGTTCAGAGAATAAGATAGTTCAGAATCTTGTTTATACGGAGGGAATCCTGAATGAAATTGAAGGATTGATCAATAAAAGGAATACTGATCTGTTCAAACCAAACGAAAAGAATATTTTTGCAACTTCCTATGACAACAGTTTTGAGGGCTCGTTTTTAAGCCGTTTAAAGCTTGCCTTTTATGAGAACACCAAAAACTTTGGATATTTTGTAAAAAGTATAAAAAACAACCTGTTCTGGTATATTGTGTTGATTGTGGCAATGATGTTTTATTTTCTGTTTATCAAAAAAAAATATCTCAGGCTTAAACACAACGAATCACATCCGGGACATTTGTTTATCAATAAGTTGATTATTGAGTTGCCATTATTGACCACTGTTACCCTTTTAATAATTATATGGTCGTACATCACCCCTTATTCGCCATTGATAGTAAGTCTGTTTTTATATCTTACTTCGTTAATCTTATTGCGGTTTTTGCTACCATCAGGAATAAACCCGTTCTTCAAAAAAGTAAGTTTTACAGTGATTGTGTTACTTGCAATAATCAATTTTGAGATTTTTGCGTGGTATTTTGGAAACTATTCACGGTTTTACCTGTTATTTGAAGCCATTGTCGGCATCATACTGACATTCAGGATTATTTACCCTCTGATAAAGGAAAAACGAATTCATAAAGTTCGTGGCCGGACAATAAATTATACCCTATTTATTATTTACGCCATTTTTATTCTTGATTTGATCTCTCTTGTTGCAAATATCACCGGATTTGAATACATGGCAGGCTACACGCTTAAACTGGGTATTTTTGCCGGCACAATTACAATTCTCTCGATGGGTTTTTACCGGATAGCTGAAACTTTGATCATATCAGGTAAATACGTTTTAGATATTTATTACCCGAATATAATAATCAATTACGGCGATGTAATCACCACAAGGTCAACGCGGTTACTTAACATACTGGTTGGTTATTACTGGATTTATGCAATGTTGCACCTTACTGAATTCTGGGATTCAGTAAGTTCAAAATTAATCGCCTTTTTCACACACAAAGTGGTAATCGGAAGTCTGTCATTTACGATGGGTAAAATGATATTTTTTCTGTTGGTTTTATATTTTACTTTTATTTCGGCCACTTTTATAAAAAGAATCTTTGAACGCGAAATTTTATCAAAGTACAGGTTAAAAAGAGGCCTGGCAGCCAGCATTTCACTTACCATTCGTATATTTCTGGTGTTCTTCGGCACCCTGATCGCGCTTTCTGTTTCGGGGCTCGATCTGGGAAAAATAAGCATAATTGCAGGCGCTCTTAGCGTGGGGATAGGTTTCGGCCTGCAAAACATTGTCAGCAATTTTATTTCGGGATTAATCCTTGTTTATGAAAAGCCGCTGCAGGAAGGCGATACAATCGAAGTCGGTACATTGCTTGGTCGGGTGTCAAACATTGGCACGAGGTCGAGTACAATTACCACTTATGACGGCGCCGAAGTGGTTGTACCCAATTCAAATTTGATAAGCAACCAACTTATTAACTGGACATTGTCGGATAACAGAAAACGAATAGAAATCCAAGTTGGTACTTCGTACGATTCTGATCCACACCAGGTACTTGAAATTCTTCGGAAAGCAGCCCTGTCGCACGAAAAAGTCATCAGGAGACCTGAACCTGCTTCTTATTTTGTTGGTTTTGGTGACAGCTCACTGAATTTCAGGTTGTTGTTTTGGGTGCGTTTTGATGATGGCATGCCAACTCAGAGCGATGTTGCGTTAAAAATTTTCGATTTGTTGAAAGAGAATAAAATAGAAATACCATATCCACAGCTTGATTTGCATATTAAAGGCGAAAAAAACAGCATTCAAGATTCTCAGTTGTGAAAAATACGACAGGATACAGTCTCGTTTATTTTACGAAACTAAGCACTGCAAGACGGTACGAATCGAGACCAAATCCCATGATACACCCTTTACATACCGGCCCAATAATCGATTTATGCCTGAAATCCTCACGTGTCAAAGTATTTGAAATATGAACTTCAACAACTTTGGTTTTAACTCCCGAAATTGCATCACGAATGGCAACTGAAGTATGCGTGTATGCTCCGGCATTGATAATAATGCCATCGGAGTTGAACCCAAACTCATGAATTTTGCTGACAATTTCACCTTCAATGTTCGACTGGTAATATTCAAACTCAATTTCGGGAAACATTTTTTTAAGCGATCCGAAATAGTTTTCAAAACTTTCAGATCCGTAAATGCTTGTTTCGCGAAGCCCTAAAAGATTTAGGTTTGGTCCGTTTATAATAATGATTTTCATATCTGAAATTGTAATTTATTCGTTGAAATTATTTAGCCAGCTAAAATTTAAATTCAGAACAATCAGTTTTAACAAGGTTTTCAGCCATTTCGAAATTAATATATTTTATAGTAACTTTATATGTTACTTAACGTAATAAAAAAACAGTTGTTTAAAATGCCATAAAAATCTGATACCGATTTTTATAAAAAATGTAAATGTAAAATTATAAAAAAGATAGCTATGAACTGGGATGAAGGAAAAAAAGGATTTGAGAACTACCTGAAACTCGAAAAGTCGTTATCGCAGAATTCCATTGCTGCTTATATCAATGACATCAGTAAACTGATTGTTTTTCTTGATAAAAATTACAGTAAGATAACACCTTTAAAAGTTAAACTGGAACATTTAAAAGGATTTATTGCCTGGCTTAATGAACGCGAAATAAGCCCCAGAACACAGGCACGCACAATTTCGGGAATAAAGTCGTTTTATAAATACTTACTTATCGAAGGAAAAATTACAAGCGATCCCACTGCATTGATGGAATCACCTAAAATCGGGAGAAAACTTCCGGAAGTACTTTCAATGGAAGAAATTGACAGTTTGATCAATGCTGTTGATTTAAGCAAGTCGGAGGGGCAACGAAATAAAGCAATGCTCGAGACTTTGTACAGTTGCGGATTGCGTGTTTCAGAGCTTGTTAATCTGAAAATAACAAATCTCTTTTTCGAACAGGGATTTATCAAAGTTGAGGGGAAAGCAGGAAAGGAACGCCTTGTGCCGGTGAGTGGAAAAGCAATTGAAGAAGTTACAAGATATTTAAATGACTACAGGAAAAAACTCAAAGTTGCAAAAGACAGCGAAAATGTACTGTTTTTAAACCGGAGAGGTAAAAAATTAAGCAGGGTGATGATATTTACAATAATCAAAAATCTTGCTGACAGTATTGGTTTAAAAAAGAGTATCAGCCCTCATACTTTCAGACATTCATTTGCGACCCATTTAATTAACGGAGGTGCTGACCTGCGGGCAGTGCAGGAAATGCTTGGTCACGAATCGATTTTGACCACCGAAATTTATACTCATCTCGACAGTGAATATTTAAAAAGCACTATTCAGCAATTTCACCCGCGTTCATAATTGTTTTATCTCATAATAAAATTGACAGGAAATGATTATTAATTAAAATTTAACATTTCCTGTTTTATTTTTTTACAGGCACAATTGCCAATCAATCAATTTGTTATATTTCAGCAGAATTGCAAATTCCCTGAACACTTTTTTCAGCAGAATCAGAATATTAATTCAAAATGGAAGAATTAATTGACAAATAAACGGTTAATTACCTTCTGATACTTTATATTCCGGTTTAATTATCAGGTTATCAATTTCTTAAACTAATTCATTAATTAAATCCGCAAACAACAACCAGGTTACGATCATTTTTATTTTTTTACATAAAAAACATGGAATAGGGGTCTGAAAAAGAATGTGACAAAACCAGTTAATATTGATTTATCTTTGCAAAAAATCTAATAAATTATTTAAAATCGTTGACTGATTTTTATGACTACTAACAAAAAATTATTATCCTGGGTTGATGAATGGGCCCGGCTTTGCCAACCCGACAATGTTTACTGGTGTGATGGTTCTGAAGAAGAAAACCAGCATTTGTTCGACGAAATGGTTGTTTCGGGAGCGGCTGTCAAATTAAATGAACATAAACAGCCGGGAAGTTATTATTTTCAGAGCGACCCTTCTGATGTAGCCCGTGTGGAAAACCGTACATTCATTTGTACAAATACAAAGGAAGAAGCCGGTTTTACAAATAACTGGATGGACCCGAAAGAAATGAAGGATATTCTTCGTTCAAAGTTCAAAGGTTGTATGAAAGGGCGTACTTTGTATGTAATTCCTTTCAGCATGGGGCCGCTTGGCTCCGATATTGCTAAAATTGGTGTGGAATTAACTGATTCGCCCTATGTTGTTGTAAATATGCGTATTATGACCCGCATGGGTAAAGCTGTACTCGATGTTTTAGGCGATGATGATTTCATTCCCTGTGTACATTCGGTAGGTGCACCGTTAGCTGAAGGACAAAAAGATGTAAAATGGTCCTGTGCGCCGATTGAAGAAAAATATATCAGTCATTTCCCTGAAACTCAGGAAATATTGTCTTACGGCTCAGGTTATGGCGGGAATGCGCTTCTGGGTAAAAAATGTCTTGCCCTCCGGATTGCTTCTTATACAGCAAAACAGGAAGGCTGGTTAGCTGAACACATGTTGATCATGGGTATCACAAATCCGAAAGGAGTGAAAAAATACATAGCTGCTGCGTTTCCGAGCGCTTGCGGTAAAACCAACCTCGCCATGTTGATTCCGACTATTCCGGGATGGAAGGTTGAAACTGTGGGCGACGACATTGCGTGGATGAAATTCGGCGCTGATGGCCGTTTGTATGCAATCAATCCTGAATCTGGTTTCTTTGGTGTTGCTCCGATGACTTCGATGGAAACCAATCCGAATGCAATGCTTTCAACCAAAGCAAATACTGTTTTTACGAATGTTGGCTTAACACCCGACAAAGACGTCTGGTGGGAAGGAATTGGAACTGAATGCCCTGCAGGTACCATTAGCTGGAAAAATAAGGTTCATGATCCGGCATCGTGTGAACCTGTTGCACATCCGAATGCCCGTTTCACAGCGCCTGCAAATCAATGTCCGGCAATCGATTCTGAATGGGAAAATCCGGCAGGCGTACCGATTTCAGCATTCCTTTTTGGTGGCCGTCGTCCGTCAACTGTTCCGCTGGTTTACCAGGCACGTAACTGGAACCACGGAGTATTTATGGGTTCAATTGTAGGATCGGAGGTTACTGCTGCTGCAATTGGTTTAAAAGCCGGTGTTCGCCGCGACCCGTTTGCAATGCTACCGTTCTGTGGTTACAACATGGGCGATTATTTTGGCCACTGGATTGAAATTGGTGAAAATGCTCCTGATAACACAAAACTTCCGAAGATATTTAATGTCAACTGGTTCCGGAAAAATGAAAACGGAAAATGGCTTTGGCCCGGTTACGGTGAAAACATGAGGGTTCTGGAATGGATTTTCAATGCCTGTGATGGCGCTGTTGAAACGGTTGAAACTCCGATTGGATTTGTTCCTAAAAAAGAAGACATCAATGTTAGAGGAATTGAATCCGTTGCTGAAAATCTTGACGAACTTTTAAGCGTAAATACTCAGAAATGGCTTGAAGAGTGCGAATTGATTGATGAGCATTACAAAAATTTCGGTAATCATCTTCCAAAAGAATTAGCCGAAGAATTTGTTGCACTGAAAAACCGGTTAAAATAAAAATCAAAAAATAGCTTCACAAAAGGAGATTATCTTTAAAAGATGGTCTCTTTTTTTATGTGTTTACTATTTCTCTAAGGGCTTTATCAATATCAGGAAAAAGAAAATTAAAACCGGCTGTCTGAAGTTTTTCAGGTTTTACATCAGGCGAACCGGTGAGCAACACCGCTGATTCTCCTAAAATGATTTTTAAAATAAATGTGGGGATCATAAAAATTGCAGGACGATTCATCGCTTTTGCCAGGGCTTTTGTGAAATCTTTATTGGTTATGTTTTGCGGTGCCACAACATTGAAAATACCTCCGGTTTGCAGTTCTTCAACTGCCCATATAAAAGCGTTTACAAGGTCAGTTTCGTGAATGTAGGGAAATGGTTGTTTCCCGTTCCCGATTGTAGCTCCCAGTCCCAGTTTAAACGGCAGTTTCGAATAGACAATTGTTTTTGCCTTTTTACCCAGTACAAGTCCGATCCGTAAAATAATTCTCTGTATCCCCTGATTCAATGATTCACTTGCATTTTCCCAGGCTTTAACAACAATCCCGTCAAAATTTTCGTTGAATTCCGTGCTGTTTTCGTTGTGTGTAAATCCCGTTTTGTAAATTCCGATTGCCGAAGCCGAAATAAATTTTCGGGGTTGTTTTTCCGAAGGAAATGAATTCAGTGCATTAACCAGGTTCCGGGTGGTATTCACCCTGCTTTCATAAATCAGTTTTTTATTCTTTTTTGTCCATCGTTGCAGAATTGTGGCTCCGGCAAGGTTAATAATAACATCGGTTCCTTCAATTTCTTTTGAAAGCAGCGAAGTTGAACCGTAAAGCAATTCACGACTGATGCCATAAACTTCGTGTCCGCGTTTTTTTAATTCCCCTGAAATTAAAGTTCCGAGAAATCCTGAACTGCCTGTTATTCCAATTTTCAGATTCAAATTATCGAATTTATATTCGGTTTTTAATTATCAAAATCCTTATTATCGGTTAATCTGTAACCATTTC
>JBBIPU010000114.1:0-14168 GCA_037442685.1 Draconibacterium sp. | reverse complement strand
GTCGGGGTAGCAGGATTCGAACCTGCGACCCCCTGCTCCCAAAGCAGGTGCGCTAGCCGGACTGCGCTATACCCCGTTATTTCAAATTCCGGCTGTTTTTTTATTTGGTTGGATCGAACCTGCGACCCTCCCGATTACATAGGGATGCGCCAGCCGGACTGCGCTATACCCCGATAATATTTCAAAACGCGGTGAGGGGGGGATTCGAACCCCCGGTACAGTTTCCCGTACGACAGTTTAGCAAACTGTTGGTTTCAGCCACTCACCCACCTCACCAGGTGCAAAGAACACCGAGGTTTCATCCTCTTTTTTTGTGCGTGCAAATGTATTAATTTTTTTACATTGGCAAAACTTTTTATTTCTAATTGGCAAAAAAAGCAACTATTTGTCGATTCATTTCTTTTGCTTTTTCATTAATCTCATGAGCCTCAAATGCCGGGGCTTTATTCAAAAAATTCTTTATTGAATTTTTATTTTGTTTACCACATGCTGCGTTTTGTTGGTTGCATGAATCAGATAAACTCCTTTGGGAAGCTTCGATATATCAATCTCTGTCATTTGATCTGCAGATCTGAATTGCATTACAGTTCTGCCTGTTATATCAAGTATTTTAATCTCTTTTTCTCCGTCCCAGCCATGAAACCGGATATATAGTTTTTCAGACGCCGGATTTGGAAATACTTTGAATGAAGATTCTTTCGTTTCTTCCGGAACAAAAGAAGCATTATAAACTGAAAATACTTTTTGGGCAGTACCGTGAGTTTCCATGGTCTGAATCCCGGTTGTATCCAATAATGAGATACTTGTATTATGCATGTTTATAATTTTATAATCAGTCAGATTTTCAGGTGCTGATTCAATCGGATTTGAATACAAAAAACCTGGGGATGCAGATAAAAGTATGTGAAAAAGGAACAGTTCAAAAAGCTTTTTCATAAGGGTTTTATTTAATGGGTTTGTAATCAGGCGAATATAATAATTTTAATTGAATAATAACCAATTTTTAGCGTGAAAAACTGTAATGGCTATTTCGAACCTGTTTCAAAAATACAGTGCATTTTGATTTGCTTCGCCTGAAAAATGAAACTGATTGGGATGTGAAGTTAACTTTATTAACATTGTATCTTAAGGGAAAAATAAAATTGTAAACTTATGTAAAATACAATAATACAGGGTTTTACATTATATAATTATGGTCTGTTTTGATAAATCCGAATATCAGCCTGCAGCAACAACCTGCCTGATTCCTTCTTCAATTGAAGTAGGTTTAATTTTAAAAGTATTTTCAAATTTTGAACTGTCGAAATTGTAATCACGGTCGTACTGGTAAAGCATTTCGACAAATTCTTTCATAATTGGATTGAAAACTCCCAGCACCCGGACAAGAAATTTTGGTGCGATCTGAATTTTTGGTTTTACACCAAGTTCATCAGCAACTTTCTCAATCCACTCTTTCATCGTTATTGGTTTTGCTGTTGGTAAATGCCAGACCTGGCCAAAAGCGCTTTCAGTATTGCCCAAAAGTGCGGTTGCTTTTGCTGCATCGGGAGTAAAAGTGAAATTGTGCAAATAATCGGTTGAACAGAACCAGTTTACTTTTTTTCCTGATTTCAGATTGTTGAAGATAGCTTCATTAAATGCACTGTTTTTAATTCCCGGACCATAAAAATCAGCCGATCTTGCAATTAATGCATGCAATGTGCCGGCCTGTATTTCATCAATGATCATCTGTGAAATTTCAGCTCTTATTTTTCCTTTTTTGCTTGCCGGAAGAATTTCGGTTTCTTCGGTCATCGGATTTAGCTGATCAGGATTGTACATGTAAATGTTATCGAAAAATACAAGTTTTGTATTGTGTTTCTTACAAGCGGTAATTGTATTCTTCATCACAACCGGCCATTTCTCCTGCCAGTCTTTTAAACGATAGGGCAATCCAACTGTGAGGTACGCAACGTCGCATCCACTAACAGCTTTATCAACATCATCGGGATTAATAACGTCGCATATTACAAGTTCATCATCTTTATTTACTTTTTCGGGAGTTCTGCCTGCTAATCGAATTTTATCTGTGTAATTCTTTAACTCCTTTGCCAGATCGGTTCCGACCGCTCCTCCGGCTCCCAAAATTACCTGCATCACTGTTTATGAATGGATTTAATATTCGACATATTTTGCCAGTCCTTTCTGAACCAGTTCATCGTTTAAGGAAACGGTTGAATCGGCAAGCCAGATGGTTCCGATGTAACGGCCATATTTCTCAGTAACTTTTTCGGTTTCAAGGTTTATCTCGTTTTTGTTTGCCGCAATTCTTTCCTCAACGTACTGTTTGGCATCCATCCCTTTCTGATATTCTTCCGAATCCTTTTTAACATTGTAAGTTTCAGGAGTGTTTATTCTGGCCAGACGGATCCGCTGGAAAGTTGTGATTTTAAAACCCAGATCGATGATAACATCCAAGGTGTCGCCGTCAACTATCCTTTCTACTTTTGCTTTGTACTGGTACATACATTTATTTTTTATTGGTTAATGCATACAAGTTAGTTAAAAAACAAATGAGATTCAATATGGTTGGCAAAACGATATTCTTTTATTAAATTTAAACAGTTTGCCCTGTTCTGATTTTGAAAGAAGCAAATTAAAAACTGACCTTTATTGTTCTTATGACTAAACTGATCACATTCAAATCCGGAAGCATTAAACAATCGATGCTTTTTATTGCCCCTTTAATCAGTTTGCTGATCATCGTTTTTGCAGACCTCGATCCTGGCAATAAAAATGTTACTTATACATTTGCCATTGCTTTTTTAATGGCTGCCTGGTGGATTTCCGAACCGGTTCCGCTCGCGGTCACTTCGCTGCTTCCGGTGGTTTTATTCCCTTTCCTCGGTGTTGTTGACGGAAAAACGATTTCTGCCCTCTATTTTAATCATGTTATATTTCTGTTTATTGGGGGATTTTTAATGGCTTTTGCCATGGAACGATGGAACCTTCACCGCCGGATTGCTTTGCGGATTTTGATTCTTTTCGGAATAAGTCCGGGACGCATTTTGATGGGTTTTATGCTGGCTACCACATTTCTGTCGATGTGGATGTCGAATACTGCAACTGCAATGATGATGGTTCCAATTGCGTTTTCAATAATCCTGAAACTTGAGGAGAGCCTCGGAAAAGAAAAAGTCGGGAAATTTTCTGTCGGGTTGCTGCTGGCAGTGGCTTATTCGGCATCGATTGGCGGAATTGCAACATTGGTGGGCACTCCGCCCAATTTGTCATTTGTAAGGATTTCTTCCATTATTTTTCCACGTATGACTGAAATCTCATTTGCCAATTGGTTTTTTTTCGCACTTCCGGTAACTATTCTCTTATTTTTTTCGGCCTGGCTTATTCTTTATCTGATGTACAAACCCAAAGACAGGTGGAACGATATTTCAATGAACGAATTTAAAAGCGAATATAAATCACTGGGAAGCCCAAAACAGGAAGAGAAGGTTGTTTTTGTTTTATTCGCTGTGCTTGTGTTTTTATGGATTTTCCGTTCCGAAATTGTCATCCAGTCGCTGGTTATTCCGGGATGGGAAAAACTGTTCAATCACCCTGATTTTATTAACGACGGCACAGTGGCTGTTTTATTTGCCTTGCTGTTGTTTATGATACCTTCGAAAACAAGGAAAGGTGAAAAACTGATGAACTGGGAAACAGCCAATAAAATACCCTGGGGAATTGTTTTGCTTTTCGGAGGTGGTTTTGCCCTGGCGCAGGGATTCGTGGCATCGGGTTTGTCGGTTTGGTTTGGCGAACAGTTGAAAGGATTGGCGGGAATTAAACCAATATTCCTGACTTTGGCAGTTGTAACGATGCTGGCGTTGTTAACCGAATTAACGTCGAATGTTGCCACCACCGAAATGATTTTACCGATTCTGGCCGGACTTGCCGTTGCCATAAAAGTGAACCCGATGTTATTAATGATTCCGGCAACTCTCGCTGCATCGATGGCATTCATGCTTCCGGTGGCAACACCTCCGAATGCCATTATTTTCGGAACAAACAGGATCAGGATAACAGACATGATAAAGGCCGGGTTGCTGCTTGATGCAGTCAGCATTTTCATAATCACCCTTGTTATGTATTTCTGGGGGACAATTATTTTTGGTATTGATTTAACTGTTTTCCCCGATTGGGCAGTGCCAACCAGATAATAACTTATTTTTACGAAATCTGAAATTTATCAGTTAAAACAGACAAAACTCATTGTAGTCAGCATTAATTAATTTTTAAGTTTGGCGGATGCAAAAATAAAAAAAAATAAAATTTATGAGTTCAAGCCGTAGATCGTTTATAAAAAGTGTGGCAATTGGTTCAGGAGTTCTGGCCAGTGCACCGGTTCTTGCTGCCGGTCAACCCGACAGCAGTGAAAAAATGAAGGAAATCAGGAAATCCGCTGAACGGGTTCCGAAAATGAATTTCAACATGTGCGGATACGCCGCTCCCAAACTCGACAAAGTGCGGATTGGTTTTGTCGGAATTGGCGACCGCGGATCGGATGCTGTGGAAAGAATGACTTTTATCGATGGCGTGGAAATTGCTGCTTTGTGCGATGTCCGCCAGGCTGCCGTTGACGGTGCACAAAAAATTCTTGCAAAAGCCGGGCTGCCCAAAGCTGCAGAATTTGTAAACGGTGACCTGGGTTTCAAAGCTTTGTGCGAAAGTAAATTGGTTGACCTTGTTTATATTGCAACTCCCTGGCAATGGCATGTTCCGGTGGCAGTAGCTGCGATGGAAGGCGACAAACACGCTGCTGTGGAAGTGCCGACGGCAAAAACAATGGATGAATGCTGGCAGATTGTTGAAACTTCAGAAAAAACACGGAAACATTGCGTGATTCTTGAAAACTGCTGTTACGATTTCTTTGAACTTTTAACACTGAATATGGCCAGACAGGGTGCTTTCGGCGACCTTATTCACGGTGAAGGTGCTTACATACACGATCTCGACTACTGGCTTTTTAACAAACCGAAAGACAACGAATTAGCCGACGGAGCTTACTATAAAATGTGGCGAATGCACGAAAATAAACGCAAAGCCAACGTTTATCCGACTCACGGTCTGGGACCGATATGCCAGGCAATGAACATCAACCGGGGCGATAAAATGGATTACCTGACTGCAATGATGGGCAACGATTTTACCCTGAGAAAGAGAATTGAGGAAAAAGCAAAGGAAGACCCGTTTTTTCAGCAGTTTGTGGGTTGGGATATGCGTGGAAACATGGATATGCAGATGATCAGAACCAACAAAGGCAGAACAATCCTGATTCAGCACGATATCAGTTCACCGCGCCCTTATTCGCGAATCCACCTGTTAAGCGGTACAAAAGCTTTTGCCCAGAAATACCCTGTCGAACAGATTGCCTTCGGACATGAAGTGGCCAACGAGGCTAAAATGAAAGAGTTGCAGGAAAAATTCCAGCCTGAAATTGTGAAAAGAGTGGGTGAGATGGCCAAACAGGTGGGTGGCCACGGTGGAATGGATTTTATGATGGACTGGCGCCTGATTGATTGTTTGAGAAATGGTTTGCCAATGGACATGGATGTTTACGATGCAGCCGCCTGGAGCAGTCTGACCCCGCTCAGCGAATGGTCTATTGCCAACGGTTCGAAACCGATCGAAATTCCTGATTTCACCCGCGGTGCATGGAAAACCAATCAGCCCGTTGAACTGACCTTAAAAGGTGGCGGAACCACGGGTGTGAGAAATCTTGCCAATACCAATTCAGGTGGACAAATGAATGTGAAATAAACCGGCGTTTGTATCAAAACAAAAGAGCAGAAAATTCAACATTTTCTGCTCTTTTGTTTTGATACACTCCTGATCAGTCGTTCGATTTATTAAAAGTCGGGACTGACCAAACAAAATCTCCGGTTCCGTTTGGTTTTCGTGCCCACGATTGTTCAATCACTGTGGCCGGGTATTCCACCAGGTTAATCACTTTCTCATCAGGTGTCATCAAAACTACATTTTCACCATCGGCAGACAGTTTGTAGTTGGTGTGCAGCCCTGAAACATGGGTTGAATCTTCGTCTGCCCACACAATCAGGTAACTGTTTGCCTCAATGGTGGTTCCGGCGGGGAATTTCCACTTTGTCGGGTTCTTTTTGCTGTCGCTTAAATAATATCCCGAAATGTCCTGTTTTTTTGTTGAAGGATTGTAAATTTCAATCCAATCGTCAAATTCACCATCTTCATCCGAGCCGTACTGCGTGTTTTTTGGCAGTACTTCATTGATTACAATGCTTTTTTCGGTTTCCGAAGGAGTGTCGTTATTGTTGCAGCCATAAAAAACTGAAACCAGAATAATGAGGGTAAAATAAAGTATATGCTTCATTTTCAAAATATTAAATATTGATTTTTGATTTGTTTTCATGCTTGTCAGAATTTCTGTTCCCTGAAAATAAGCGGCTTAAAATACGAATAAATAACTGAAAACAGAAGACATTTATTATTCAGATCGGAAAGAAAAACAGCCGCTCTTTTTATAGGAACGGCTGTATATATTTTTACCGGAAACCCGGATTTTTATCAAAAATCAGCTTCCGAAATCGTCGAATAATACATTTTCGTTCGGAACGCCCAGATTGTAAAGCATTTTCTGAACAGCATCGTTCATCATGGGAGGGCCGCAGAGGTAATAATCGATTTCTTCTGGTTCTTCATGTTTGCTCAAGTAATTATCGTAAATCACCTGGTGGATAAAGCCAACCGGGCCGTCCCATTTATCTTCAGGTAGTGGTTCCGAAAGCGCAAGGTTAAATTTAAAATTCGGGAAATTCTTTTCAATATCGCGGAACTGTTCGTAATAGAAAACTTCTTTCCACGACCGGGCTCCATACCAGAAAGTCACTTTTTTCTTTGTTTCCTTTACGGTTTGGAACAGATGGAAAAGGTGAGAGCGCATGGGCGCCATTCCGGCACCACCGCCGATAAACATCATTTCGTTATCGTTGTTTTTCAGGAAAAATTCACCGTAAGGTCCTGAAACAGTTACTTTATCGCCAGGTTTACGCGAGAAGATGAAGGAAGAACAAATTCCCGGGTTCACATTTTTAAAGGCATTGTTGGCGCGGTCCCACGGTGGCGTTGCAATACGGATATTCAACATCACAATGTTTCCTTCTGCCGGGTGGTTGGCCATTGAATAAGCGCGGAATGTAGGTTCCGGGTTTTTCATTTTCAGGTTGAACATACCAAATTTTTCCCATTCGCCACGGAACTTTTCACCTACTTCAATATCTTTAAAATCGACATCTATTTTCGGAACATCAATCTGTATGTATCCTCCCGATTTAAAGTTCAGGGTTTCGCCTTCCGGCAGTTTTACCACAAACTCTTTGATGAAGGTGGCAACATTGTTATTCGAAACCACTTCACACTCCCATTTTTTAACACCCAGAACATGTTCAGGCACTTTAATTTTCATGTCCTCGCGGATTTTTACCTGGCAGCCAAGCCTCCAGTGGTCCTGTTGTTCTTTCCGTGTGAAATGACCGGTTTCGGTAGCCAAAATCGATCCGCCACCTTCAATTACCTGACAACGGCATTGCGCGCAGGTTCCGCCACCACCGCAAGCTGATGGCAGGAAAATTCCGTGCTCCGACAATGTGGAAAGCAGCGTACCCCCCGGATTAACTTCCACATCTTTTTCTTCATTGATATTGATTCTAACCTTTCCGGTTGCGGTAAGTTTAGCCCTTGCAAACAATAATGTTGCAACCAGTATTAGTATAATCACCAGGAAGGCAATAATACTTGATGCTATTACAAATACAGTTGATGCTAATATCATTTTGGTCTGGATTTTTCAAATTAAATTTTAATACCGAGAAAACTCATGAAGGCAATTGCCATCAAACCGGTAACAATAAAAGTGATTCCCATTCCTTTCAGCGCCGGTGGAATCTGGTTGTATTTCATTTTTTCGCGAACAGCGGCAAGTGATACTATGGCGAGCATCCAGCCAACTCCTGAGCCAAGTCCCCATGAAAGTACCTGACCGATATTCTGATATTCCCTTTGTTCCATGAAGAGCGAACCTGCAAGAATTGCACAGTTTACAGCAATTAACGGAAGAAAGATACCGAGCGAGTTGTAAAGGGCCGGGGAAAATTTCTCAACAACCATTTCAACCAACTGAACCATTGCTGCAATGGTGGCAATGTAAACCATGAAACTGAGGAACGAAAGGTCCACATCTTTAAAAGTTTCTCCAAGCCACGATAAGGCGCCCGGTTTCATTACATATTTCAGCAAAAGGTAGTTTACCGGAACTGTGATTATCTGCACAAAAACAACTGCTATTCCTAATCCGATTGAAGTTTTTACGGTTTTCGAAACAGCAAGGTAAGAACACATCCCGATAAAGAATGCGAAAATCATATTGTCGATAAAAACCGACCTGACGAATATGTTAATTATTTCCTGCATAATCTTTTTATTTTAAAGGATTATTCTTTTTCGTGTAATTGTTTGAAGTAGCTTCTCTGAACCCAGATAATAACTCCCACCAGAATCAATGCCATTGTCGGCATAATCATCATTCCGTTGTTGATATATCCTGAATCATACACAGCTTTGGGAATGATTTTGTAACCCAAAAGAGAGCCTGAACCCAAAAGTTCGCGGATTGTTGCCACGAGGACAAGAATACCGGCATAACCCAACCCATTTCCGATACCATCGACAAACGAAGGCCAGGGTTTATTTCCCATGGCAAAAGCTTCAAGCCTTCCCATGATAATACAGTTGGTGATAATCAACCCGACATAAACCGAAAGCTGTTTGCTGACGTCGTAAACAAAAGCCCTTAAAACCTGGTCAACAAGGATTACCATAGTTGCAACAACCACCAGCTGAACGATAATCCTAATGCGTGGTGGAATGTAATCCCTCATAAAAGAAATGATCAGGTTGGAAAATGCAGTAACAACCATTACCGAAAGTCCCATTACAATTGCCGGTTTTAGTTTAACTGTAACAGCAAGAGCCGAACAGATCCCTAAAATCTGAACCGTTATCGGATTCTGAAGGTTCAGAGGGTTGGTCAACATTTTTATATTTTTCAATGCCATATCTTTTGTTTTTTACTTGCGATTGGTAATAAAGTAAGTTTTGTATTGAACAAGGCACGAATCAAGCATTGCCTGAAGTGACTTGGAAGTGATTGTTCCGCCCGAAATGGCGTCCACAGCGTGCGGGTCATTTTTGGGCGCTCCGCCTTTCACAACCTGAATCGAAACAAAATCGGTGGGATCTTTAAAGATTGTTTTTCCACGGAAAGGTTCCTGAAACCAGCTGGTAGAGATTTCAGCACCTAACCCGGGCGTTTCTCCCTGATGGTCGAAAACTGTTCCATATACTGTATTCATATCAGGTTCAAGAGAAATATAACCCCAGATCGGCCCCCAGAGTCCTTTGCCCCGAAGCGGAACAACGTAGGCTTTGGTTCCGTTTTCCAAAGTGGCAACAAAAACCGGTAATTTTCTTTCGGCAGCAGGTTTGCTTAGCTCCGTTTTAAGATCAATAGTGAAAGCATCACCATCCTGTTTTTCTCCTTTGTTGTTCAGAACAAAACTTTCGGTGATGTATTTTGAATACAGGTCAACCGCATCGGCCGGCGTTGAACTGATTCTTACCGAAGCCAGAATATTTTGTTTCTTTTCAACTTCAATATTTTTATCCTGAAATGGTTTCAGCTGCATAGCTGCAATCGACAGAAGCAGGGCCACTACCACCACCATTACGATGGAAAACGTATAAATATATGTATTACTGAAATTCTTCATAGTAATTTATTTTAAGCGTTACCTTTTACTTTGGCCCGTTTCAAACGCCGTTTGATATGACTTTCAATTACGAAGTAATCAATCAGCGGTGCCCATACATTCATCAACAAAATAGCGAGCATCATTCCTTCCGGATAGGCCGGGTTGAAAATTCTGATCAGCACAACCAGCACGCCAATCATGAATCCGTAAATCCATTTTCCTTTTTCTGTATTTGCCGCAGTAACAGGGTCGGTGGCCATGAATACGGTACCAAATGCAAAACCTCCCATTACAAGGTGCATGTAAACTGGAATACTCATGTATTCGTTGGCCGGAAATAAATTACAAACGCCACCCATTACCAGGGTACCTGCCAATATCGAAACCATGATTTTCCAGCTGCCTATTCCTGTAAAAATCAGGATGGCGGCCCCGATCAGGATGGCAAGTGTTGATGTTTCGCCGATCGAACCAGGAATAAAACCAAAAAACATGTCGGCAAACGATGCCATTTCATTGGCTGCGCCCTGAGCTGCATGTGCCAGCGGTGTAGCCCCTGAAAATCCGTCAACCGGCGCATTTTTGGTCAATCCGTAAATCCATACTTTGTCGCCCGACATGGCTGATGGGTAAGCAAAGAACAAAAAGGCACGCGCGATAAGCGCCACATTCATAATATTGTAACCGGTTCCGCCAAAAATTTCTTTTCCGAATATTACTGCAAAAGCAGTTGCCAGTGCAACCATCCACAATGGAATGGTTACCGGAAGAACGAGCGGAATGAGAATACCTGTTACAAGAAATCCTTCATTTACTTCGTGTCCGCGTATTTGTGCAACAATAAATTCAATGCCAAGACCCACACCATACGAAACCACCATAATCGGCAGCACTTTCAGAAATCCGAAAATGAAATTTCCCATGAGACTTCTTTCAACGCCAAATGCCAGGCCGTTCTGGTAACCAATGTTCCAGCTTCCGAAAAGCAATGCCGGTAGCAAGGCAATGATCACAATGGTCATTGTTCTTTTCAGGTCGATTGAATCGTGAATGTGTGTGCCCGATTTTGAAGTGTGGTCCGGAGTGAACAAAAATGTTTCGAATGCCCCGAATGTGGAACCAAATTTTGAATATTTCCCACCGGGCAGAAACAGCGGTTTCTTTTTATCTAAAAACTTTCTCAGTGCTTTCATTTACTTTCTTCAAAATTTAA
Organism: Draconibacterium sp.; assembly: GCA_037442685.1. GTDB lineage: Bacteria > Bacteroidota > Bacteroidia > Bacteroidales > Prolixibacteraceae > Draconibacterium. The sequence continues at coordinate 3,137 of JBBIPU010000114.1, read as the reverse complement.
TTCTTAAATGCCCATTTCCTTAATCATCAGGTTGATACCTTTGCGAACTATTTTCTGAACTTCGATTTTTGATGTACAGACAAATTCGCAAAGTGCCAGATCTTCTTCCACAACTTCATATATGCCAAGCTGTTCCATTTTGTCGATGTCTTCGGCAATAATGGCTTTCAGCAGATGCACCGGAAGAATATCCATCGGAACCACTTTCTCGTATTGACCTGTAACCACAAACGCACGTTCCTCGCCATTCAGGTTGGTGTCGGCAACATACGATTTGTTTTTGTTCAGCCACGAGAAATATGCTCTCGAAAAACTGAATTTATTCAGTCGCGGCATTGCCCAACCCAAAAATTCGTAGTAATCACCTTCAGGGATTACGGTTATTTGTGAATCGAAAAATCCTAAATAATTTTCCTTGTCAACCTGTGTTCCGGTGAGCACGTTCCCGCTGATGATCCGCTGTTTTTCTTCCTGTTTTTTCAGTTTTCCATCAACAATCGATGATACCTGCGCCCCGACAACGGTTTTATAATATTTCGGGTTTTCAACTTCCGATCCGGTCAGTGCGACCACTTTGCTGAAGTCCACTTTTCCGGTTTCGAACAGGCGGCCAATGAACAGCACATCCTGAACATTGATGGTCCAAACAATTTCGCCTTTGTTGACCGGCCGGGTGTTGGCAATCTGAACGCCAACATTTCCTGCCGGGTGAGGCCCATCGAAAGTGTTGATCACCACACTTTTAATGCCGGAAAACACAGAGCCGGCTTTGATGCCAAGGTAAACTTTGCCATCGGTTAGTTTGGCAACAGCATCGATGCCTGTCTGAAATGTTGAAATCTGATTCTTCAGTATAAAATCATAATCGGGAGCCAGGGGAGCGGTATCAAAAGTTGAAATGAAGACTGCATCTGGTTTTTTTGCCGGTGAAGCGGCGATTCCGTAAGGCCTTTGTTTGATTAACGGCCAAATCCCGCTGTTCAGCAGTTGTACTTTTACCTCCTCCGGTGAAAGCGATTTGGGATCAGCCTTTCTGAATTCGGCTGAACCCGCCCTGGTATCGGTTTCGATAATGATTTCAAGCACTTTACGTCTTTCGCCCCGGTTTATCGAGATAACTTTACCTCCAACAGGAGCTGTGAATTGAATTTCAGGGTAGTACTTATCAAAGAATAAAGCTTCTCCGGCTTTTACTACGTCATCGGCCTTGACTTTGAGCTTTGGTGTGAGTCCCTGGAAATCGGTAGGTTTCAGTGCTACCTTCGAAGGAACCGGCAACGATTCAATTTCGGGTTTGGCACTTCCTTGCAGCTTAATATTCAGCCCTTTCCTTAACTTAATAGTTTCTGACATATTGAACTCAAATAGTGTTATTTTTTTAGCGCATCAAAAGTAATAATTTATTGTATAGTCGCAATTATTGCGTGGTATTCTTAACTATTTGTAATTATTCCAATTTTTTCGATCCAATTTGCCTTATGACAATCAGGATTATTTACTCTTTAATCATTATATTTCGCTGAAAATGTATATGAACAGACTGATCTGGCATTTTTAACGTTTATTGAAAATGATTAGTAAAATAAGTAAGATTTTTAAAAAATACCAAATGAGATATTTTCTGATCGTTGCCCTTGGTTTGATCACTTTTTTGAGCAGTTTATCAGCTCAAAATAAAAGTTACTATTACGAAAACGCCGTGTACCGCGAATATATTAAAACAGTGCAGATGTACCGGGCCGGTTTTGAATTATCATATCCGGTGCTTACTTTAGGTGAGGATGCCCAGTTACTTTTTAAATTCGATGATTTATCGGATCAGCAAAGAAATTATTATTACACTGTTATTCATTGCGATGCCAATTGGAATGAAAGTTATATTTCACAAAATGAATATATCAGTGGTTTCCCCGAAAATCCACTTGACGATTACAAATTATCGTTTAACACCACGTTTCATTATTCAAACTACCAGCTTCTAATGCCAAACGATAATATGAAACTCAATTATTCGGGAAATTATGTACTTGTGGTTTTTGAAGATAACGACAAGGAGAAAGTTGTAATTACCCAGCGGTTTTATGTGGTTGATCAAAAGGCATCTATCGATGGCAGGGTAAGAAGGGCAAGAACAGATCTTTATATGGGACCGAATCAGGAACTTGATTTTGCAATCACTCATAGTAATATTCAGATTGAAAATCCTTTAAAAGATGTAAAAGTGGTAATTATGCAAAATGGCCGGTGGGATAATGCCGCCCGTAATCTTAAACCGGTTTACATCAGGGGAAACCAGCTTATCTATGAAAACATGAAAGAAACCATATTCCCGGCAGGCAATGAATTCAGGTATTTCGATAACAGGTCGAACAAGTTTAACGGCGAAAATATTGCTTCGACCGAGTTTCATAGCCCTTATTATCATAAAACCATTATGAAAGACGAGGTCAGGACAGGTAAAAATTTCTTTAAGTACAAGGAAATGGACGGAAAATATACTATTGAAAGTCAGGATGAAGAAGTAAAAGTCCCCGACACCGAATGCGACTATACTTTTGTACATTTTACTTTGGCGCTGCCTTCAATTTTATTAGGCGGAACTGTAAATGTATTTGGGGCGCTTACCGGTTGGAATGCCAACAAAAGCAACGAAATGACCTGGAATTTCAATACAAACGCCTACGAACTGACGCTGCTTCTGAAACAGGGTTATTACAATTATGAATATGTTTACGTTCCGCAGGGAGCCACTTCAGCTGATGTTACCAATATTGAGGGCAGTTTCTGGGAGACCGAAAATGATTATCTTCTGTTTGTATATTACAGCGATTTCGCTGCACGTTACGACAGGCTGGTTGGATTCCGCCTGTTTAATTCTGATGAACAATAATTTATCAGGCAGTTATTATTTGGTTGCAGGGGCATTTTGTGTGTTTTATTCCATATGAGCCCTTCGCTTCCGAATAAAGGAGTAGTCTAATTGTGTAATGCTTTATCTTTTTTTAAAATAGCAATTAATAAACAGATGATTGTAATTTTTTGATTTTCCTGATCAGAGAGTTGTGAAGGATCCGATCATTCTAAAAGATCGGATCCTTTTCTTATTTTCTCAGAATCATTTTCTTTGTTTCAATAAA
>JBBIPU010000113.1:0-14172 GCA_037442685.1 Draconibacterium sp. | reverse complement strand
CTTTTTCAGCTTCATCCAAACTACTGTATTTTACCAATTTCAAATCGGGGCAACCAGCAATCATGGCCGAAAGGTTTTTCCCGGAACCGGACCGGAATAAACAAAGTACTTTTTTACCCGATTCCACAGCTCGGCCAATTTCGTAACCAACACCCATCGAAACTGTTGTAACTTCGGCAACCAAAATATCAGCAGATTGCAGCCACTCCAAATCACGGTGGTGAATAAACTGGTCCGTCGGACCGTCATCACCTGAATCTGTGAGATTGGGATCGCCAACATGCTCTGTTACAACTTCTCCAAACGATTTCAGATATTCAATTATCTGTAAATACAAAGCTGCATCTTCGCGACCACCACGAATTGACCCTGCAAAATAAATTTTCATTTTCCGGATTTTGCGGGAAGATACAATTTTGAAAACTAACCCAGAATAATATTTGAACTTTATTGCAGATGTTTACGTATTGCAATTGAACCAGAAACCATAACAAATGAACAAAATACTCTTTTGGACACCCCGAATTTTAACCATTGTTTTTATCCTGTTTTTAGGGCTTTTTGCACTTGATGCATTTGAGGGCGACCAAAGTTTGATTAAAAAATTAGGTGGATTTCTGATTCACCTGATTCCAAATTTTGTATTGATATTAATTTTAATTGTGGCATGGAAACACGAGTGGGTGGGAACTATCGCTTTTGCTCTGGTTGGAATCACTTATATTGTCATGTTCTGGGGAAGGTTCCCACTTGTTACTTATCTCGGAATATCAGGACCACTCTTCCTGATCGCTGTATTATTCTGGATTAACTGGCTGCAACGTAAAAAAGGGCAGGCAAAACTGAACTGAAATAAAAAAGGAGGCTTAACAAACCTCCCTTATCATATTTAAAATGAATTACTTCTAATTCGCTTTAATTACCATACCTTTCTGAAAATGGCCTGCATAAGCGGTTTCAGAGTTTAACTCTTCAATTGCTTTTTTAATTCCCTTATCATCGTTGATTGCTGCCCGGATTGCGCCTTTCTGGTAATAATACCGCGATACAATTTCATCCCGGAGTAATTCCCTGATTTCATCTTTGAATGCTTCTGCGTCTTTGTCAAAATCGGGTGCAAGTTTAGCTTTCAGGGCTTCAAACTCTTTTTGTGCCATTTCGTAATATTTTTCCTTTTTGGCGTGTTGTATCAGATCGTCGAGTTCTCCCTGTGATTCAGATTCGTAATCAAAATGATCCGATTTTACATATGTAATAAACTGATTGTAAATGTCATCCGTCACTTCAAATTGTTCAGGCGCCGGAATTGTGGCATTCGTACTTGCATATTTTGTGGCAAAATCAAATATCTGAAACCTGGTGATCAATGCCACACTTAAGCTGCTTAACTGTTCAGGGTCGAATTTGACATCGGGAGCAACCCCGCCACCATCGTACACTTTACGGCCTTTTTTTGTAGTGAATTCCGAAATCAGTGAATCGGGAACTGTTCCGACGCTGCCGTCTTCGTTGCGGTGCGTGTAGTCAAGCGCCTGGATGCACCTTCCGCTGGGAATATAATATTTGGCGGTGGTCACCTTTAACTTGGTATTGTAACTTAAATCGCGGGTGGTTTGAACCAGACCCTTGCCAAAAGTACGGGTGCCGACAATAATTCCACGGTCAAGGTCCTGAATGGCGCCGGCAACAATTTCAGATGCCGAAGCTGATCCGCTGTTTGTTAAAACAGCGATATTTATCAAAGTGTCAATCGGTTCAGAAGTGGCTTTGTAAACTTTGTCCCACTGTGTTACTTTACCGCGGGTGCTGACTATTTCTGAGCCTTTTGGTACAAAAAAGTTGACAATTTCAACGGCTTCCATCAGTAAACCTCCCGGATTGCCTCTTAAATCGAGTACAAGCGCATGTGGTTCATTCTTTTTCAACTCGAGCAAAGCCTTTTTCACTTCAGCGCTGCAATCGGCAGTAAAACTCGATAACTGGATGTAGGCAGTGTTTTTGTCCAACATTCCGTAATATGGCACTGCATTGATACTAATTTTTTCACGCACAACGTCAACAGTAACCGGTTTTTTCTCGCCGTACCGTTCATATTTTATCTTTACCGGTTTATTGGCCGGCCCTTTCAACAGATTACTCACATCTTCAGTGCTCATATTTTCGGTTGACTTCCCTTCAACTTCGAGTAAAACATCTCCTGCCTTCAATCCGAATTTTTGTGCCGGAAATCCTTCGTAAGGCTCCGAAATAACAATCTTGTTGTTCTGTTTGCCGATCAAAGCGCCAATTCCGGCGTATTCGCCCGTTGTCATGAATTTGAAATCCTCAATGTCATCTTCCGAAATGTAAGTGGTGTAAGGATCCAGCGATTCAAGCATGTCATCAATGCTGGTTTTAACAAGTTTTGTGGGATTTACATCATCAACATAAAACATATTCAGCTCACGAAACAAAGTATGATAAATGTCGAGACTTTTGGCTATCTCGAAATTTTTTTCATCCTGGGTAAAACTAAAAAAGCCTAAACCTGCTATTACAATAACTGCAATCCCAATCCAAATTCTTTTCCTTCTCATCTTAAATATTTATTATTACCTGATATTCACTCTTTTTCTGATAATCCGCCAAAAGTATAAATTTCAGCCGATTATCAGTATTGTTTATTTCCAATATGTTACGTTAATTATCCTTAAACAAAAAAACCGTGGCAAAGTTAACACAGATTACCTTTTATCTGGGATTATCATTTACAAAAAACCTTGAACAGTTTAAACGAAAACGATTTTTTTAGATAACTGCCAAATATTATCGAAGCATTCACCGGCAAAAAGTAGTCATTTAACGAAAAAAAGAGGTACCCGGAACATTAATACCTTAATTTTGAATGAACTAATATTAAAAACTTCCTTGTATGAAAAAAGCAACAATCTTATTTTCAGTAATTTTTATTTCGGTTTTTTTCAGTTCGTGTATTTTTACCGGTGGGATTGAAGGAAATGGAAATGTTGTGGAGCAAACCCGCGATCTGGGAGATTTCAGGCAGATTGGCGTTTCACGCGGAATGAATGTTTACATAGTGCAGGGCAGCCCTGTTAAAGTTGTGGTGAAAGCCGATGAAAACCTGTTACAAGCAATTGAAACCTACGTTGATGGTGATAAACTTGAGGTTACCTGCAATAAATGGATACGGAAATCAAAATCGCTCCAGGTTTGGGTGACACTTCCTGATATTGAGTTGATTAAAACTTCTTCGGGGAGCAATGTATTTGCAGAAGATACATTGCATGTGAAAATGCTGAAATTAAAAAGCACGGCCGGCAGCAATATCAAATTAATTTTGAATGCCGGAGAACTTGAGGTTTCGGCCACAGCAGGTTCAAATATTTTTCTCAAAGGAATTTCGAAAACCCTTACAATGAAAGCCAGTTCAGGTTCGAATATTAAGGCCGGCGAATTAAAAACTGAAACTTGTTCGGTAAAGGCAAGCAGTGGCGCAAATATCTGGATAAATGTTCAAAAAGAATTATCGACCGATGTCAGCAGCGGTGGCAACCTGTTTTATTCAGGCGAACCGGATTCACTTTCTATTGAAAAATCGTCGGGTGGAAATGTAATAAAGAATTGATCGCACTGTAACTTTTTAATTTAACCGGCGTCATTCTTCAAAATAAATTTAAATGCGATTATTATGAAAACAACTAAATTACTGTTCACCATTTTTTTAAGCATTATATCCCTGATCGGTTCAGCTCTGCCAGGTAATTCAGATAAAACCGAAATGAGACAGGTAAGCAATTTCAATGGCATTAAAGTTTCAACCGGAATTGACCTTTACATTACAATGGGCTCATCGGAAGAAGTGAAGATTGTTGCCAATGATGAAATAATTGACAATCTGATCACTGAAGTTAAAGATGGCACACTTCATATTTACATGAAGCAAAACAACTGGTTCAACTGGAACAATGGAAACAAAACCATGAAAGCTTATGTAACGGTAAAGGAACTTCAGAAAGTTGATGCTTCTTCGGGATCGGATGTGAAATCGGAAAACACGCTGAAAGGGGAAGACCTGAAAGTAAGCGCCAGCAGCGGCAGCGATGTGGAACTCGATATTTATTACAAAAATTTCTCGCTCGATACAAGCAGCGGATCAGATGCAAAAATCACAGGCAAAACCAAAAATTTTGAAGCCGAAGCCAGCAGTGGCAGCGATATCAATGCAAAAGAACTGGAAAGTGTAATTTGTAAAGTAAAGGTAAGCAGTGGATCGGATGCGGAAGTAAACGTATCAGAGGAGTTGTATGCACATGCCAGCAGCGGTGCTGATGTGCGTTATTATGGCAATCCACAGGTTAAAGATATCGATGAATCAAGCGGAGGAGATGTAACACAGAAGAAATAATGTTTTATCAATAAAACTTAAGGCGGTAAAAACCGCCTTTTTTGTTTCGGATAAGTTAAAAAAAAGAAAATCAGAATTCTTCTGTTGCAAATAAATTAAATTTGCACCCGGTTTTTGTTATTATTGAAACAGAAGATTTTATCAGAAAGAAATGAATTTGTTTATTATATTGAACCTCGTCAGTTTTATACGCACCCTTTTTATTGTTGTAATTATTTATTATGGTGTACGTTTTTTAATTCGTTATTTTTTCCCAATGCTGATTGACAAGGGAATAAAAAACATGCAACAGAAAATGCAGGATCAGCAACGCCAGAACCAGCGTTCAGCAAGGCAACCAGGCGATGTAACTATCGAATACAATAACAAATCGGGGAAAGCCAGCTATCAATCAAAAGGTGAATATGTGGATTTTGAAGAAGTAGAATGATTTCTGTTACAAAACCTTCGCTTTAAAAATTTTCAAATTCTTCCTCATCAATCAATTATATTCTATTTTTGTGCCCATTAATCTGAAATTTATAAAATGGCACAGGAAGATATTTTCAAAAAACTGGTTGCACACTGCAAAGAATACGGTTATGTTTTCCCATCGAGTGAAATTTACGACGGACTTGGAGCAGTTTACGATTATGGTCAGTATGGGGTTGAACTGAAAAATAACATCAAAAAATACTGGTGGGACAGCATGGTTCTGCTTCACGAAAATGTTGTCGGACTCGATTCTGCCATTTTTATGCACCCTACCATCTGGAAAGCTTCCGGACATGTCGATGCATTTAACGATCCGCTCATCGACAATAAAGACTCGAAAAAACGTTACCGTGCCGATGTTTTGATCGAAGAACAACTTGCAAAGATTGAAGACAAAATCAACAAGGAAATCGAAAAGGCGCAAAAACGGTTTGGCGATGCATTCGACGAAAAACAGTTCAGGGAAACCAATCCGAGAGTTTTGGAAAACCAGAAAAAATGGGACGATCTACACACCCGGTTCTCAAAAGCGCTGAACGATGGCAACCTCGAAGAATTGCGCCAGATAATCATCGATGAAGAAATTGTTTGTCCGATTTCTGGAACGCGCAACTGGACTGACGTTCGACAGTTTAACCTGATGTTTTCAACCGAAATGGGATCGACTTCCGACGGAGCTCAAAAAATATTTCTGCGACCTGAAACTGCCCAGGGAATTTTTGTGAACTACCTGAATGTGCAGAAAACCGGGAGGATGAAAATTCCTTTCGGAATTGCCCAGATCGGTAAGGCATTCAGGAATGAAATCGTTGCCCGTCAGTTTATTTTCAGAATGCGCGAATTTGAGCAGATGGAAATGCAGTTTTTTGTAAAACCCGGAACCGAACTCGACTGGTTTGAAAAATGGAAAACCACCCGCATGAACTGGCACAAAGCACTGGGTTTCGGCGATGAAAACTACCGTTTCCACGAACACGAGAAACTTGCTCACTACGCCAATGCCGCGGTTGACGTGGAATACAAATTTCCGTTCGGATTTAAGGAAGTGGAAGGAATTCATTCGCGTACCGATTTCGATCTTTCTCAGCATGAAAAATACTCAGGCAAAAAAATCCGTTATTTCGATCCGGAATTGAACGAATCGTATGTGCCTTTTGTAGTTGAAACATCGATTGGCGTTGACAGGATGTTTTTACAGGTGGTTTCGGCGGCTTACTGCGAAGAACAGCTTGAAAACGACTCACGCGTATTGCTGAAGATACCACCGGTACTTGCTCCAGTGAAACTGGCTGTGTTACCTTTGGTGAAAAAAGACGGGATGCCTGAAAAAGCCCGTGAAATAATTGATAATCTGAAATTTGATTTCAATTGCCAGTACGACGAAAAAGATTCAATCGGCAAGCGCTACCGCAGGCAGGATGCAATCGGAACACCATTTTGTGTGACTGTCGATACACAAACTCTGGAAGATAACACTGTGACCATTCGTTACCGCGACACCATGGAACAGGAAAGGGTGGAAATCAACCATTTAAGCAGTATAATTGGAAAGCAGGTGAGTTACAAAACTTTGTTCGGCAAACAATAATTCAATTCTGATTATGTATATTTGGAAAAAATAAAGCAATGACAACAATAACAGGGACATATTTTAAAGGCCGGTTAAAACTAGACAGATCGGTTAAAATTACAAAACCTGTGAAAGTAACCGTCATGTTTGAAAACGACGTTGATGAAACAGGTTTAAAATTGACTGACTTTTCATTTTCCAAAATGCAGGAATTGCTCAAAGATTGTAAGACTTCTTTTGCAGATGAAGTTATTGAAGAAAGGCGTACTTCAGTATGAACAACCTGTTCATCGACACTTCATCTCATTTTAAACTTTATCACCATGAAGAAGGGACAAGGGAAATTCTTGAGTTTTTCAATTCACACCAGATAAATTCGATTTTTATTTCTGAGATAACCAGAATTGAGTTTTGCTCTGCTGTCTGGAAAAAAAGAAGAAAGCTGGAGATCACTGAAGAACAGGCTTCTTTGCTGATAGACAACTTCGAATCGGATTTGATTAAGTTCAGGACTATTAATCAAACGGACAAAGTACTAACTCTTGCAAAAAATCTGGTAAGCAGTTATTGGAAATCCGGATTACGCACGCTTGATTCATTACAGCTCGCATCAGCTATTATGTTCAAAGAAGCTGACTTTTTTATTACTTCCGATAAACTTCTTGCTGAAGTTGCTGAAGAAGAACATCTCAACGTTTTGCTAATTTAGTTTACTTTTAAAAATCTGTTATCTGCAATTATGAAGAAAGTTCTGATTATCACTTATTACTGGCCACCCAGCGGAGGCGGAGGGGTAATGAGATGGTTGAAAATGTCGAAATTTCTTCCTGAACTTGGCTGGCAACCAATAATTTACACACCAGAGAATCCCGATTCTTCGGTTACCGATGAAAGCCTTGTTAAGGAAATTAACAGGGAAATCATCGAAATTAAAACACCAATCTGGGAACCTTACGATCTGTATCGCAAAATAACAGGAAAGAAAAGTGGTACGAAATTCAAATCAGGCTACATTTCCGAAGCCTCGTCAGGAAACTGGAAAAACCGTCTTTCGGTGTTTATCCGCGGAAATTTGCTGATTCCTGATCCCCGAAAATTCTGGATTAAACCTTCCGTAAAATATCTTACTAATTATTTAAGTGAAAATCCTGTCGATCTGATCATTTCCACCGGTCCGCCCCACAGCATGCACCTGATTGCCCTGGAATTGAAAAAGAAGTTTGATATTCAATGGATCGCCGATTTCCGAGATCCCTGGACCGGAATCGATTTTTACCACAAACTCAAACTGACCAGACTTGCCGACAAAAGACACAAAACACTTGAAAAAAAGGTGTTTTCTGTGGCCGATCATGTTGTGACGGTTAGTCCTGGCTGTGCCGCTGACATGGAAAAAATTACAGGCAGAAAAATTGAGATTATCAATAATGGATTCGATCCGACCGATTATGACTTTATTGTTCCTGAACCGGATAAAAACTTTACCATTTCCCACTTTGGTGCATTCAACAAAGACCGGAATCCAGCTGCACTTTGGATTGCGATGAAAGAACTTTCACAGGAGGATACTGAATTTAAAAATCGCCTGAAAATCAGGCTGATTGGTCAGACCGATCAATCGGTGATCGAGGACATCAAAAATAATAACCTGACAGAAAATCTGGTTATTAACGAGCATCTTCCTCACCGTGAAGGATTAATTGAACTTAGCAAATCGCAGGTTTTGCTTTTGCCGCTGAACGATGCACCCAATGTAAAAGGCATTCTTCCGGGGAAGATGTATGAATATCTTGCACTCCGCCGGCCGATTCTGGCGCTTGGCCCAACCGACGCCGATTATGCTGTTATTCTGCGTGAAACCAAAGCCGGTGTCCCGCTTGGATTTTCTGATATTACCGGAATAAAACAAACGTTGAAAGAGTATTTCAGGCTTTATAAAGAAAATAAACTGTTTATACAGTCTGAAGCATTTGAAAGATTTTCAAGGAAAAATCTGGCAGCTCAGTTTATTAAGCTTGCCGAAAAATAAACGGTTTTGATATAAAATACCAGGAATAAAGGCAAATTACGATTTCTTTGGAATTTTCAGTTTCTGACCGATTTGCAATCCACGTTCGCTCCTGATACCGTTAATTGTCATTAATTCAGCTGTGTCCATTCCACAAGTCTTGGCAATTTCTGCAGGTGTATCGCCTCTTTTTACGGTGTAATATTCATATTCCCTGTTTTCTGAAACAGCCTTGTCTGCCGGCGGATTAGAGTCGGAGGCAGTTTTTGCCAAATTTTCCTCATTTTTAGCTTTTACCGGTTTATTCTTTTCAGGAACATAAACAGCAAGTTTCTGCCCTGCCCTGATCTTGTTTTTTCTGATGTTGTTCCAATAAGTCAGATCATTGGCCCGGACATGGTATTTCGATGCAATTCCACCAACTGTATCACCTGCTTTAACCGTGTAAACAATTTTGGTTTTCCCTTTAACATCAGCCGGAGTGAAATGACCTCCCGATTTTTCAGCCGGATTTACCAAAGTGTTGTTCGGGAAATATTTTTCGCGCTCCCATGCAAAAACTGCAGTGTCCTTGTCAATAAATTCATAAACCTTTTCATAAGGAAGCACCAGCGGGTAAGGGTTACTCTCGGTTGCCGGTATCACGCCGCGGCGATACATCGGATTAAGCGCCTGTAAATTCTCCTTGTCGATATTGAGTGTTGCTGCAATCTGGTTGAAATGCAGATACCTGTTAACCATTATTGTATCAACATTGGTTGGCATCGCCGGAATTTGCGGGACCAGGTTGTGCTCGCCATAAAAATTCATCACGTAAGTTGCGGCAATAAACAATGGTACATAACCTCTTGTTTCGCGCGGCAAAAAATAATATATGTCCCAGTAATTTGTTTTGCCACCCGATCTTCTGATGGCACGGTCAACATTTCCCGGACCACAGTTGTACGCTGCTATTGCCAGATGCCAGTCGTTGTAAATATCAAACAGTTTTTTCAGGTATTTAGCCGCTGCTTCTGAAGCTTTTACCGGATCACGGCGTTCATCCACAAAACTTGTAATTTCCATGTTTAACAGTTTTGCCGTACCATACATAAACTGCCATAATCCCATTGCTCCTGCCCTCGATATTGCCACCGGATTCAGCGCCGACTCAATAATCGGAAGATATTTTAACTCGAGAGGCAAATTGTATTTATCCAGAATTTCTTCAATTACAGGGAAATAATAATCCGACAGACCGATCATCCGTTCAACCTGATCGCGCTTCCTTTCGGTGTACATCTTTATGAAACTCAAAACCGCAGGATTGTAAGAAAGATCGATTACCTGTTCTGTTTTTTGCAGGCGTTGAATATAAACCGAATCGGGAATATTTTTAGGATAATTGTCTAACCTCACTTCAGCAGAATCGCTGGTGAATGCATTTTTTAAGTACCAGTTGTAATTCGCACTGTCAATCTGTCCTGAAAAAATATCGCTTAAATCTTCATCCACAACCTTTTTATTCAATATCACCGAATCATTTTCCGGAACAGGAAGCGAATCATTAACAGTATTTTCGAATTCATCAAAATTTTGTGCAAATAAACTATTAAAAATCAGTGTTAACGAAATTATTATCAGTTGTACTTTCTTCATTTTTGGTTTTTAAAAATTAAACTTGCAATTCAAACCATAAACCAGTTGCTTCTCAAAAGTTTGTATTGAAGGTTGCCAGTTTAGTGTTAAATCCTCGCTGATATCGAAATCGAACAGATGTGCATCAACACTCGCGTCTATTATATTTAAGCCATAAAACCCTGCCAAACAAATAATTAACAGATCCCTGTTCCTCCTGTAGTATTCTGACTGTTTCGATAATCCGGTTTTGAAATTATTAAAATCAGTTGAATTTTCCAAATCATAATACTTTGCAGCATCAATATCGAGATACGAATTTGTGTTGGGATCGCTGTCTGTCAGATCACTGTAAGCCTGTTTATATGTACTGTAATTACTGTTATTCCACCCCACAAAATACCCAATTGTGCCAAAACCAACATAAATTATTGGTATTTTCCAGTATTTTTTATTGTATGCCTGCCCCAATCCCGGTAACACAGCCGAATAAATTGTTGCTCTTTTGGGAGAATGAACTTTTTCGGCATTTACAGGAACTTCAGAAATTTTTGTTGTATCCACCTGAATATCCTGGCCTAAAAGATTGCCTGAAACAAAAATCAACAGAACGAATATGATATTTTTTACTGCAATCACACTTAAAAATTTTGCCAAAAATAGAACATTACTCTTAAATCAAGTGTGCCGGAAAATCATTACATCTGATTTTCAATTATTTTAACAATTCTGTCGAGGTCGGCTGATGATTTAAAAGGAATTATAATCTTACCTTTTCCGTTACTGTTCATCGAGAAATCAATATTTGAACCGAAAATCCTGTCTAACTGCTTTTTCAGGCTTTGGAATTCCTTCGGGAATTTTTGCTTTTCCTGTTCAGCCGTTTCCTTTGAATCCTCTGTATTCAGATTGCGGACAATTTCTTCAACTCTGCGTACCGACAAACCCATTTTAACGATTTGATTAAAAATCAGGGTCTGGGTTGCGGCATCATCAATATTGATAATTGCGCGGGCATGCCCCATCGAAATCTGGCCATCGACCAATCCTTTCTGAATAATTGCCGGAAGTTTAAGCAATCGCAGGTAGTTGGCAATTGTCGATCGTTTTTTACCGACACGCGAACTTAGTTCTTCCTGAGTAAACTGAAGCTCTTCGAGTAACCGCTGGTAGCTGAGTGCAATTTCGATGGCATCCAGATCTTCTCGCTGAATATTTTCAACCAGCGCCATTTCGAGCATTCCCTCATCCTTTGCCTTCCTGATGTATGCCGGGATTGTTTCCAGACCTGCCATCTGCGCTGCCCTGAACCGGCGTTCGCCTGCAATGATCTGGTACTTTCCGCCATCAATTTTCCGCAGGGTAATCGGCTGAATCAAACCCAGTTCCTTTATCGATTCGGCCAGTTCCTTCAATGTTTCCTCATCAAATTTTGATCTGGGCTGAAAAGGATTGGCTTCAATTTTCGAAAGTTCAATCTCGTTTATCCCTGCACCCGGCTGAATTTTATCAGCATCGTCCATCAAAGCTCCCAGGCCTCTTCCAAGTACGTTCCTCTTCACTTTTATCTGTTAATTTATTACAACATTACTTTCTTTGCCCAAACGGGTCATTTTATTGCGCTGAAGTATTTCGCGTGCCAGGTTCATGTGGTTAATTGCACCTTTCGAACTGGCATCGTATAAAATCACCGGTTTGCCATAACTGGGTGCTTCCCCGAGTTTGATATTGCGCTGTATTACGGTTTCAAAAACCATTTCCTGAAAATGTCGTTTTACTTCTTCATAAACCTGGTTTGCAAGATTTAAACGGCTGTCAAACATTGTCAGCAGAAATCCTTCAATTTCGAGACTTTTATTCAGTCTGTTTTGTATGATTTTGATGGTATTCAGGAGTTTACCCAATCCTTCGAGCGCAAAATATTCGCACTGCACCGGAATAATCACCGAATCGGATGCAGTTAAGGCATTTACCGTAATCAATCCAAGCGACGGCGAACAATCGATAAAAATAAAATCGTAAACATTTTTCAGATGTTCAATCGCATTTTTTAAAACTTTTTCCCGGTTTGGCAAATTCAACATTTCAATTTCAGCTCCAACCAGATCGATGTGAGAAGGAATAATATCAAGATTTGCGATTTCGGTTTTAAGAATTACCTTGTCTGCTTCAATTTCATCGACAATGCATTCGTAAATACTCGACTGAATATTTTTCGGATCGAAACCCATGCCTGAAGTGGAATTCGCCTGGGGGTCGGCATCAATGATCAGGACTTTTTGTTCTAAAACTGCGAGGCTGGCTGCGAGATTTATCGTTGTTGTCGTTTTCCCGACGCCGCCTTTTTGATTTGCCAGTGAAATTATCTTTCCCATTTAAAATTCATTACTTTTTTCCGAAGGCGCAAAGTTAATAATTTAGTATAAACCTGCCTTATTTTTTTTCAATCCACACATGGCGACAGGATAACCAATTGAGTATGAATTGTATCTATTTTAATTATTTTGCATCTGTTTCCTGATTAAAATTCATGATTCCGGTTTATATGGTTCAAACCGGATCAACATCAATATTTATCATGCATTTGCTGTGATGCGGAAATTGTTTTGTTTTTTGAACAGCCTGAATGATAAACGATTTAACCTGTTCAGGATTGAGTTTCCTGTCGATTTTAAGCCAGATTTCCTTCTGATACCAAAGCTGGATTCTGCTGATCATCGGAAATTCAGGACCTAAAACAATAAGCGATTCGTTATTACGAAGTTCATTTCCAAGCATTTCCGATGCCTGATCGACAACAGAAACATTTTTATGTTTCACGATAATTTTGATCAGCCTGAAAAAAGGCGGGTATTTAAACAGTTTTCTTTCAGGAAGGATCGCTTTGAGAACTTCGTTGTAATCCTGATTTTTAATCAATTGAATCATTGGATGTTCAGGATTCGAAGTCTGAACGATTACTTTACCGCGTTTATGTTTTCTGCCTGCCCTGCCTGCCACCTGCGAAATGAGCTGGTAAGCCCGTTCGTGGGCCCTGAAATCGGGAAAGTTGATGAGATTGTCGGCATTCAGAATTCCAACGACGCTTACATGTTCAAAATCAAGTCCTTTGGTTACCATTTGGGTTCCAACCAGAATATCGGTTTTCCGGGTTTCGAGGTTGTGTATGATTTTTTCGAAGGCAAGTTTATTTTGGGTGGTGTCCAGATCCATCCTTGCAATCCTGGCATTTTTAAACAGCGATTTGATTTCATCCTCAATTTTTTCAGTGCCAAATCCCCGCGTTTTTACTTCAGGCGATCCGCAATTTTCGCACGAATCGTTCAGGTTCCGGCTAAAGCCGCAATAATGACAAACCAACCTGTTTTTAATTTTATGGTAAGTCAGGCTCACATCGCAATTACGGCATTTTGGAATCCATCCGCAGCTGAAACATTCAACAAACGGAGAATAGCCGCGCCTGTTCTGGAAAAGAATGATCTGCTCACGGTTTTCAAGCGCCAGTTTCATCTCATTGTACAATTCGGGAGTAAGAACCGAATGCATCTGTTTTCGTTTGTACGCACGCTTCACATCGGCTACCAGAATTTCGGGCAACTCAACATCGGCATGGCGTTTAAACAGGTTTACCAAAGCATATTTTCCCTTCATTGCATTAAAATAGCTTTCGAATGAAGGAGTGGCCGAACCAATCAAAACCTTTGCACCATGCTGAAAACCAAGGACAACAGCCATATCGCGCGCGTTGTACCTCGGTGCCGGATCGAATTGTTTGAATGAGTTCTCATGTTCTTCGTCAACTATCACAATCCCGAGGTCTGAAAATGGCAAAAAAACTGCTGACCGCGCACCTAAAACCACCTGATATCCTTTATCGGGTTCTTTTGTAAACAGAAGCACTTTCTCCCAGATTTCAACCCTTTCCTGACTGTTCAGTTTTGAATGATAAATGCCAACCTTCGAACCAAAAACATGTTTTAACCGATTGATAATTTGCGTAGTCAGTGCAATCTCAGGAACGAGATACAGCGCTTGCCGGCCCGATTTGATTATTTCATCGATAATATGAATGTAGATTTCGGTTTTGCCGCTTGCCGT
>JBBIPU010000112.1:0-14224 GCA_037442685.1 Draconibacterium sp. | reverse complement strand
ACATTTCACCAGATGGGAATGGGTGCTACAATCGGTGAATGTATAAGGAAAACTCAGAATAATATCAATACGTATTATTCAGGGCAAACCAACAGAAGTATTCACGAAAGCCTTCTTGGCGACCCGACACTGAGAATGCACATTGTTCGTCCGGTCAATACTTTGAAATCGGCAATTACTGAAAACCAAACTGTGAAGCTGACATGGAATACAACAGGCGATACAATTGTCGGATATTACATTTACAAACTTGATAAACTGACAGATAAATACAAAAGGATTTCTGATTTTCCGGTTACAGAAGCATTTTTTGAAGATATTTCGCCTGATCAGGGTTACAACTATTACATGGTGCGTACACTCCAATTGAGCAAAGTCGTCAGTGGTTCGTACTATAATTTAAGCCAGGGAATTTTCGATACTATCCGTTTTGAAGAACAGGTAAATTCTTCATTAAATATTACTTCATCTCCTGAAGTTGCTCAAAACGAGACTCTGGTCTATCCAAATCCCTCAAACGGCAATTTTACTATTTCATTTGGATCAATTGTACAGAAAGCTGATATTAAGGTTTTTGATTTGAACGGCAGAATTATCCGGGAAGAAACCTTTCAAAATACTTCGATGGAAAGAATAGATATCAGTTCATTATCAAAAGGGATTTACATTGTTTCGGGAAAAATGGATGGGAAAAATATAAGTACAAAAATATTGCTGCAATAAATTCAGATTTCTGATTTTCAACTTAATAGGGGTTAAACTAATCAATTTTATCCTATGTATTTTGATGATCCAGTTCCTCCCTGCATTTCGGGCAAAACCGCCAGTCTTTCTGGTCGATATCTTCTACATAAGTGCTTGAACGCATCACACAAACAGGATTGAGACAATGATACAACCCAAAAGTATGCCCCAGTTCGTGAATGACTTCTTTTCGAAGCCTGTCGGTTAAAACTTTTTCATCGGCTTTCATTCCGTATCGTTCGTTGCTTAACCTGTATGCGGAGGCAATTCCGCAGCGACCGTTTAAAAATGCCTGTCCGTAAATAAAAGTAAGGATCGGAATAAACAGATCAACATTAAACAAGGCAAGTGTTTTATCATCGTTACTTGCAAATCGAAATTCAATTTCTTTCAGCAGTTTGTCGCCGTTGTATTGTTTTCGCGCGGGATCGAAAAACTCGCTTAAATCGAGGTGTCCATCGCGGAGCAGCACCGGAACTGAAAATTCGTGCTGAACTTCATTGATAATCTTTTCAGGATAATTTTTCCCGAAATACCCAAACGAAATGATGGTGATATTTGCGGGTTTCATTTACTGACTGATTAAAATGGAACCGATTTTAAATAAAGTGAAATTAATGTCAATGAATTGGGTATCGGCATACACTTCGACTGCGCTCCGTGTGACTGTCAGACTGAGTTGCAACCCAAAAAAAATATTGGGTGCAATGTGAAAATGACAGAAAGCTGCATCAGCGCTGTCATTTCGACGAGTTAGCGAGGAGAAATCTCTTCGAACAAACAGACCTCTCCTATCGTCGAGGTGACAGCAAACAGAATCTGTCATTGTTAGTGTTTTCGAAGTCCGGGGTTGCCTCTGTATTTGACATTGAAATCCCATAAAATCTATTTTGAAGGGTTCAGTTTGTATTTTTTGATTTTATTGTACAGGGTCACCCGGTCAACTTTCAGCGCTTTTGATGCTGCCGAAATATTCCAGCTATATTTGGCAAGAATCTGTTCCACATGATTTTTTTCCATGTCATCGAGGCTTTCGAAGGCAGGAGAAGCTTCCGATTTTGAGATCGGGAGGTCTTTCAAGGTTATTTTTTTGCCATTTCCCACCACAATTGCCCGTTCGATCATGTTTTCCAGTTCACGTATATTTCCGGGGAAAGGAAATTCTTCGAGTCGTTTAATTGCTGCCGGTTCAATCGTCATCAATTCCCTGTTCATGGTGGTACAGTATTTTTTTATAAAATGCTGTACAAGAAGCGGGATGTCTTCTGTCCGCTCTCGCAATGGAGGAACAGTTATATTTACCACGTTTAGCCTGTAATAAAGATCTTCCCTGAAAGCCCCGTTCCCGACCATCGTTTTCAGGTCGCGGTTGGTGGCGCAAATCACCCTGAAATCGGATTTGATTTCCTTATTTCCGCCCACACGGACAAAACTTTTCGATTCTAAAACCCGCAGCAGCTCAACCTGCATTTTTGGTGAAATAGTTGCTATTTCGTCGAGGAAAATGGTTCCGTTATCGGCCATTTCGAACCGGCCTTTCCGGTTGTAGATTGCCCCGGTAAAAGCGCCTTTTTCGTGCCCGAACAGTTCACTTTCGAGCAAACTTTCCGACAGCGCCCCGCAATGCACGCTTACCAGCGGGAAAAATTTACGGGGAGAATTTGCATGAATTGCCCTTGCCACCAGTTCTTTGCCGGTGCCGCTTTCGCCGGTGATGATCACCGAAGCATTCGATTGTGCCACACTTTCGATTTCGTGCAAAACTTTCTGCATTGCCTTGCTTTCACCAATCAGGTCCTCAACATTTTCAAGCGACACAACTTTTTCTTTCAGTATCTCATTTTCCTCCATCAGCGAAATCTGTTTCGATGCATTTCTGATGAGATGCGAAAGATCATCGGGGTCGAACGGTTTGGTGACGTAATCGAAAGCGCCTTCTTTTAAAGCCTGAACAGCGGTTTCGACTGTTGCAAAAGCTGTCATCATAATTACAATGGTTTCTTTTCTGATGGCTTTGATTCTTGAAAGCATTTCCAGTCCATCCATCCCCGGCATTTTAATATCGGCAAGCACAATGTCAAAACTTTCTGATTCCAAAGTCTTCAGGGCTGATTTTGCATCTTCGGCAACAGCAACATGATAACCGTCTTCAATAAACCAGTTGTACAACGAATCGCGCACCGAACTTTCGTCATCGAC
The DNA here is from genome assembly GCA_037442685.1 of Draconibacterium sp. GTDB lineage: Bacteria > Bacteroidota > Bacteroidia > Bacteroidales > Prolixibacteraceae > Draconibacterium. The sequence continues at coordinate 11,281 of JBBIPU010000112.1, read as the reverse complement.
AATTAATATTGAAATTTTCTTTGGCATGGCAATAAAATTAAATCGTACTGAATTTTAGTGTGTATTTCGCCCCCTGCCCACTCAAGGTGAAATTTTGAACAAAAGTGAACTGAAAAATATTCTTAAGAAATTTCTCCTTCAGGGAATTCAGGGGTGATGATAACAGTATGTTTGTAATTATTTTTTTCATTTCAGTAAAGGTAGCGTAATTGCAATGGTGGTTTCTTTCCCACGCACTGATTTAACACCGATTTTCCCTTTGTGGCTTTGTACAATTCCGTGCACTATCGAAAGGCCAAGCCCAATTCCGCTGGTTTTTTCCTTGGTCGAAAAAAACGGCTCAAAAATATGCGGAATGTCCTCTTCGTTGATTCCTACTCCGTTATCGGAGAATTCAATCCTGATGTGGTCTTCATCCGGATTTACGGTCCGGACAACGATTTCCCCGTTTTTTGAAACCGCCTCGGTGGCATTGACCAGAATTGCAAGACAGGCTTGTTTGATCTGGTTGGGGCTGCAGGAAATCAGATCTTTTCTTGCACTTAAATCGGAAATAAAACTGATATCTGCAATTTTCATTGAGTGCGATACCAGTTCAAAAGTATCGATCAGAATATCATGCAGGTGTTTTGGTTCAAATCCCTCCTGGCCTTTTCTTGAAAAATCAAGCAATCCTCTGACAATGTCGCCGCAACGTTTGGTTTCGCTTTCAATCAGTTTTAAATTCCTGAGCATGTTGTTCATTCTTTCCTGATCGAGATTCGGATTGTTCAGTTGTTTCTGGATCAGTTTTGAGTAAACCAGTATTCCTGAAAGCGGATTATTGATTTCGTGCGCCACCGAAAGCGACAATTTACCAAGCGACGCAATTCGCTCGATATTGATCAGTTCGTTTTGGGCCTGACCGAGTTCCTCCGATTTCTTCTGAACTTTGTATTCGAGTTGTTGCGACCAGTTCTCAAGTTCCATTGTTGCCGACTGAAGATTATCGAGCATTTCGTTAAAAGCGTTCGATACCATTCGCATATCAGAAAGCTGGTTGGGCTTGATCTGCAACCGTTTGCTCCTGTCTCCCCGGGTAACTGCCTCGCTTGCCAGAATCAGCTCGTTAAGCGGTGTTTTTATTCTTTTGTTGGTGAAAAAGATCAGGAAAAGGATAAGAATTACTGTGAGCAAAGAGGCCAGAAAAAAATAATCGGTGGTGGATTCTTTCAGAGCAGTGTCGAGTCCCTGTAAAGGCATTTTAATGATCAATGAACCAAGCACTTTTTCATCAGAATTATGCGCATGACAAGCAGCAGTGGAACATGACTGATTATTCAGAATCGGCGATTTTATTAATAAACTGCGCACATTGCCGTTTTTGGGATTCATTACGCATTCGCTGTTTGCATCGACAATCCGGTACGATTTTGTTTCGGGCGAGAACATTTTATCGAAATCGTTATGACAGTTGATACAGTCCGGATCGCTGTGGTTGGTCGAGTTGTCCTTTATCGAAGTGTAAGCAAGATTATTCTTGTTGTCGTACATACTTACGTTATCAATCCCCGACAATGAATTTATCTGGTCCAGAATCTCCTGCAGGCTTGTCTGGTCGTTATCGAGCATTGCCTGGTAAAGGGCGCCTTCAACAAGAAGTCCGATGTTGTTCCCATTTTCGCTGATCACCGATTTCATGTATCTTTCGTTTACAGAGCGGAAAATAACACCAAACGACACAAAAAGGAAAAATAAGGAGATGGTGGTGATAATAACCACTCTTCCATAAATCGACGATCGGAATTTAACATATCCGCTGATTAGCGGCCCCCCGATTTTATTCCTTTTTTTTGCTTTTTTCGACCAAAACATAAGAAATGGTTAAAGTTGATTTTTTAAATAAAATTAGTCTATTATTGAACTCCGTAACCAGTGCAACATTATGTTTTAGGTGCACCTTTGAATAGTATTTCCGGGAGGCTGCACCGTTAAACAGCGAATGCGATGTGTTTGGTACATCGCATTGCTCCTGTTTAAACTATCGTTTTCAGTTTTATTGTCAACTTTTTACAGATAAAAATTCATCCTGAAAATCTTTCCAGATTTCATCCGGAAGCCCGGTAAGCGGCTGATCGAGGAGTTCACCGCCATCCTGCAGAACGATACCCGAAGGTTCGGGAATGTATTGTGCAACCGAAGCGGCAAGAAAATCTTTAAATCGCGCCAGTTCACGCAACATCCAGATTGTTGCTTCCTCGGCAAGATAATATGAATTTGTTTCAGCTTTCCAATTGGCCGGTTTAACTGAATAAATCCACAACTGACGGTCAGGATCATTTTTTACTGTTTCAGCATTCTCGGTAATCATGGAATTAGCAGCTACGATTTCGCCTGAAATTGGTGAAAATATTTTCAGTTCTTTTCCAGCGTGACCGATCTTGGTCAGCAACTCACCTTTCTTTATGTATTCGCCGGGTTTTTTGGAGTATTCAATATTTACATCTCCGGTGATATGCAATAACAAATCGTCGATTCCGACCTTTGCCTCTCCATTTGTATCGAGATGTGCCCATGAATGAAACTTACTGAAATATAAGCCCTGGGGAATGTGCACTGAACCGGGAGTAAGCAATCCAGTTACCCGCGAAAAAGCCGGCTTTTTTGCTTTCCGGTTCAGCAGTAACCAAAAAGGAATAAGGATAGCGAAAAATGTAATGATCACCAGGTATTCAATTCCTTTGGTTTCAAAAATATTGTTATATGTAAATCCGTCCATAATATTGTTTTTTATGATGTTTTTAATTCATGCTGAATATTAATGTTCACTGTCATTTACCCACGAAGGCGATTCTCTCAGTACTGGCAACCTGTTAATGATCCATCTGAATATCCAGATCTCGACAAAAATGATGGTCAGCGTAACCACAAATTCCATCCACGAAGGAGTGTAATGTGTTGCAGCATCCCAGCGGAATCCGATCACTGTCACATTAAGCCTGTTCAGTATTATTCCAAGCATGGTAACCACTGCAGCAATTCGGGTGGTAACAATATTCGTGTTCCGGTAACTGTAAAAAAACAACAACATCGGAATAAGTACAAAACCAATCATTTCGAACAGGAACCAGTATCCCATCGGCGTATTTATCAAGTCCCAGTTTTTATTGTGGATGAAATTCAGTATTTGCAGAAAAAGGTAGGCAAACATCGAAAATGCACATATTCTTGATAAACTATGCAATATTTTGTTGTGTGCCTTGTGATTTTTTTCACTGATCTGGTCGGAAAAAACCTTGTGGCTGATTGATCCTTCGAGAATGACCATTGAAAGGCCTGCAAACACACTCGACACAAGGAATAACACAGGAATAAATTCAGAGTACCAGAGCGGGTGTATTTTTGATTTGGCCATCAGGTAAAGTGCACCTAATCCCGATTGGTGCAATGTTGACAAGGTTATCCCGAAAATAACGGCTCCGAGAGTCATCCCCGAAAGAATCTGCCTGGCACGCCGGGCGCCAAGCCATTCGGCAATTGCAGGCGAAAACTCAATCAGTTCGGCAAGCATGTAAAGCAAAAAATGCCACGCCACAAGAAATAGAACCGAGTTTGTTCCAAAACTGTTGCCAATAATCGGGTTAATCACATTCCAAGGCCTGCCAAGGTCTAATAAAAGTGCACCGGCATAAAAAAGGTAAGCCAGGAATCCGTTCAGCACAGTGACCCTCACAATAGATCTGTATTGTTTCAGGTTCAGAATGTAAACCATAAAAGTGATAATATACGCACCACCGGCAAATGCTACCCCGGTAACAACATCGAAACCGATCCAGAGCCCCCACGGGACTTCCTGTGTAAGATTTGTAACCGCACCGATTCCTTTTGCAAAACGGATCGCAATTATTACCACCCCGGCAATGATAATCGGAATTGAAATAACATTGAACCAGGTGAACCACTTGCCACGGGGCTTTAATTCGCTCATTACAAAACGCCAGATTGACTGGTTTTGGTTATCTTTTGCTATTGAAATTGATTGACTATTCATGTTCTGTTTCTTTTGATTTATTCGATTTTGTTGCTTCGTGAATGCCTAAAAGAAGGGTTGGAACAAGTACAAACACAGCAGGCACACTGTAAAGAAATCCTTTTGTGAGCGCGGGATATGAAGAATTCTGAATTCTTGTGTCGAATCCAAGTTCATTTTGCGGTACTGGCGAGAGGTACAAATACCCGGTTCCGCCAGCATCGGTTTCACCATAAATTTTATCGATGTAAAGTCCAGGATTTTCGGCAATCCTTTTCCGTGCTTCTTTAATCAGTTCACGACGTGTTCCGTAAAACAATGCGCCTCCGCAGGTTTCAACACAAACCGGTTTTTCGCCTTTGATGATCCGGTCGTAACACATGTCGCACTTTTGTATTTTTGGATTGGCGCTGTGATATTCGAATTTTGGAACATCGAACGGACACGAAACCATGCAGTAACGACAACCCATGCATTTTTCACCGCGCCAGATTACCGGCCCTTCCTTGGTTTTGTACATCGCCTGCGTCAGACAAGCAGCAACACACGCGGGTTCGTTACAATGCATACACTGGTTTCTGACGTAGATTTCACCCTTTTCAGTACTGTACGCGTTGATTACACATCGTTGTGTTTCGCTTGTTTTTCTGAGTTTTCCGGCTACAAGTTCTTCTGTTGGCTCAGGCAATCCGTGCGCTTCGGCACATGCTTTTTCGCAACCAAGGCAACCAACGCATTGATTTGAATCGTAAAGAATTCCATGAAACTCAACATCATCTTTCTTCGAATCCTTTGCTCCGGAAGCATTCAGACCAACGACTGTCATTCCGGTGATTCCGATGGCCTTGAAAAATTTTCTTCTGTCTATATTCACGATTGTAGATTTAAAAATGATTATATATCAGTGTTTTAATTAATTATTTTGAAAGGTCGATGAATTTTGTCTGAAAATCTTCCCACACTTCCGGACCGAGATCAGCTAAAACATGGTCTTTCAGTTCTCCTCCATCCTGCAACACAATGTGCTGGTAAACCAGTGTATTTGAATTGGCTGAAAATGCAAGAAAATCCTTCAGCCGGATAAATTCGTCATCAAGCCATTCACGGTATTTGTCGAACATGAACATAAATCCCGATTCTCTTTTCCAGTTGTTTGGTTCGATCTGATAAATCCATGCATCAGTGAAAGGAAGGTTGTTGATTTTTGAGGGAGCTGACGAAAGTAATCCGTTTTGTTTTCTGATAAAACCGGAAACAGGCGAGTATAAATTAAGGTGTTTCCCGTTACGAATGATTGTCAGAATTTTTTCTCCTTTTCTTACTTTTTCTCCGGGCTCTTTCATTTTTAGTTGGGTAATCTGACCGGTTACATGTTTGAGAAAATCGTCGATCCCGATTTTTACAAGGCCATCCAGTTCCATAAATGCCCAGGTATGTGTTTTATCGTAATACAGTCCTTTTGGCGCAAGGATAGTATTCTCGTTCATTGCCGGAGTAATTTCAATGTCGTCGCTGTCGATGCCGGGTTGATTTCTGCGTTTACGGATTAAAATTACAAGTGCTGCAAGTATCAGAACCAGCGAACTGATCATTATAAGTAAGCCCAGATGCGAGGTCACCGGTTTTGTCCCGTTGTCCGAAGGCTGAACACGATTACCCAGCGCAAGCAAATTTGCGGTTTTCTCGGCGCTTGAAAGAATACTGTATCCCGAATTTTTAATCAGAACCTGGCCGTCGGCTGTAATATAAGTCATAAAATCAAGTGCAGACTGGTTTGTCGGTTTTGAGGAAGCCATTACATAAATTTCACCGCACAGATTTCTGGGGTATTTACCAATCCAAGCACCCCGTGTTAATTTTTCGGGAGAAGCATAAATATTTTCAAAATCATCAATTCTTCCGTTTTTGTTTTTGTCAACCGGAACAATGCTGATTTGTCCGGCATATCCATTCTTTTCAGGATTCATGACATCGGTGAGCATGCAAAAACCGATTGCATTTTCATTTTTCTGAACCAATGAAACGAGTTCATCTAGTTCAATGACTTTAGAAGAGGGAATTTCTTCGGGCCTGATTTTGGTGAATCCAGAGAGTCTGGTAATTACCTCCTGATTATCAGAAATATAACTTACGGCAGGTACGTTTGATGCTTCATTAACTATTGTTGACCAGTTTTGGTCACCGGCAATTACTTTTGCAAACATTTCGGCAGTAAATCCTTTTTTACTGATTTGTTCAGCAAACGGATTTTTTGAGTTGATAACTGCCACAACCGGTTCATGACCGATTATCAATTTCCATGCTGACAGGTCAAATCCCTGAACATTTTTGTTGCCAACCAGGTACAGATAACCATCTTTTAGAGAGTTTGTTTCTGTCTGAGATGTCAGTTCAATTTTTTGACCGGGATGCAAATTACAGTAACCTGCAATCCAGGTCTTTGCAAGGTCGTTTAAATCAGGAGTGCTGATGATCTGCAATGCTTGCGATTCAACGCTTTCAGGCAAAACTCCACTCGGGGCATCATCTTTTGCGGTGCAATACCCTGTGATATTGCAGGCTAAAAATGATACAATAAATAAGGCAAAAAACTTTGTTTTCATAATATTGATTTTAAATGAAAATTTCTTCAATGAGCTGTATTCTGTTGAAAAAGAGCAGAATAGAAAAATCATATTTGTAATGCCAAATAGAATGCCAAAGATAAAGTGAAGGATTAAAGCACAGAATATCAGATGATTAAAGTGAGCTCTGTTGAAATTCCGCACAGAAGATTGTGTTGAAAAAATAAGCAGTCAGAAATGTAGATTTAATTAAAAATCACATAATCAAATGATTAACAGAAATGATTAAAAATTCAACAGTGTAAATATATTCAGCATAAAATCAATACTGAGCCGAATCCGGCAGGAAACTGGATTTTTTTACAGGGAAAAATTGACAAAAAAAAGCGGACTTTTTTAATATCCGCTTTCAACATAAAGTACAGAGGTTGTTTTTATTTTTCAATTTCTTTCCAGACCAATGCGCTTGCACCTAAAATAGCGGCATCTCCCGGTTTCAATTCCGAAGGAAGAATCTTCACCTTATTTTTATAAAACGGGAGAAGGTGTTTCTCCATACTTTCTATGGTGGGATTTATAATCAGTTCGCCTGCAGCAGTTGGTCCGCCAAAGAGAAAAATAGCTTCCGGACTCAGGTAATGTACAGTATCAGCAAGCCCGATTCCAAGCCAGTACCCCGTTTTTTCAAAAACTTCAAGTGCAATTTTATCGCCTTTTAAAGCAGCTTCATAAATCATTTTCGAATCGAGTTCAGCATAAGATTTATTGGCTAAAAGGCTGTTGTTGTCATTGTAATGAGTCAGTAATTCGAAGGCAGTGCGCTTCATTCCGGTGGCAGAACAATAAGCTTCAAGATGCCCGGGTGTTCCACAACCGCAGGGACGGCCACCGGGAACCAGCATTGTATGACCACATTCTCCGGCAAAACCATCGGCTCCGTAAACAACGTCACCATTAACCACAATTCCGCTCCCAATGCCGGTGCCAAGCGTAAACATTACAAAGTTTTTCATTTCTTTGGCGCCCCCATAAATCATTTCGCCAATTGCAGCGGCATTTGCATCGTTTGTGAGTACAATTGCCTGCATATCAGGAAAATGTTTACGAAGCATGTGTACCAGGTGGAGTTCTCCTTTAAACGAAAGGTTGGCTGCATAAGCAATAGTTCCGCTGTAATAATTTCCGTTAGGAGCTCCAATTCCTATTCCGATTATTTCAATGTCTTCATTCAGTAATTTTACCGATTTTATCAGTTCATTTATTGCTGACGCCAAATCGGAGATGTACCGGGTAAAATCGCCATGTGATGGTGTATCAATTTTGTCTTTCACCAAAACATTGCCGGCTTCGTCAACAATACCAATCACGGTATTGGTGCCGCCAATATCAACTCCTACTGTTACATTCTTCATATCATGTTATTATTTCTGATTTTTTAAACAGCTTCACAAAATTAAAAATATTAAGTTACACTCCTTTTAAATATTTGTACGCAATCATTTTTAATTTTGAAAATAACATAAGCATTATCTGAAATTGCTAAGTAAATCAAAAAATTAATTATAACGTATTGACAATCAATTTTATAATTTTGAAAAGAATTATAGGAAATTTAAATTTGAACCCGGCAAAATATTTAGTTGTACATTTGTAGTCAAAATTTGGGCTGCATGCAGTTTGTATTTAAAGTAATCTTGAAACTTTTTGGATGGATTTTTCTGATCCCGGTATATATATATAAATATGCCATTTCTCCGTTCACGCCTGCTTCCTGCCGGCATGTTCCCACATGTTCAGAATATGCGATACAGGCAATTAAAATTCATGGCCCGTTTAAAGGAGTTTGGCTGGCAACAAAGCGCATTTCAAGATGTCACCCGTGGGGAACTTCGGGATACGACCCTGTACCACCAAAAAAGGTAAAAAGTTAGTGATTGAATGCAATGTTGATTAATTTTCAGATTGTAACATGTTAAAATGATTTCGGCTAAAAAGGAAAAATTTTATACCTGTGATTCTTGTGGATTCCGGTTCTCGAATTTCGATGTCGATCGTACCTGCAGCAACTGTTTTGCCTGCACCGGTTGCGAAATCTATCTTTGTCCTTCGTGTAATTCTGAAGTGGTTATAAAACCAATGAAACCATTAAAAACATCAGCACTAAAAGATTCTGGTAATGAATCAATTTGAATATATTGCATCTTTGAAAACAGATCGGAATTCTGGTGCAATTTTTACGAATAGTAAAAACCGGAAACAACTGATTTTTGTTAATACAATATGACAGATCTAAAAAAACAGATGAGAAATCAGATACCTCCCATTTATGTATTATCGGGGGGCAGGGGTATGGCAGGGAATAACATTGTTCAGGCACTTTTAATTCAGTATCCAAATAATAATATTCCGGTAAGAATTGTTCCAAATATCGTCAGCGAAGATGAGATTTTTGATGTTGTTACAAAGGCAAAAACGAATAATGGAATCATTGTGCATACAATGGTGAACATGAAACTTCGCGATAAAGTGGTTGAGTATTGCAACGAATTTGGAGTCAAGGAAGTGGACCTTTTCAGCAAACTTGCCGGATTTATTGATGAAATAACCGGAATTACCCCGTTGATGACCCCCGGATTGTACAGGGAACTAAATCATCAGTATTTCGATCGAATCGATTCCATTGAATTCACCCTTTCGCATGACGATGGAATGAGCCCGGAGCGCCTGCAGAATGCTGAAATTATATTAACGGGTGTTTCGCGGGCAGGAAAAACCCCGTTAAGCGTTTATCTGGCGATGTATGGCTGGAAGGTGGCCAATGTGCCACTGGTGAATGGGATTCCCCCTCCCGATGAACTTTTCAAGGTTGATCCGTTAAGGGTTTTTGGATTGCATATTTCTGCTTTACAGTTAATTGCACACCGTACTAAAAGGTTGCAGGGCTGGAATAATCATAAAAACGAATCGTACATCGATGAACGGGCAGTACGGGAAGAAATCAGAAATGCTATGTTTATTTTCGATCGTGGAGGATTTACAGTTGTCAATGTTTCAAACAAACCTATTGAAAGTACTGCCAATGAAATACTGAATATCATGTCAGAAAGGTTTCCTTACGGTGGAAGAAAGCTTCAGTCGCCATATAACGATCAGATCAATACCGAAGTCGCTCCGTAGTATTTGTTTAACAGGATGTACTAAAAGGAAAAACGTTTAAAACCTTTTTCTGTCTGTTTCAAAATATCTGCTCAGAACAAAGCTAATTTTTCGACGTTTTTGAAAAATTAAAGGTGGCAGATACAAGTAAACTGATTGAGTTTAAAAAAGAGTTCATATCATCTTGTCGGGTTCCCTGTAAAGCTTTCAGTTCAGTCGTGTTAAATTCAACAGGTTCGGTTACATTAATAAACTGGGTTTGATTTTTATTGACTCCAAGTTTGTATTGTAATCCGGCTGTTAAATCCTGTCCGAAGATGCGCAAAGTAAGTCCACCCGAAAGGTGATAATAATCGAGATCAACACTTTTTACCATTTTGTCCTGTTGAAAAGGATAAACATTCAGGTGCTTTTTGTAACTGAAATTTGTTTTGAAACCTGCAAGGAACATCAGATTTTCTTTTATGTATCCCCTGATTCCCAAAGCCATATTAAAAACAGGTTTTGCGCCGTCAACAAAAGTCAGCCACTCTTCCCCGTCAACGCTCTCAGTAACCGAACCTCCCGAGTAATCAGGATTTTCAGTGGTTTGTACCATGCGGTACGGATCAATGGGAGCAAAATATTCAACAGTTGTATATATAAATCTTTTTTTGTCGGGATTATAAAAAGTACACCCGGCTGCAATGGAAAACGGGGTTTTCGATGTAACCTTTACATCCTTAACTTCAGCATAATCTGTAATAATATAATCTTCCATCGGAGTACCGGTAGTGGGATCGGTAATATTCGACTGGCTCCGTTCGCGCTGCACCCTTTTACCGTCGCTGTAAATGCCTCCGACCGACGGAGTGGTAATATTAATTCCGGCGCTGAACTTTGTATCTTTATAAAACAGGCCAAATTTCATCAAACCCCTGTAATCGTTGAATTTTACAAGTTCGTTATCTTTATATGTGGCCGTAAAAAACAAAACCTCGTTACCGTCAATTATCACGGGTTCCAGCGGGTAAGCGTTCAGGTTGGCAACATATGATGAATAAAGCGATTTGAATGAAATGAACAGACTTGTTCCAAAATAGAAATGGTCGTTTATTTTTCTCGAACCGCCAAAACCAAGAAAATCATTTCTGAATTCGGTTCTGATATAAGAATAGGTTGTATATCGTTCTGTTCCTGGCAAATGCGTGAGGATATCGATGTTTACATCGGTGTTGCTCATGCTTTCGGCTGAAAAATTGGCAACATTCAGATAAGCAATTTCCAGGCTCCATCTCGGGTGTTTAGGCGACTTCAGCATCAATGAAACATTTCGGGGAATCATGTACACTCTCGATGAATACATGTCGTTTTCAGTGCCAAGCGCGTTGTTGTATTTCAGGTAATCGTAAGAATACAGACTCATGTTAACCGAAAGTTTCGATTCTGCGATCTCTGAAATACTTGCCGGGTTATAAAAAATCGACGAAGAACCTGCGCCGCCGCCAACGACAGCCCCGCCTACCAACGACGATTCCTCGCTGAAATTATGCGACCAGTGATTAAATATCTG
>JBBIPU010000111.1:3296-14345 GCA_037442685.1 Draconibacterium sp. | reverse complement strand
GATTTAATACACAAATACAAAAGATAATTTGATCTCTTCATCGGTTGCCATGGCCATCAGAGAGGGCGGGTCAATATTGAAATCTTTCATGTTGACGGTGAAATTGCCGGTAATTTTCGCCTTGTTGTCCACCATTGTTTTTTCAGCTTTCATTGTAATATCCTTTGTAACCCCGTGAAATGTAAGTTTTCCGGCAATATCAAGAGCTGAACCTTCCTGTTTAACCGAAGTGGATACAAAGCTGATATTCGGGTATTTGATTGCATCTGTTACTTCTATCATGTGTGAATCACGGTTTGCATTCTGACTGTCAAAAGACGAGATTTTAACCGACACTGCACCCTGTGTGATATTGTTTCTGTCTTTATCGGCCAGAATGACTGAATTAACATCTTTACTCGTCCCTTCCCACGAATGCAAAGGGTGTTTCATTGCATAAGTGATCGACGACTGCGATTTGTCGGCATAAAACTTTACCTGGTTTGATTCCTGTGCCAGTGTCAAGAATCCCGGGAGAATAAAAGCGATTAAAAATAACGTTGATTTCATTTTTTTTAGATTAAATTTTGAAAAAATATTTCCATACTGAATAAAAGTATTCAGACATATAAACCCGGCATTATCAACCTTGTTTAAAGAGTTTTGATAAAAAAAGTTAATTTGCTTTCAAAAAACCTTTTCAGAATTTAATAACGATCATCGATGCTGCAAATGCGCCGAAAGTGGTAAATGCTGCAGCCCTGTGATAGGGTTTCAGATCGGGATTCGATTCAAGCTGCGCTGCAAGGATATCAGTGGCAATCATTCCTGAAAGGTGCACAATTGCAAGTGCTTTATGCAGTTTGATACTGCTGTATCCTTTTCGTTCGTCGAGCATCTTTGGCGGGGCAAAAAGCGAAAGCGATGCGGTTGTAAAATAACCAATATTTATACCTACTGCCAATGCTTCGTGAAGATCTTTCTTGTCGTAATTTCCATTATACAAACTTGAACCGACAAAACCCTGTGCAATCATCATTCCGAGTGTTGTAAATCCCCCGATCTGATGAGCAACCAGCATCCCTCTTCTGATTTTCAATTCTTTTTGTCTTTCTTCAGGAGATAATTCGAATGCGCTGAAATTACGCATCAATCCTTTTTGTCCCCAGAGTAACCGCTGAGTAAAGACAAAATGATCGGGCAATAACTTAACTGTATCAGCATTTGCCGATTCAAGATCGCCCAACAAATCGTTTGTTTTTGTTTTATCGACCTGTGAATACGCTTTGAAAACAGTGAAACACAATGCAATTGCTAAAAGAAAGAATGCTTTTTTCATTATCCTGAAATCTCAAAATTGTTAAAACTCCTGATCAGTGAATCTGTTTTTAAGAATGATTCAAATTTTCGTTAAACGTAAAAAATAAATCATACAGTTGTACCAAAACCGGCCAATAAAAAATTAGTGAATTGAAGCCATTAAAAAATCATTGTTCAATGGTTTTCTCTTTGTTTTACTCCGATCAGCAGTTACCGGATTCTTCCTCAAAACACTCCGGAATCGCACGATCGCAATATGCAGGCCTCTTCATTTCCGGCAAAATCGGTTTCTTTTACACTTTCAAATAATCCTTAATCTCTTCAGCAAGTTCTTTCATCGGAATTAAATCTGTTTCATTGTACATCTTGTCTTTGTATGCAGCAATGAATTCACGGTTAAGCAAAAATAATTTGCTGTTGTATTTGTCCTGGGGCAAAGTATTTTCCATGGTAAAATCCTCAACTTCAAATTCAGTGAAATTCAGTTCGCAAACCGAAAGTTCAAATTCACCTTCATCGTTTGTGTAAAGCAGCGGAAAACCGTGAGTGCGGCACATGATTGGCCTGTGTTTGTAAATGGTACACGAATGGTTTTTTAAAAAGGCACAGACATTGTCTTCCGGTTTTTTACCGGGTTCAGAATGAATGACCTCTTTTTTCAGTTCATTTAAAATAAAATGATATTCAACCGGAAAGATGCTGAATCCGATACAGCAAAGATCGCAACCGTTTTTACAATTCAGATGATTGCGGTGCAAATCTTCAAGAAGGTTTGTCTGACGATCAATTTCAAAGACGATTGATCTGTATTTTTTGAAATAATTCTGAATTGTTTTACTCATTTCTTCTTAATTCCGGTTAATGCAAATTACACATTTTTTATTGTCCCATAATAAATCAAAATATTAATTTTGGTCATCCTTAAAAGATTAAACCTGATTAATATGAAGAATTTCATCCTGTTTTTCCTCTTGATTACAACCGGATTTGCCTCGTTCGCACAAACAGAAAACTTCGATTTTTTAAATACAAATCTGCCTGTTGAAGAACGGGTTAATTTGCTTGTATCGCAACTTACCTTGCAGGAAAAAATAGACCAGATGGTATTTACAGCTCCTGCAATCAGCAGGCTGAATATCCCGGAATATAACTGGTGGAACGAATGTTTGCATGGAGTGGCACGGGCAGGTTATGCAACTGTGTTTCCCCAGTCGATCACCATTGCAGCGTCGTGGGATTCTGATCTGATGCTCCGGGTAGGAAATGCTGTTTCGGATGAAGCGCGTGCAAAACATCATGAATTTGTACGGCGCGGGAAACGGGGCCTTTACCAGGGACTGACTTTCTGGTCGCCCAATATCAATATTTTCCGCGATCCCCGCTGGGGCCGGGGGCATGAAACGTACGGGGAAGATCCGTATCTGACAGGGCAAATGGGAATGCAATATGTTAAAGGGTTGCAGGGAAACGATCCCAAATACCTGAAAGTGGTAGCTACTGCAAAACATTATGCCATTCACTCCGGGCCTGAACCTTCACGACATAATTTTAATGTGCAGATTGGCGAACGCGATCTCCGCGAAACTTATCTTCCTGCATTCAGAACATTGGTTGTCGATGGCGGTGTGTATTCAGTGATGGGCGCCTACAACCAGTTCAGGGGTTATCCGTGCTGCGCAAGTCCTTATTTGCTGGGCATTCTGAGAAATGAGTGGGGTTTTAAGGGTTACGTGGTTTCCGACTGCTGGGCAATCAGCGATTATTATACTTTTCAAAAATATTCAAAAGATGCTGCTGAAGCAGCAGCTGTTTCGGTAAAAGCCGGTACTGATCTTGAATGCGGCGTATCGTACAATTCGCTCGATAAAGCTTTTGAAAGGGAATTGATTACCGAAGATGAAATAGATGTCGCGGTGAAACGACTGTTTACGGCAAGATTCAAACTTGGAATGTTCGACAATGAAAGAGAGGTTGCTTTTGCCCGGATTCCTTATTCTGTCAATTGTTCAGAAGAAAATTCAAAACTGGCGCTTGAAGCAGCGCAGAAAAGCATTGTTCTTCTGAAAAACATAAATGATATCCTTCCTCTTGCAAAAGACATTAAAACAGTTGCGGTGATTGGTCCGAATGCCAACAACTGGGAAGCTTTGGTGGGCAATTACAATGGCATTGCAAAACACCCGGTTACCGTGCTTGAAGGCATTAAAAATAAACTGAATAATACTACTGTCCTTTTTGCCGAAGGTTCACATCTGGCTGAAGGAGTAAGCAATCTTCAGCCCATTCCGCAACAATATTTAGTGACTGCTGAAGGGAAACCGGGGGTGACAGGGGAATATTTTGCAAATGCAAAACTTGAAGGTGATCCTGCTTTTACAAGGACCGACGAAAACATCAACTTTTACTGGGAATCGGGTTCACCTGCGCCTGAACTGAACGATGATAATTTCAGCATCAGATGGACCGGATACATTGTTCCACCGGTCACCGGTACGTATAAAATTGGTTGCTGGGGAATGCCAATGCTCGAAATCTGGTTTGAAGGGGAAAAGATTCTTTCGCACAGTTCAGAACATGGTGCATTTCATCACGAAAAAGTAGTGGAACTTGAGGCCGGGATGAAGTACAAGTTCATTTATGAATACAAAAACTACTTTGGCGACGGAGATGCAAAACTTTTGTGGTCGATGCCTGACAAAAATATGCTGACTGAGGCAGTTGAAACAGCGAAGAAAGCTGATGCAGTGGTGGTGGTTCTCGGTTTGTCGCAGCGCCTTGAAGGTGAGGAAATGCCGATAAAAGTAGATGGATTTGAAGGTGGCGACCGCACCCACCTCAATCTGCCCAAAACGCAGGAAGACCTGGCAAAAGCAATTAAAGCGACCGGGAAACCCGTTATTCTGGTTTTGATGAATGGAAGTGCTGTTTCGGTAAACTGGGAAGATGCAAATATTGATGCCATTATTTCAGCGGGTTATGCGGGCCAGGAAGGAGGAACTGCGGTTGCCGATGTTCTGTTCGGCGATTACAACCCGGCCGGCAGGTTGCCTGTAACTTATTACAAATCGGTAGAGCAGTTGCCTGCTTTTGATAATTACGATATGAAAGGGCGGACTTACCGGTATTTCGATGGTGAACCGCTTTACCCGTTCGGTTACGGATTAAGTTATACAACGTTCAGATATGATGATCTTCAATTACCTGAAAAGGTAATAACCGGGGAACCGGTAACGATAACGGTAAAAGTGACAAATACAGGTAAAAGGGCAGGGGACGAGGTTGTTCAGTTATATCTGAAAGATGAAGAAGCCTCAACTCCACGGCCAAAAATTCAGCTTGAAGGTTTTAAAAGAATTCATTTAAATGCCGGTGAATCGAAGACTGTTGAATTCAATCTTGAACCGCGCCAGTTTTCAATTATTGGGGAAAACAATAAACGGGTAATTGAAAAAGGTTGGTTTACTATTTTCACAGGCGGCGGACAACCCGGGACAAAAAATGCAAATGCTGTTTCGGGAAGAATTGAACTGACAGGAGAGAACAAGGAGTTGGAAAATTAATTTGAATTTAATTATTCAGAAACCTGCGGTGTTCCATCCCTCCCTGTACACACGGCTGAGCAGTTTTTCAGCTTCCGGTGAATTTGGGATTCTCATGTTATCAGTATCCCATTCCATCAAGGTTTCCGGATTCCGGACAGCTACAGTTCCAAGCAAAATGGCTTCTGTCATCGGTCCGGTCTGTGCAAAATGAGATTCTGTTTTTTCGCCGCCCAGACAGGCATCGACAAAAAGATGATAGTGATTTTTGTCTTTAAAGTCAGGCATTTTGTAATTGGCAAACTTTTCATGTGGCAAAAGGGCCAGATCATTGCCATGGACAACGAGTAAAGATCCCTCGGTTCCCACCAGCATTGCAGATTCAGGCGGATAAGGAGATCCCGGGAATATTTTCTGAATTTCTTCAGGCGGATAAAATTCACCATCAAACCATTCAACAGGAAGTTCATCGCTTTCGGTCAGTTCATTTCCCGGAAACATCCAGGTAATGTGATTCGACTGAGGCCAGGTATCAGCGCGTCTTTCAGGCGATTCCTGCCACGATTTCTGCACTTCGGCAACAACAGTTTTTGGTGCTTTTAAACCAAGACCTTTCCACACTGCATCGAAAATATGGCAGCCAATATCACCCGACCATCCTGTACCGAAATCGAGCCAGCTCCTCCAGAGTACAGTATGGTAAATATCAGGCACAAAAGGCCTTGTCGGTGCCGGACCAATCCAGACATCCCAGTTCAGATTTTCAGGAACTTCGGCGCTTTCGGCAGGACGTGGCCCTGCAAGTCGGTATTTTTCAGCTCCAGGGCGGTTTGAACACAGATAAACATGTTTGATTTTCCCTACCGCACCATTTTTGATCAGTTTTACGGCACGCCTGTCGTTGGCAGACGCAGCATGTTGTGTTCCTAACTGCGTGACCACACCTTTTTCCACAGATGCTTTTGTTAGTTTCCGAACCTCGGCAACATCGTGGCACATCGGTTTCTGGCAATATACATGTTTACCTTTCATTATTGCACTGTGCGAAATAATAAAGTGATTGTGGTCGGGAACCGTTACATTGACAGAATCGATGCTGTCTGCTTCTTTTTCGAGCAATTCGCGCCAGTCGTAATATCTTCTTGCTTCAGGAACCAGTTTGGCTGCCTCTTCCAGCATTTTTTTATCCACATCGCAAATGGCAACAACTGTTACATTGGGGTGACTGATAAATTCTTTCAGATCGTTCAATCCCATCATTCCTCCGACACCAATACTTGCATGTCTTAGTTTTTTTTCAGTTGCACACGATTCGATAATCAGCGGTGCTGCAATTGCTGCTGTTGCTGCAGTTTGTATGAACTTTCGGCGCGATACTGTCAAATTCTGTTTTTTCATTTTTCTGATTTTTAGATTTAATTCCGGTCGCTTAAAATTAACTTTTTTTCTTTTCGTTCAACCAGTTTGTTTCTGTACAAAAAAGAATAAATGATTAATGCACCAAAAGCTGCGAATACACTGTTAGTAAATATTGAAATGATTAAAGGAGAATTGCCTATGGCAAAAAAGCCTGACAGAAACGGAAGGAAACAAATTGCCGAAGCCAGTTTGTGTAACCAGTTCCCTCTGAAAAAGTAAACCGAAATCACGAGAAATACAATTGCAAGTCCACCCCATTTTATCCATGTGATAATATGAAGATTATTCAAAATATGCCCTGTCAGGTTTTTGGTTCCGGTGGTGTAGAATTTTGTGATCTTCAGCAAATAAATGTTTTCGGAAAAATCGGCAAAGAAAATGACAAGAACAAGCGGGATTCCGGCAAGCAGCCATTTTGATTTTGAAAGACCAGCGCTTTTGACTAAAAACAAGATCAGTAAAATTGAATAAGCAATCATGAATCCAAAGTCGATGTAAATCCCTGTTTCAATTGTTTTAAAGGTCCGGGCAGGTAAACCGGAAAGCAAAAGATCGGTGTCATCAACCGTGCGGGCGAATTCGAAAGCAAGGATAAAACTTTTAAATTCACCGGGAGCTGCTTTCGGTGAGAAAATATTCATCAGATAAATGCATACCAGCAGGATGGGAGTGATGTACAACGACATCCTGGCAAAGGGATGAACCTTGAAATAATTCATTTTCCGGTTTTTATGGCAGAAAAGTTAATGAAATATTTCAGGAATATAAATTCGTGGATAAAAACTGAAAACTTAATACCGGCAAAGAACTGTTGAAAATTTATCTGCCGAACCTGTACGAAAATTTCACAAGAAAAATATTGTTAGCCCCTTCAGAAAACAGGTTTTCAACATCGTTTTCAAAATCGAAAGCGCCATCGTTTACATAGTGGTTGCGGGTTTGCGACCAGACAAGGTAAATGGTCGAACCCGGCCTGTATTCCCATCTGACAACAAAATTCGAAAGAAATTCCTTAACATTAAAATCGGGTTTTTCAAAACTGTAATCTGTCAAACCATCTATGTTTTCGTCGATAATATACATTTCGTTGGATTCGTCGTAAGAAATCTGGTTTTCATTGTAAATATGGTAACGGTCGGTTAAAACCTCGGCTTTGCTGTCGGTAATATGACTGAACTGTGAGTACTCTCCGGTGGCAATAAAAGGTTGCCCCCAGTATTGAATGGTTAAATCGGGGGTAATGTTGTAGTTGATCCTCAGTTGCATATTGACGGTGTTTCTGTCGATGTGAGCCATGATGTAACGTTTTTCATTTGTATAATCAACCTGATTTACATACATCAAATCGTTGGAATACCAGGTATAACCAGGTGACATCTGGAAACTCAGCGATTTCAGTGGCCTGTAATTCACCGACACTTCAAGATTTGTACTGTTCTTAAATTGTTTTTCATTGCTGAATGAAAAACTGCTTTCCACTTCAAACGACAGTTTCTTTTGTTGGTTTGTAATAGTCCCAAAAAATAAGTTGTTTTCACCGGGCAATTTCAAAGCAGGTCCGCCTCTCAGCACGTTATTCGATAATTCTTCGCCTGAAAAATTCATCGAAAGAAATGTATGCCAGTAATTTTTAAACTGAGCGTTTCCGCCTGCGTTTCCTCCTGCTGCAGTTAAATTTCCGCCAAAATCCCAAAGTGCAAACTGGTTGGCATGCAGGTGCATTTCCCTGAAAATGGAAAAGGGTTTGTTAAAATGATAGTTGGTCCAAACCACTTCAAGAATCTGGTCAACCTGTTGCGCGTAGCCAATGTCGTTGAGTTCGAGCCCGGGACTTTTAGCAGAAAAAATTGTACCGATATTAAATTTGCCACCTACTTTTGCCAGGGCAAATTTGCCACCTAATCCTGAAAGTGAAGTCAGTGAAGAATCAACTTCAACATAACCGGCATCCGGTCTTTGAAAATTCCTGATCATTGATGTTTGTGTACGGGTGATTGCCTCTTCGGTACCATTGACCTGGCTCGCATATATACCGGCATCCAACATCCAGTTTTTATCGTCCCATTTATGTACCAGGTCTAATCCACCCGAATAAGCGCTCCGGTGAAGAAATTCAAGTTCGGCGTCGTTAATGCTGCGGTTTACACCGGTGAGCATTCCTCCTAAATAAGTATTGCCATCGTTAAAATCTTTTTGTAAACGGCTTGCAAAATAGTTGGTAAGGGGCTCCACTGATTGGGTATGCCCGGCTCCAATGCCCTTTATTTCAGCATTTTCTTCGGCGGTAACACTTTCGAGCACACCAACCGACCAACCCGATGGTGATTTGCCTGTAATTTTTGCTGCCCCGATGATTGAGGTAAATTCAGGCACATCAGTGTATTCACCATCCCGAAGGTCGGGATAATATTGTGGGGCGCGGCCAATCCTCCGCGAATAAAAAAGGTTTTCTGAAGCCAGGTCGCCATCGCCAAACTGAAGTGAATAGCTCAGAATGCTTTTCCCTTCAATAAAAAACGGGCGTTTTTCAGGGAAAAATGTTTCATACGTGGTCAGATTAACTTCGGATGGATCAGCCTCAACCTGCCCGAAATCAGGATTTACAGTAAGATCGAGTGTCAGAAAGTTGGTTAACCCGATCTTTGCATCCAACCCTGCCGAAAAACTGTTTTTCTTTCCCGTACTCCGAAACGGATTTTCGGGTTCCTTTTCAAATCTTTCAGTCCGGGCAACCATGTATGGTGTAATATCCAATGCTGTTTTCGGTTTAATCTCCTTAATCCCGTTAAGTGTACCAAACTGTGATACAAATCCGGACTTGTCCTTGCTCATCTCCTGCCACGAAGAAAGTTCATCCTTTCGGAAAATATACCTGATTACCTGAAGACCCCACAATTGTTCCTCTCCCTCTTTAAAGCGGAGTTGCGAAAGCGGAATCCTCATTTCTGAATTCCAACCATCGCCGGTTTTCATTGTTTTTACCCACCAGATCGGGTCCCAGGTCTGATCTTCATTTGCACCATCGTTTGTCATAATGAAATCGGTTTTTACTCCTGCAGCCGATACAATAAATGAAAATCCAGTGCGCTTGTCGTTGTAAGTATCAAAAATTATTCCTGCCATGTCGCCATCGGTAATATCGCGGCGTGTCATTCTGAGCGAAATACTGTCAGGATTCTGGTCGTACGATTTAATTCCGATGTACAGGTTATCCTGATCGTAAAGCAAGGCAAATTCGGTTTTCTGATATGGAGTTTTTCCCTGGTCAGGTTCGTACTGTAAAAAATTATTTTCCCACTTTGCCAAAAGCCATTCAGGTTCGGCAAATTTACCATCGATATCAATATTCAGGTTTTCAACTTTTTGGGCAGCGTAGTTTTTCTTTACTATTCCCTGCGCACCGGCAACGGATATAACAATTACTGAAAGAATCAGGAGACATGCAACTTTCATAGAAAAATTTGGTTTTCATGTAAGACTTGATTTATCGGGAATCGTTACAGATGAAAACTATGTTTTCTTAAAAAAAGATGTATTTGCAGATAAAAAAAAGGGGAAGCTTCCACTTCCCCGTAATGTTGTCAATTTTAAAACTATATCTATAAAAAACTGTTTCAGGCTTTTTTGAAATTTATTTATCTGCTTTTTTGAACCACATCCTGTTTCCCATGCTGTAATATTCGTCTTTCAATTCCGGATTTGCGGCAAGTTGTTCCCTGGTGTAAGGATAATACGGAACCATAACATCTTCTCCTATCTGCCAGTTTGCCGGTGTCAGAACCTTTTCATGGTCAACCGTTTGAAGTGCTTCAACCAGCCTTACAAGTTCATCCATATTCCGGCCAACCTGCATCGGGTAGAAATTGACCGAACGCACTGTGTTTTCAGGATCGATTATAAACACCCCGCGCACATCTTTGATCGTGCTTACAGGATCGTGAAGCATTCCATACAGTTTCGAAACATTTTTATCATGGTCGTCGAAAATCGGGAAATATATTTTCTGAGGTCCATGATTTTTGTAGTCTATTTCCTCAAGATGCGATACCCACATTTTGTGCTGATCAATATTATCGGTGGAAACCACTGCAATTTTTACCCCTAATTTGTCGAATTCCTTTTGCATATTGGCAAGTGTGAGTAATTCAGAAGAGCAGACAGGAGTGAAATCCTGAGGATGACTGAAAAGTATTTTCCAGCTTTTACCAAAATCATCGGGGAATTTTAAATTTCCCTGTGTTGAAACGGCTTTAAAAGAAGGAGCTTTTGATCCGATTAACGGGATCTTTAAAGAATTCTGGGCGACAGTACTTCCCATAAAAAACACGACTGCAAGAATTGATAAAACTGTTGTTTTCATAACCGTAAATTTTAATTGTTAAACCTGCATCAAACTTACGACTCACTACTTTGGAACTCTTGGATTATTAGCGCAAATACTTGTACTTTTCGGTAAAACAAAAAAAAACAATTTTATTCATCGGAATACATTCTATCGTAAGTATCTGATTGTGTTTTGTTTAAATTCAAACTTGAAATTACTGGCAAATGATATTCATGTTTTCTGAATAATAATTTTTCAGAATTAGGTCAACTCAGAATTTTTAAACTGAATGAAATTTTCTGTCAGAAAATAAAGGCATTCCCCGAATCAGCGCCTTGCAACCACCGACATGTCGATTTTTGTTGTTCCAAGATAGAAAAATGCCGCACCGATCGCCATAAAAACATGGCTCACACATAAATAATTAAACCACTGGTGAGGCGAGATTTTTGTCATGAAAAAAAGTGC
>JBBIPU010000111.1:0-3196 GCA_037442685.1 Draconibacterium sp. | reverse complement strand
AGTCCACCCAGCAATGTGGCAATTCCCATCGTAAAAAAGTAAATTTTGAAATAAAGAAATGTCCTTTCCGGTTTTCCCGACCGGTGAATTTTCCATGCCGAAACCAGACACACCACGGTAACAAGTAAATCGGTAATTGTCACAACAGGCTCATCAATTCTGATTCCCAAAAAGTAAATCGTGTTAATTGTATGTAATTGATCCATAGCTAACTGGAAAATTCAATCCGGATAATCCGATATGTTTTTATAAATTAAATCCGGTTTGAAGGTGAAAATAAATAATTGAAAAATCAAATATATATTTCATTCAGTGGAAATAAAAAACCGGGCTGGTTAAAAACACTTTAGATTGTTATTTTTTATGGTTAGATTGCACTTTAATTAATCAGAATAAACCTAAAAAATTCAGTTATGTGGCAAAAATCCTTAAAATCCGCGATCCTGAAATTAATGCTTTTGTCATTAGCTTTATCAGTCTCAACATTAAAAGGGCATTCTCAGGCTGTGATTCAAAAATCAACTGTTGAAAACAGGCTCGGCTGGTTTCAAAAGCACGTGGAACTTACTCAGAATTCAGTTTTTAAAAATCTTCCGTGGCAATTCGTTGGCCCAACCAACATCAGCGGACGAATGTGCGATGTTGAAGTTGTTACTCCGAAAGGCAAAAACTACACTATTTATGTAGCAGGAGCATCGGGTGGAATCTGGAAAACCGAAAATGAAGGAGTAACATGGAAACCGGTATTCGAACATGGAATGTCGGCAGCTTTTGGCGATCTGGCGCTCGATCCGCAAAACCAGAATACCATCTGGGCAGGAACCGGCGAAGCCAACATTTTCAGAAGTTCGAATGCAGGAGCAGGAATTTACCGCTCGAAAGATGGCGGAGAAACATGGGAACACCTTGGATTGGTAAATACAAATACAATCGCCCGGATTATTGTGCATCCCTCGAATTCTGATATTGTTTTTGTTGCTGCCGGCGGCAATGAATGGACCAATAATGAAGAAAGAGGAGTTTATAAAACAATTGATGGTGGAAAGAACTGGGAAAAGATTCTTTATGTTGATGATAAAACTGGTGCTTACGACCTGGTTATGGATCCGAAAAATCCGGATATTCTGTACGCTTCTACCTGGCAAAGAATCCGCAAAAAATGGAACGATCCGAGAAATGAAGACGATAACGCCGGCAGCGGAATTTACAAAACAATTGACGGAGGGAAAACATGGAACAAAATCGAAAACGGATTGCCGGAAGCAAAGTATCGGGGAAGAATCGGGATTGACCTTTGTAAAGGTTCGCCAAACGTGGTATATGCATTTATCGACAATTATGAAAAGGTTACTGAGGAGAAACCTGACGTCCAGAAACAGGAAGATGAGGAAGATGCTTACGGAAGACCAAGTACAGGCAGAATTAAAGGCGCAACTGTTTACCGTTCGGATAACGGAGGAGAAAACTGGACACAGGTAAGCGAACAAAACAGTTACATGGAAGAGCTTTCAGGGACTTACGGATGGGTTTTCGGACAGATCAGGGTGGATCCGGTGAACCCGGATAAGATATATGTAATGGGACTGTTTCTGAATGTTTCTGAAGATGGCGGTAAAACTTTTCATACGCTCGACGGAATGCACATGGATCACCACGGTTTGTGGATTGATCCTGAAAATCCCGGATATCTCGTTAACGTAAACGATGGCGGACTGGCAATTTCATACGATGGCGAGAATTTCAGAACTTTTTATGACAACTTACCTTTAGCGCAGTTTTTCAATATCAATTACGACATGGCCGAGCCATTTCGTGTTTACGGATCTGTTCAGGATCATGGAAGTTACAGGGGGGAAGTGGATCTGAGCCGCGGACGAAACAATATTCAGCCGGTGGAATTTGATCGGGCACCAGGCGGTGAGGGGAGCAATCACGCGATCGATCCCAACGATCCTGATATTGTTTATTCGGCAGGATTTTACGGTTCAATCACCCGGTCAAATATGAAAACCGGTGAAGATGAAAACATAATGCCGCCGGTACCCGAAGGCGTTGATAAATTACGTTCACAGTGGCTGGCGCCTTTTATTCTCTCTCCTCATAATCCGGGCATTATCTACCACGGATCTCAGTTCATTCACCGGTCGATGAATGAAGGGAAAACCTGGGAACGGATCAGCCCTGATTTAACTTACAACGATTCAACTAAAAAAGGAGATATTCCTTATCAAACCATTTTTACAATTTCAGAGTCGCCTTTAAAATTCGGGCTGATTTATGCCGGAACCGATGACGGCAGGGTGTGGATCACAAAAAACAGTGGCGAAAACTGGACAGAAATAAATGCCAGTTTACCTTTTGGCAAATGGGTTTCGCGAATGGAAGCGTCGCGTTTTGCAGAAGGCAGGGTTTACATGACACAAAATGGCAAACGCGATGACGATTTTGCCGCTTACATCTGGAAATCGGATGACTACGGGCAGACGTGGAAAAGTATTGCAGCAAATATTCCATGCGGACCGGTGAATGTAATCAGGGAAGATCCGAAAAACGAAAAAGTCGTTTATGTTGGTACAGACTTCGGAGTTTACGTTTCGATGAACGGCGGCGAAAGTTGGGAAAGCCTGCCGGGAAATCTGCCCAATACATACGTTCACGATCTTGTTATTCATCCCCGCGACGATATGGCAATCATCGCCACTCACGGAAGGGGAGTGTGGGCACTGGATGTAAAGTATATCAGGGAAATCGCGGAAATGAATTCGGATGCCGGTTGCAGAATCCTCGGAATTGAGGATTGCATGTTACCTTTCGCTGCCGGTAGTTGGTACAAAAGAACTGCAAAACCACTGTACGCACCTTTTTATCTGGCAAAAGATGAAGAAGTAACTGTTGAAATCTCGGATGCAAATCGCAAAAAAGTGAAGGAATTTAAAGTTAACGCTTCACGGGGATTAAATTTCACCGAATGGGATTTAATGTTAAACGAGGATGAAATGGCAGAGCCCGGAACTTACACTTTAAAACTGACCGGTTCGAATTTTAATGAAGAAAAGAAATTCGAAGTAAAGAAAAGAGAAAGAGGTGAACGGATTCCTATGCCTGAATCCGAACCCGAGGGTTAAACGGAAACAAACGATAAATCAGATTCTCAGATTTGCTAAGAGAGTGAATATTTTGATTTAGTTTATAACTC
>JBBIPU010000110.1:0-14536 GCA_037442685.1 Draconibacterium sp. | reverse complement strand
TCCTGAACGATTTCTTCAGCCTCATCGCGGTTTGAAATAATATGAGATGCAAAAACAACCAACCCCGGATAATAAAAACGGAACAGCAATTCAAAAGCAGTCTGTTCACCGCTGATAAACCGTTGAATCAGGGTTTCCTCTTCGATCCCTTTTATTACTGACATGTAAACAAAAGTAGGTAAATTTTTTACAGACTATCCGTTTTGGATTATCTGTTTCAGATAGTAAACGGCAGATAGTATTTTAAGTTGACTAAAATAAAAATGTTACTGAATCGGGAACCTGGTAATAATCTTAGTATCTCGCCACAAGCGGCATCCTTCTTCCAAAACCGAAGGCTTTTGAACTGATGCGCAGAATGGGAGCTGCCTGGAAACGTTTGTATTCGTTCGTGTTCACAAGCCTGATTACTTTGTTCACCACCGTTTCATCGAATCCCATTTCCACAATTTCTTTAGGTGAAAGATTTTGCTCGATAAAAGCAAACAACATCCTGTCAAGATCGTGGTATTCGGGCAACGAATCGGAATCTTTCTGGTTGGGACGTAACTCGGCAGACGGTGGTTTGGTGATTGTATTCCGTGGGATGATTTCCTTCTCCCGGTTGATAAAGTTCGAAAGTCTGAAAACATCCATTTTGTAAACATCGCCCAGCACTGCAAGTCCGCCGTTCATGTCGCCGTAAAGGGTTCCGTAACCCACAGCGCATTCACTTTTGTTAGTGGTGTTCAGCAGAATGTGGCCAAATTTGTTGGAAATCGCCATTAAATAGATTCCGCGGGTCCGGGCCTGAATGTTTTCTTCGGTAACATCGGGAGTTGTTCCGGTAAAAAGGGAAGTCAAACCGGCTTCAAAAGCATCAACAGCAGATTGTATATTTACAATATCATATTGAATACCAAGGTTTTCAGCAAGTTGGCGTGCATCATCAACACTGTGCCCCGACGAATATTTCGAAGGCATCAGCAGAACGCGAATATTTTCATTTCCCAGCGCGCGGACTGCCAAAACCAGGGTAAGTGCTGAATCAATTCCCCCCGACAATCCGAGAGTGGCTTTTCGGAAACCCATTTTCCTGAAATAATCGCGGATTCCCAAAACAAGTGCATCATGAATTCTTTCTACGGTCTCGGTTTTGGGCTGAAGCTGTTTTTTGCCCATATTTCCAGTGTCGACAATTAAAAAATCTTCTTCAAAATATTTTAATTCCTTAACAATTTCACCGGTTTTATCAATCACAACCGAACCTCCATCGAATATCAGCTCAGTCTGGGCACCAACCTGATTGATATAAAAAATGGGAACTTTGTATTTTTTTGCCTTGTTAATCAGCACATTTTTCCGCCACTCTTCCTGGTTGTACGAAAAAGGAGAGGCTGAAATATTAATTACAAAATCAGGATTGAATTTTGCCAGTTCTTCCAGCGGCGAAACCTGGTAAAGTTTATCCTTTCCGAAAATGTTGGCAGTCGGTTGTTCGTCCCACAAATCTTCGCAAATGGTTACTGCAATTTTTTCTCCTTTAAATTTTACAACCTCAAACTGACGGTTGGGTTCAAAATGCCGGTATTCGTCGAAAATGTCGTAGGTTGGCAATAATGTTTTGTTACTGATGTGTTGTATTTTTCCATCGGAAAGAAAGAATGCCGAATTAAACAACTGCTTGCCACGGGCATTTTCATTGATTCTCGGGGCGCCGACGATTGCTGCAATTCCTTGGCAGGTTTCGGCAATTTTTACCACTGCACTTTCTGCCTTCTGAATAAATTCTTTTTTTTCAAGCAAATCGTGCGGATAATAACCTGTCACCGAAAGTTCGGAAAAAACCACCAGATCGGCGCCCTCATTTTTTGATTTATTGATGCAGTCGATAATCTTTGCCGAATTTCCTTCAAAATCGCCAATCGTGTAATTTAACTGAGCTAAAGCAACTTTCATACGCAGCAGTTTAAAGTTTCGGGTTCAGAGTTCAGAGTTCGGAACCCGCAACTGGGAACTGGGAACTGGGAACCCGGTTGCAAATCTCCAATTTTTACTTCACTTTCGCAATATTTTTTTTATCTGACCGTAATGATTAAAAATTAGTTAAAATGAAGGTTTTAAAACTGTTTTTATTTGCTTCTTTTATTATAACCACACTTTTTGGGTGCAAGCAAAATCCGTTGAAAGTCAACATCTCCAACATAAAGGAAAATGTTAAAATCGTTCGGTTCGAAAAGGAACTGTTTTCAATAAATAAGGGCGACACTGTAAATTCAATCAAAGAATTAAGAAACAGGTACCCCGATTTTTTTGACCTTTTTACTTACAGGATAATCCAGATTGGGGGTATTGAAGACACCTTTTTCTTCAACGGAATGAAACGGTTTCTTTCCGACACAATGATTTTGAGCGTGAAAAACCTGGTGGATAAGGAATTTACTGACTTTGATAAAATCGAAAATCAGCTGAATGAAGCATTTAAATACTACCAGTATCATTTTCCCGATAGAAAATTACCTGCAATTTACACTTATATCTCAGGATTTAATCAGTCGGTTGTAACGGCTGAGAACATTATCGGGATCAGCCTCGATAAATATCTTGGAAGGGATTGCGTTTATTACCGGAAACTGAGCTCAACGCCGCAATATAAAATCCTGAATATGCAAAAAGACAAGATTGTTTCTGATGTTGTTTATGCCTGGGGAATCACTGAGTTTGAAATACCGGCAAAAGCCACAACCTTACTTGACAACATGATATATTACGGAAAACTGATGTATTTTGTCGATGCGATGTTGCCCGATACTGAGGACTCGCTTAAAATCGGATACACAGGTTTGCAACTCGACTGGTGTAAAAGAAACGAAGCACAAATGTGGTCGCAACTGATTGAATATAAAATGCTTTACTCAAACAAGCGAATGGATATCATCCGCTACATCAACAACAGTCCCACCACAAGCGGTTTCCCGCTTGAATCGCCTGGAAGGACTGGAGTTTGGATAGGTTGGCAGATTGTAAGGAAATACATGGAAAAATACCCGGAAACGAAACTGGCCGATCTGATGAAAAACAATGATTATCAACAGATTTTAAATGATTCGAAATACTTTCCGGAGTAAAATGTGAAGGTAAAATACCGGTCAGTTGCATTCTTCCAACAATTGGAAACGTAATAATTTCTGATTACAAATTCTGCTTGAAACCTATGAAAATTAGCACTCTTACCAAAGAATTGCTGTAAGAAGTGTCTGTTTTACATTATTCAAATAAATACTGAGGGTTTTGAAGAAAATACCTGTAACGGCTGATGAATTCAGATACTGATTTAAAACAGGTATTTAAACGTTAAAATGTTACTGATTCTTAATAAAAATCAATAATATTGTGGCCTTAAAATTAAATCAGCCAGCTAACTTGAAAGAAATCAATAAAATAATTTCCGGGTTTTCACCTGTTTCGCTTGAAGAAACAGAGGAGGTGAAGTTAATGAACCGCATCGACCGGAAATACTGGTTTCATATTTCAAAGTTGTATGAACTGCTTAAAGCCACACTTCCTTATTACGACATACTTGAAATTAACGGGCAACGTTTGATGGAATACGAAACAACTTATTTCGATACAGAAAAGAATGCCATGTTTTTAAAACATCATAACCAGAAACTGAACCGTCATAAAATAAGGCAGCGGAAATACCTTTCGACCGACAGCAGTTTTCTGGAGATAAAATTTAAAACCAACAAAAGCAGAACTGAAAAAATAAGAATACAAACTGATTTTGACAGTGAAGATTTTTCGCCTGAAGAAATCAGTTTTATCAGTGAAAATACAGATTTGAAAGGGAACGATCTTCAGCCTGCCCTGCACAATAAATTTCAAAGAATAACTTTAATCAGTAAAGATAAGCTCGATCGCTGTACAATCGACATTGGCCCTGTATTCTGGAATGCTTACGGAGAAGAAAAGTTTGAAAATCTGGTTATTTTTGAATTGAAAAGAGGACGCAGCCTGAAATCGTCTCCCATTATTTCGATATTACGCCAGTTGAAAATCAGACAACGGGGATTATCGAAATATTGTATGGGAAGGGCGACACTTGAACCTGATTTAAAAAGAAATGCATTTAAGCCACGATTACGATTTATACAAAAAGAAATTTTAAACTAAACAAACAATGGACATATTAAATATTTTAGCGATAAACTTATTGCAATTCGAAAGTTTTACAATGTTGTTGATCAGGTTTGGCTTTAACCTGGTTGCAACTACATTGGTTGTTCTATTATATTCTCGGATCAGCCGGAAA
The DNA here is from genome assembly GCA_037442685.1 of Draconibacterium sp. Lineage (GTDB taxonomy): Bacteria > Bacteroidota > Bacteroidia > Bacteroidales > Prolixibacteraceae > Draconibacterium. The sequence continues at coordinate 10,242 of JBBIPU010000110.1, read as the reverse complement.
AAGGAATTTTACTTCAGTTATTTCGCCATTAGCGTTGCGGTTTTTTTACTGGTTTTTTTACTTGAAAATATAAAACTTGAGCTTGGTTTTGCACTTGGATTGTTTGCAATCTTTGGAATAATCAGGTACCGTACCGATGCAATTCCTCCAAAAGAAATGACCTACTTGTTTGTAACTATTGCAGTTTCAGTAATAAATGCACTTTCGAAAGATTACATCGGATATTTCGAACTAACACTGGTGAATATTTTACTGGTTGGAGTTTTGTATGTACTTGAAAAAGTTCTGATGTTAAGGCAGGAAGACTCCTTGCGGATTGTGTATGAAAATATTGAGAACCTCCACAGTGAAAGAGAACCTGAAATGCTGGCAGATCTTGAAAAGCGCACCGGAATTGTAATAAAAAGATATCACATCGAAAAAATTGATTTCTTACGCGATGTTGCCCAGATCACGATATTTTTCGAAGTAAATGGTCACAATACTAAAAGAGGCATAAATTATTGAAAAAGCGATTTTTATTATTAATCTTTATTTTCCCTTTTTTTTTTGCTGCTTATTCAAAAACTGAAAAGTTTGGCACCTGGATTGAAGTGGAACTGGCCAAAAAATTTCTGAAGAAGTTTGAATTCAGTTTCATTCCTGAACTCAGGTTGCAGGACGATTTTACTGTGGATGAATACATTTTTGAGGGAAAACTGGGTTACGGGGCATTTAAATTTCTTGATTTTGCGGCAGCTTACCGGATTAGCACCAATGTAAAAAAAAGTGGAAACGTTGTATCACAAAGTGCGGTTTTCGACGTTACGGGGAAAACAGATTATAAACGCTTTAGCGGCTCATTGCGGGCAAGGTTTACCAACGACACCGATTCGGGAGATATTCCCTGGGATACCTATTATTTCAGGCCCCGGGCCAAACTTGCTTACAACATAAAAGGAGTAAAGGCTGAACCATACATCAGTTGCGAACTTTTTCACAATTTCCGTGAAAAGGAATATTACAAGGCGAGATACGACGTGGGTTTTACACGTAAATTCAAAAAGAACCATGAGTTTGGGCTTTATTACAGGCTGATTGATTATTTTTCCGATAGAAACTCTGTGAATATTCTGGGAATTAATTACGGATTCAAATTTTAACCGCCCGTATTTTCACGGTTCAGATTAACTTCATTGCTGTTATAATTCATTTTCGGAAATTTGTTGGCCTGCTTAAAATTGTAATTATTATTATGAATTTTATACCAGTTCAAAAGGTGAATTTTCTAAAATCAGGGAATCATGAAAAAAATAATTGCAGTAATCGGCATTTTTTCGATATTATTTGCTTGTAATCCTAAAACCGGGCAACCTGTTAAATGTGAAGAAGAAATTAATCACGATGCAAAAATGAAATGGTGGCGCGAGGCCCGTTTCGGGATGTTTATTCACTGGGGATTGTATGCTCAACCTGCTGGTGAATGGAACGGGCAGGAGGTTCCGGGGATCAGCGAATGGATTATGTTTCGTGCAAAAATACCGGTCAGGGATTACGAAAAGATTGCTGAAAATTTCAACCCGGTTAAATTTGATGCTGAAGCATGGGTTAAACTGGCAAAAAGCGCCGGAATGAAATATATTGTAATCACTTCAAAGCATCACGATGGGTTTGCCATGTATCATTCGCTTGCAAGTAAATACAATATTTACGATGCCACGACCTTTAAACGCGATCCGCTGAAGGAACTTGCCGATGCATGCAGAAAATATGGAATCCGTTTGGGATTTTATTATTCGCAGGCACAGGACTGGCACGAACCGGGAGGGGCGTATTCGGGAATTGAAAAAGGAATTCCTCACTGGGATCCCGGATTAAAACGCGATTCATTTATGAATTACATCAATTCCAAAGCGATGCCGCAGGTAAAGGAAATTCTCGAAAATTATGGTGGCCTCGATATTTTGTGGTGGGATACTCCGATCGGAATGACAGAGGAAGCAGCAAAATTACTTCAAAAAGAAACAGACAGGTATCCGGATTTAATTACAAATAACCGCTTATTCCGATCCTGGCCCGGAGATTTTTCAACACCCGAACAACATGTTCCCCCGACTGGCCTCGGTTACGATTGGGAAGTTTGCATGACAATGAACACAAGCTGGGGTTACAAATGGTATGACAACAACTGGAAATCGACCAAAACGCTGATTCAGATGCTGGCTGACATTGCCAGTAAAGGAGGAAATCTTTTACTGAATGTTGGACCAACTGCTGAGGGTCTGATCCCCGATTCAAGTATTGTGCGGTTAAAACAGATCGGAATCTGGATGCAGCAAAACAGCGAATCGATTTACGGAACATCGGCAAGTCCGTTCTTTAAACTGCCATGGGGAAGATGCACTCAAAAAGAAGTTGATGGCAACAATTTGTTGTACCTGCATGTTTTTAACTGGCCAAAAGATGAAATCCTCAGGGTTCCCGGGCTGAAATCGAAAATAAGCGATGTTTATCTTCTATCGAATCCGAAACAAAAATTTGCCTGGAAATACGAAAATGATGATGTGCTGATTAACGCACCTTCAGTTATTTTCGATGCATACAACACGGTTGTGGTGGTGAAAATCAAAGGGAAACCTGAAATAATCAGCAACATGCCTTCATTAAAAGACAGTACGATCACGCTGACTGCCGATTTTGCCGATATTTACAACCCGGGCTACGGGACGCAGGCTGTTTTGGACGACACCGGAAACAACCCGGCAATCAGGAACTGGATCGATCCCCGGGTGCGGCTTGAATGGATGTTCAATTCAACCCAACCGGGAAAATATAAAATCGAAGGATTGATAAAAACAAGCGGGAATTGCATTTTGAATATTCAGTCGGGCAATCAGAAAATCTCTTCCGAAATAAAATCCACTGGCGACAAATTCGATCTGGTTAATCTTGGTGAGATTGAAATTCCAGAAACCGGGAACAGGCTTATTTCATTTACACCCGATAAGGAAAACTGGAATGAAACTGATTTGATTTATATTGATTTGATCAAAAAATAGCATTCCGCTGTAATAAACAACAAATGGAGTTGTTTTATCTGCCTTGTTTCAGACTAAACACTGTTTTATTATTTGATTGGCAGTAAAAAATAACAGGTTTTGTGTTTCGGTATTTTTTAAACACACTCTTCTTTTTACCTAAATAGCTGGTTACTAATGTGTAAAGTAATTTACATCAAATATCACTGGTATTTTAAAAATTTGTATTTTCGACCTGCCTGATAAAGATTTACAAATAGCCATAAACATTTCGAAAATTACACAAAACATGGATTTTCAGGAAAAATCGAAGGAAGAACTTGACAAAGAACTCAACGAATTGCAGAAAAAATACAATTCAATTGTCGATTTAAACGAGAAAAACAGTAAGGAAAGGTTTCAGACAGAGAAAATTCTGAGCGAGAATGAAGCAAATTTAAAGGCAATCATTGAAAATTCGCTTGAAAGTATCTGGTCGATCGATTTGAATTACCGAATAAAGTACATCAACGAGGTTTTCGCAAATACTTTTGAGCTGACTTTCGGAGTCCGGCTGGTAAAGGGAATGAACATTCTTGATGCTTTGCCGCCGCAGTTGCGGACAATCTGGAAAGAAAGATATGACAGGGCTTTTAATAACGAACATTTTGTTTTCAATGATAAAATCGAACTTGAACAAGGTGACATTTTCATTGAGGTTGCAATGAGTCCGGTTGTTATTGATAATAAAGTGGTTGGAGCTTCTTTTTTTGGAAAAGACGTCAGCGAGGAGAAAAAAGCCAATCAGGCTCTTCTCGAAAGTGAAAAACGTTTTAAAGCATTGCATAATGCATCTTTCGGAGGGATAGCCATTCATGACAAAGGGAAAATTATAGATTGCAACCAGAGATTGTCGGAAATAACCGGCTATTCATTTGATGAGTTGATTGGCATGGATGGACTTAAACTGATTGCTGAAAATTATCGCGGTTTAGTTCTTAAAAATATTTCGGAGGGTAACGAAAAACCTTATGAAGCTGTTGGGTTGAGAAAAGATGACAGGGAATTTCCAGTCAGGGTTGAAGCACGAAATATTCCTTACGGAGGCAAAACTGTCAGGATAACTGAATTCAGGGATATAACAGAACAAAAACTTGCTGAAGCGGCCCATTGGGAAAGCCAGGTAAATTTTAAGGCACTTTTCGAAAAGGGGCCGATTGGAGTTGCATATCACCGGATGGTGTACGACAAATCGGGAAAACCGGTTGATTATTACTTTTTAGATGCAAATCAGAGCTATCAGAAAATGACAGGGGTCAATCCAGTCGGAAAACTGGTGACCGAAGCTTTTCCTGGCATTGAAAATGATCCGTTTAAATGGTTTGAAATCTTTGGGGAAGTGGCAAGGAACGGTAAAGATGTCAGGATTCAGCAATATTTTCAAATTACTGATAAATGGTACGATATTGTTGCTTACCAATACAAACAAGACCATTTTGTTGCAGCTTTTTTTGACATTACCGAGCAGAAGCATGCTGAAATTGCCTTGAAAGAGCGTGACGAAATTTTCAGGCATTTTATGGAAAACAGCCCTATTTATGTCTTTTTTAAAGATAAGCAAATAAGGGCGTTGCAGTTAAGCAATAATTTTGAGCAAATGCTGGGCATGCCTCTGAATGAAATGATTGGTAAAACAATGGATGAATTGTTTCCTTCGGAGATGGCAAAGAAAATGGTTGAAGATGATAGAAAAGTTTTGAAAGAAAGAAAACATGCGATATATGAGGAGGAATTAAACGGAAGATATTATACAACAGTAAAATTCCCGATAATAATCGATAATCAACCCGAATATCTTGCAGGATACACCATTGATATTACAGAGCAGAAAAAGGCAGAGGATACATTGCGAAACTCGGAGGAAAGATTAAAAATATTATTTAATTATGCCCCGGTAGCCTATTATCTGAGCGACGTAAATGGTAATTTTATCGATAGCAATATTGCGGCTGAGAATTTACTCGGATATAATAAATCTGAACTTATCGGCAAAAATTTTCTCAAACTGAAAATTTTATCTCCGTCGCAAATTTTAAAAGCACAAAAACTTTTAACCGAGAGTCTTCCAGGGAATCCAACCGGTCCTGTAGAATTTATCCTTACTCGAAAAGATGGAACAAAAGTTACGGTTGAGATTACAACATATCCTGTTAAAATAGAAAACCAAACCCTGATTCTGGGGATATTCAGGGATATCAGCGATCGCAAACGTACTGAACTGGCAATGAAACAGGCATCGGAGAACTGGAAAAGAACTTTTCAGGCAATGCATAGCGGAATTGCACTGCTCGATTCGAACCAAAGAATTATGCAAACCAACCTGGCATTTCAGAAATTGTTAAATGCCTGGGAAAATAAGCTTTCTGGCAAACATTATTTACAGTTACTTTTTGGGGATAATTTTCCAAAGGAAGAAAGTCCGTTCGAAAGAATGAAAATAACCAAATCCTGTGAAACAACTGAAATAGAGATTAATGGTAAGACCTGTGAAGTATTGTTTGATCCGATAATGGATGCCAGGAATAAAATTACAGGTGCTGTGGTGATAATAAACGATATTACCCAGCGCAAACGCGATGAAAAAATCCAGCAGATTTTGCACGTAATAACCGGCACACAGATGTTTGATAAATCAGTCGGGGAACTTCTGATCATCGTTCGAAAGGAGTTAAGTAAAGTTATCGACACTACAAACTTTTTTGTTGCTCTTTATCAGCCTGATACACAAACTCTGAGAAAAGTGATTTTTGAAGACGAAAAAGATGATTTTGTTGAATGGGATGCCCGAAAATCTTTATCAGGACAGGTATTAAAATTAGGCAAACCTGTTTTGCTAAACAGCGAAGATGAAGCCAGGTTCGCAAAGGAAAACAATATTGAATTGCTGGGTTCGCCGGCTGCTTGCTGGTTAGGTGTGCCCCTGATGAGTGGTGAAAAAGCAATCGGTGTTATGGTAGTGCAAAGTTATATCGACGAAAATGCTTACGACCAGGCCGCGATCAGGCTTCTGATTTTAATTGCTCATGAATTGTCAATCATTATCGAACGAAAGAAAATGATCCAGGACCTGGTTGCAGCAAAAGACCGGGCTGAGGAAAGCGACCGGCTGAAATCGGCATTTCTTGCCAACATGAGTCACGAAATACGCACACCGATGAACGGCATCCTTGGTTTTGCCGAATTGCTTAAAGAACCCAAACTTTCAGGCGAAGAACAGCACATGTTTATCGATATCATTAAAAAAAGCGGTGAACGGATGCTCAATATTATCAACGACCTGATCAATATTTCGAAAATTGAATCGGGGCAAATGGATGTTTATTTCTCGGACACAAACATTAACGAACAGCTCGAATTTTTATACAATTTCTTTAAACTCGAGGCAAAACAAAAGAACCTGAAACTGGTCGTAAATTATCCGATAACCAACGAACAATCTTCGATCAAAACCGACAGGGAAAAGGTTTATGCCATTTTAACCAACCTGATTAAGAATGCTTTGAAATTTACAAAAAAAGGCACCATCGAATTTGGTTACGAAGTAGCTGAAAATGAGTTGATTTTCTATATAAAAGATACCGGGATCGGAATACCGCTGAATAAGCAGAAATCTATTTTTGAAAGGTTTGTTCAGGTAAATTCAGGACCGACGAATGTTTACGAAGGAGCCGGTCTCGGACTTGCCATTTCAAAAGCTTACGTAGAAATGTTAGGCGGCAAAATCTGGATTAATTCCGAACCTGGCAAAGGAACCTCTTTCTTTTTCACTCTTCCGAACAGTCTGCAAAAGGAAACTGTCAGCGAAATTGATAAAAATGAAACATTGACAAGTGGAATTGATACCCTTGAAGAAACAATTCTGATTGTTGAAGATGACGAAACTTCGCTGCTCTACCTGAACCAGATACTGAAAAACAGCAATTTGAAAATAATTGTGGCAAATAACGGTGCCGAGGCGGTTGAATTGTGCCGTTACAACAACGAAATCGGTCTTGTTTTGATGGATATCAGCCTGCCTGTTATTGACGGGCAACTGGCAGCCGAAATTATTAAGAATTTCAAACGGGATTTGCCGGTTATCGCACAAACTGCATTTGCACTCGACGAGGAAAAAGATAAATACAGTGAGACATTCGACGATTACATTACAAAACCTATCAAAGCAGACGAATTGAAACTAAAAATCAGAAAATTTCTGAAACATTCGAAAGTGTAATATCTGTCATTTCTGTTAAAACTTCTTTTCTGATTTCGGTTTCATTTGGTTTCATATAAAACATTACTGTATTTTTGGTTGTTCTATTTCTGAATAATTTAAAATTCAGAAATATGTCAAGGGTCAGCACTTATCTCAATTTTCCCCGCAATACAGAGGAAGCTTTTAACTTTTATAAATCGGTATTTAATACTGAATTTACAGGAAATGGCATTTCACGATTCAGCGATATTCCTGCCGTTGAAGGGATGCCTCAATTGCCTGAAGAAGACAAAAACCTGGTAATGCATGTGGAATTGCCCATTTCAGGCGGGCATTTATTAATGGGTACCGATGCTCCTGAATCGATGGGTTTTACAGTGAACAAAGGAAACAACGTTTATATTAATCTTGAACCCGATTCGCGGATTGAAACCCAAAGATTATTTGAAGCATTATCGGCTGGAGGTTCTGTTTTGCAGGAATTACAGGAAATGTTCTGGGGAGGTTACTATGGCAGTTGTGCTGATAAGTTCGGAATATACTGGATGTTTAACTGTTCCGTGAAATAGAGGTTTGTACAGGTGCTGAAACAATCAGGAAAAGGAATGTCAGACAGAAAAATTAACTGAGATGAAAATTACAATTGAGACGCTGGTAAACACATCGGTTGAAAAAATATGGGAAGCATGGACAAAACCTGAGCATGTAATGCAATGGAACCATGCATCAGACGATTGGCACTGCCCGAAAGCCACAAATGATTTCAGGGTCGGAGGAAAGTTCAGTTATACGATGGCTTCACGGGATGGTAAAATGAGTTTCGATTTTGAAGGAATTTATACAGTGGTGGTTTTACACAAAAAAATCAGTTACCGGCTTGGCGACGAAAGAGTTGTGGATGTTTTTTTTGAAAAAACCAGAGATATAGTAAAGGTTGTGGAAACTTTTGATGCTGAAAATATTCATTCAGTTGAGCAGCAGAAAAATGGCTGGCAGGCAATTTTAAATAACTTTAAAATGTACTCCGAAAAAATCTGAAATCGAAAATCTCCTGAATTCTTTAAAATGGTTTTTTGTAAAACCGGTTTTCGACATTCGTGTAAATTTCCGTTTCAGCCAAAAACAAATTGTTATTTATTCCCTCGATTTATCCCGGTAACGACAAACAATTTTTTCTGATCAACACTGATTTTTGCCGGTACAGTAAGTTTTCCCGGTTCCCCGTCGAAATGGTAGATCGAAGTGCCGGCAAATTCAAGCTCAATAGTTTTTACCCTGTAATTATCGACAAATGGCAGTTTCGGAATGATTTTAAGAAAAAGCCCGATCCCGAAAACCGGCAACCATATTTTGTTAAAAGGATTGATAACCACAACATCGATCAATCCGTCGGAAATATTGGCAGAAGGAGCAATAAAAGCATTATTCCCGAATTGTTTTGCATTGGCAAATGTGACGATAAAAACCTTCTTCTCAACGATTTCAGCATCAATTTTCATTCTGATTTGAAAAGGTTTAAATCTGATGCTTTCCTGCACTGTTAACTGAATGTAACGCAGAAATCCGCGGGTTTTTGCTTTGCTCATTTTATCGGCCACCTGCGCATCGAAACCTATTCCACTGGTGCATAAAAAACGCTGGTTATCAACTCGGCAAACATCCATTTCAATTACACTTCCGTTAATCAATGCAGCTGCGCATTTCGAAATATTCATCGGGATTCCAAGTTCCCGTGCCAGTCCGTTTCCCGAACCCATCGGAAAGATACCCATCGGGACCGAAGTCCCGATCAGTCCCTTTGCAACTTCGTTTACAGTTCCATCACCACCAACGGCAACCACAATGTCGAAACCACCACCGGCAGCTTTGGCTGCCAGTTCTGTGGCATGTCCGGGATATTCGGTGTAGGCAAACTCAACCTTGCCGGCTTTCGATAGCAACCATGTAATAACAGTTTCAACTTTCCTTTTCCGGTTTTCACTATGACCGGCAAACAGATTGATAATGAGAAATATATTTTTTTGATTTTGATGAGCCATTATTATTTTATTTTGTCAAACTCCGAACTCCGAACTCGAAACTCGGAACTTTTTTATTACTCCTGCAAATAAACCCGTTTTACTCTTTGCGAAATTCCTGTTAAAATTTCATATGGAATGGTGCCCGCTTTTTCAGCCACTTCAGAAATAGAAATGTGTGGTCCGAAAATCTCCACCTTGTCTCCCGGTTTTACATCGATGCCGGTAACATCTAACATGAGCATATCCATGCAGATATTGCCGATGATGGAAACTTTTTTACCATGAATAAAAGCCGATCCGTTCCTGTTTCCCAATTTACGGTCGAGCCCGTCGGCGTAACCCAGCGGAACGATTGCAATTTCGCTGTCCTTAGTTATTTTCCCTTTCCGGCTGTACCCGATTGTTTCGGTCGATTTTACTTTTTTTACCTGCGAGACAGTACTACGTAAAGTGCTGATATTCTGCAACGGTAAACCAGTGACAGAAATTCCGTACAATCCGATTCCAAGTCGTACCATTTCGAACTGTTTTTCAGGGAATCGTTCAATTCCTGCCGAATTTAAAATGTGCCGGTCAATTTTGTAAGGGAACGAGTCAGTAACCATTTTGGCAACTTCTTCAAATCTTGAAATCTGTTGATTTGTAAACGAATCGAGACTGGCATCATCGCTGGCTGCAAGGTGCGAAAATATTGACTGTATTTTAACGTTGCCTTTTCCGGAAATCATCTGAATTACATCCTGTATTTCGTTATCGGTTTTTAAACCCAGCCGGTTCATTCCTGTATCAATTTTCAGGTGAACTGGAAATTCGCTCAGACTGTTTTGAGTAACAGTTTTCATAAAACTTTCAAGCAACTCAATACTGTAAATATTTGGCTCCAGCTGGTAATCGATAATTTGCTGGAAACTGCTTTGTTCCGGGTTCATCACAATTACCGGTGTTTTGATGCCGGCATTTCGCAGCA
>JBBIPU010000109.1:0-14555 GCA_037442685.1 Draconibacterium sp. | reverse complement strand
TTACCACGGGAAATAAAAACCAATCCCGCCTCTTGCCCTGATTCTTGCTTTTCCTTCATAATCGAACCATCCGAGCCCGGCAGTAAAAACCAGGTTTTTTGGCGCCCTGTATTCGAAAAAGAACATGTTGATACGCGAGGTTTCCACCGATATTTTATTGGGGTCCAGATCTTCGATCGAATACCAGGTATATCCGGTAGCAAAACCAACCGACGGGGAATTGATTTGTGGTTTCAGGTGGTATTTTGCCTCAATTTCAGCGCCCGATAAACCCCCGCTGATTGCCAATCCGAAATTTTTGAAAATTTTTCTTTCGTAATCGACACCCAGCGCATGTTTCAGGATTTGCACCGAAAATGAATTTTTATCTGAAGATACCGATTCGGAACTACTGCTGTTCTGTGCATAAATTGACAGGATGCCCAAAAAAAACAGGATAACTGGCAATAATATTTTTTTCATAAGATTTGATTTTTAACGTTTCAAATATAAATAAAGTACTTAAATGAAGATACTGTCGATGCAAAAACAACCAAATTGTTCAGGAACCGGTTTTAAGCGTCATTATTCAGCAATCCCATTTTTCCAAGCATCCATAATATCAGCGATAGTACAACTCCGACAACTGCAGCAAGCGCCATTCCTTTCAACTGAACTGATCCGATATTTATGCTTGCCCCACTTACACCGGCAACAAAAGTTATCGCGCCCAGAACCATGTTGCTGTTTTTACTGAAATCGACTTTCTGTTCCACATAAATCCTGAATCCCTGAACCGCAATTACACCGTAAAGCAGCACTGTAATGCCACCCATTACAGCAGTCGGGATGGTTGAAATGGCTGCCGAAACTTTTCCGATGAGCGAAAAAGTAATGGCCAACAGGGCAGCGCCCCGGATAATCCAAACCGAATAAACGCGGGTAATTGCCATCACTCCAATATTTTCGCCATAAGTTGTGTTAGGTGGCGAGCCGGCAACTCCTGAAATTACATTGCTAATACCATCACCTAAAAGTGATTTGTGTAAACCGGGATTTTTCATCAGGTCTTCGCCGGTTATTTTACCGGTTACAATCAGGTGACTGATGTGTTCCGCCAAAACAACAATACTTGCTGGCGCAATTATCAGGATGGCATTTGTATCCCAAACCGGTGCCTGGAAATGGGGAAGTCCCAGCCAGGGCGCATTTGTAATGGCTGTTGTATCGACCATTCCCATCGCCAGCGCAAGCAGATAACCTGCCACAACTGCTACCAGAATCGGGATAACCTGCATAAAACCTTTAAACATCACCGAACCAAAAATTCCAACCAGTAATGTAAACATCGAAACAATTAAAGTATTTGCAGAAACCTCGAAAGGTGCAACAGTAGAACCAACGTTGGTCGGCCACGGCGCTAATCCGGCCTGCTGTGCAGCAACAGGGGCCAGTTCGAGCCCGATAATTGCCACAACCGCGCCCATTACAGCAGGAGGCATTACCACATCAATCCATTTAATTCCCCATAATTTTACAACGAATGAAATGATAATAAAAAACAATCCGAAGAAAATGAACCCGATCTGCGCATGCTGAAAACCTCCGTAAGAGCTGATAATAAGCAGGGTAGGGGCAATAAATGCAAAACTTGAACCAAGGTAGGCAGGTATTCCGCCTTTTGTGACCCAGGTGTAAAGCAATGTGCCTATCCCATTCATAAACAGCGCGATTGCCGGATCGACTCCCAACAAAATCGGAACTAAAATCGTTGCGCCGAACATTGCAGTGAGGTGCTGAATGCTTAAAGGCAAACTTTCCAGAATGGGCAGTTTCTCGCGGATTCCGATGATTCTTCTTGTCATAATATTTTTTAAAATATGGTTTAATCAGGTTTCTTTACTTAGCAAAAACCGCTGAAATTTATCAATACTTTTTTAAAGCCAAAACATCCATTTGGTCAGAATTATGCTTAAAGTATTAACGGATTATTTCTTTTTAATGGTTTCCCTGCGTGTAATCAGCATCGGCACTGCCACCCCGATTCCAAGCGAAATCAGGATAAATATGGCTTTTGTCCCATTATTGACTGTCGAAATAAGGTTTTGAAGATATAAATCAGGATCGTTGACAGATGTCAGTGACATCACTCCAAGCATCATTTTGTAAATAAAGAATCCGGGAACAAGAGGGATAACCGATGGAATATAAAACACAAGCGGCGGACTGTCTTTTGAATAAGCCATCCGGATGCTCACAATCCCGATAATGATTGCTGCAAGAAACGATGCAAAAACAATTCCTAACCCGAAATACATCGTCCCGAATTTTACAAGTCCCCCCAGAGCGCTCAGAATACCAATCGGGAAAAGGGTTCTTTGCGGCACATTGAATAAAATGGCAAAACCCACTCCGGCAACTCCGGCAGCAAAACTTTTTGTTATGATTTCAAGTATTTCCATATCAGAAATTTATGAAGATCCGGATAGTAAAAACACCCATTGCAATTGCAAGGGCAATGATCAGTCCATTTACCATTCTTACAATTCCGTTCTGGATATTGCCGTCCATCATATCGGTTACCGAATTAATCAGCGGTACTCCGGGAACCAGGAAAAGCACCGATGTGGAAAACGCTGCATCGGGTTGATTTCCAACACCGAAATATTCAGCAATCCCGGCAATTAACGAAGCAGTGAGGGCAGCAAAATAGACACAAACATAAGGATTGAATTTTTTCCTTGTTGCCCAGTTCCTGACAAATAATCCGGCAAATGTTGCGGTGAAAGCGACAACCATTTCAATAATTCCACCGCCGAAAATATGGCAAAATGCAGCCCCTGCCAATCCCACTGTACTTAAAACCAGCCACTGTGGATAATGAGGCAGTTTTTTCAACCTGCGCAGTTCGGTTTTAACCTGTTCCAGTGTCCAGTTGCCTTCAGCCACTTTCCAGCTCATCCGGCTGATTCCGCTGACAATCTTGAAATTAACCCGGTGTGGTGATGTTCTTTTTAACCTGCTGAAGAAATGTTCCTGGTTTTTATCAATTACAGTGACCATTAAAGCGCGTTGTGTGATCAGTAATTCAATTTTGAAACCAAGACCCGAGGCTAATCTTTCAAGTGTCAGCCGGGTGCGGTGAGTGCTGGCTCCCGAACTCATCAAGGCAGCTCCCACATCAAGCAGAATACTGCCAACTTCAGATGTATCGCTGGTAACAGCTTCCATATTAATAATGTACGATTTTTCAATTCAAAGGTAGGGCAATTTTTATGCAGGTTTTCTGTTGGCAGGTACTTTTTATTGTTTTTAAACCGAAATTAATAAACAACCTGATTAAAATATCTTAAACGGAATCACCGGAGTGGCCCCTTTTTGTGTGCACACGTATGCAGCTGTCCGGGTTGCAGCCTCGTGAACTTTTTTCAGAGGGATTCCGCTCAGCAAACCGGTGGTCAAAACTGCGGTAAATGAATCGCCTGCACCAACTGTGTCGGCAACTGCCACTTTGGGTGATGCGATAAACGAAAATTCGTTCCCGTTCATGATAATACTGCCCTTTTCGCCCATGGTATAAACAACATACCTGAGATTAAATGTTTTAAGCATTTCAGAAAGCTTGTTCTCTGTTTCACCCGTCAGCCCGAATAAGCTGGAGAGAACGGGTAACTCTTCGTCGTTAAGTTTTAAAATATCAGCAAACTGCAGTGATTTTGTGATTATTTCGTGTGAATAAAAATGCTGCCTCAAATTGATATCAAATATTTTCAGGCATTCAGGACCAACATTTGCCAGCAAATTCTGAATCGTTGATGCCGAAACAGGATTACGCTGACTTAATGAACCAAAACAAACTGCATCGAGTTCCCTGATTTTTAATTGGGTTTCAGCGTTGATTCTGATATTATCCCATGCCACGTTTTCATGAATAATATATTGCGGATTCCCTTTTTCATTCAAGGTTACGGTAACTGTTCCGGTAGGAAAACTATTGTTTTGAATAAAACTGCAGTCGATATTCAAATCTTCAAGAGCTGTTAAAAGTTCTTCGCCCGGTTTGTCGTTTCCAACAGCGCTGATAACGATACTTTCGCAGCCAGACTGCATTGCATGAAAGGCAAAATTACAGGGTGCGCCACCAACCTGTCGGCCGGTTGGCAAAACATCCCAGAGTAACTCGCCGACACCGGCAACGATTGGTTTTCTGCTCATGGTATTTTGATGTTTTATTCTTTCACAAAAAATATAACTGCGGCAATTAATCCGGCTGTTACCACAATCCACCGCAGATTTTCAGGTTTGATTCTTCCTGCCAGTTTTCCGCCTGCCCAGCCACCGAGCAGTGAACCAAAAATCATGATAAAAGCCACAATCCAATCCACTTTTCCTGAGAAGGCGAAATAAACGGCAGCAGCAAAGTTGATGGCAAATCCCAAAGCCTGTTTCAGGAAATTAAGCCGGGTCATATTTTCGTCGGTTACCAGTCCGAGTACTGCCATCAGAATAACTCCCAGACCGGCCCCGAAATATCCGCCGTAAACTGCTGCCAGAAAAACCATTCCCATCATAATTGAGGGATTGTGATGTTCGGTGTGGGCGTGACCGATCCTCGAAATCACCCATCTCTTTATTCTTACCTGTGCTGCAAGCAGGGTGGTAGCCATTAAAATCAGGTACGGAATCAGGCTTTTAAAGGCATCTTCACTTGTGTTCAGAATCAGCAGGCCACCTGCAATGCCGCCGGTTATTGCCACTGGCAGTAATTTGTACAATCTCGAACGCTGCGAAACAAAATCCTTGCGTTGAGCCCACATTCCGCCGACAGTACCCGGCACCAGTGCAACTGTGTTTGTAACATTGGCCACCACCGGAGAAATTCCTACATAAAGCAAAACCGGAAAACTGACAAGAGTACCTCCACCTGCCATTGCATTGATAAACCCTGCAATCAGAGCGGCAAGAAAAATAATTATTTCGTTAAAAACAGACATGTTCCGAAAATTTGGTTTACAAATATGAGCAAAGCTGTCCAATTCGCCAAAAAACCCGGGCAGTCAGTAAACTCCTCCGAAAATGAATTAACAGTTTAAATTGCTTGAGTTATTTTTTTAAATTCGACATTTTAAATTCAGACCGATGTTAAAATTAATCCGTTATTTGGCGACTTTTCTTTTAATTGTGGTGGTGATCTATCTTTTGGGGCCAAAACCACCAATGGTTCAATTTAATAAAGATTTGCCGTCGGTTCCGGCAAATATCGGAAATGTTGAAAATTACGTGATTAAAAATGATGTCGGATTTAATATCAGGCCCGACAATGAATCGCGTATTATCTGGGCAAACGATTCTTTAAAGGAACGCACAGAATATTCGCTTTTGTATTTGCATGGCTTTTCTGCATCGTGGTACGAAGGTTATCCTGCACACGAGGAGTTTGCCAGGTATTTCGGAATGAATGCTTATCTGCCGCGATTGGCGTCGCACGGGATTGAAACGGCAGATCCTTTGTTGGATATGACTCCTGAACGGTTGTGGGATTCGGCTAAAGACGCACTGATGGTTGCCCGTGCACTGGGTAAAAAAATAATAATCATGGGTACATCGACCGGAGGCACTCTTGCATTAAAACTGGCAGCAGATTTTCCGGAATACGTCGAAGGACTGATTCTTTATTCGCCAAATATCAGAATTAACAACAAAGCTGCCTTTTTGCTTTCAAAACCCTGGGGACTGCAGATCGGTGAAAAAGTGAACAGAGGAATTTACAATACTGTCAATAATGATTTTGAATCGGAATATTGTAAGTACTGGAATTGCAGGTACAGGATGGAGGCAGTTGTGTATCTGCAGCAGTTAGTGGAGGAAACGATGAAAAACACGACATATAAAAATGTCACAGAGCCGGTTTTCCTGGGGTATTATTACAAAGACGAAACTCATCAGGATAATATTGTCAGGGTGGATGCCATGCTGAAAATGTTTGATCGTCTGGCAACTCCCTCTGAATTAAAGCAAAAGGTTGATTTTCCTGAAGCCGGAAACCATGTGATCGGGTGCGAACTGCTTTCTCATTCTTACAAAGAAGTAATTGCTGAAACCATCAGGTTTGGCGAGAATATCCTTAAACTTAAACCGGCATTACAGAATCATAATTGATTTCATTGTTTCTGAAATCATGGAATAACAACTCTGCCTGAAATAATCAACTGATTTTTTGTGCGGCCGCATTATCAATAAACCAGATCAAATCTCCGTTTGCAGGTGAAATATAATATGCAGGGAGCAGTTTGGCTGCTTCGTCGTCGTTCATAATTTCTGAAACTCTTTGAGCTTTGTTTGCTCCCGTGACCAGAAGAAATACCCGGTTGGCATTATTGAGTATTTTCCCGGTAATGGTTATTCTTTTCTGACCGGTAATCGGATGTATTGCCACTGCGCAAATCCGTTCATCCTCAAATAGTTCGAGCTCGTCGGGAAAAATGGAGGCGGTGTGACCGTCTTCACCCAAACCCAGAAGTACAAGATCGAATACAGGGTTTTCTCCCCTGAAATTGAGGTTTTCTTTTATTTCTTCTGCGTAGCGTTTTGCTTCTTCTTCCGGATTGTTTTCACCTTTGATCCGGTGTATATTTGTCTCAGGGATTGATATTTGCGAGATCAGGTAGTCGAAGGCCTGTTTGAAATTGCTTTCATTATTATCAGGCAAGACACACCTTTCATCTCCCCACCAGAGATGAATTCTTTCCCATTCAATTTCATCAGCATATTTTTTCGCGATTCTTTTAAACAGGTCATTCGGTGTCTTCCCTCCCGACAATAAAATATGAAAACTTTCCTGTACCGAAGATTTTGTCAGTTTATATATTTCTTTTGCCAGGGCTTTAACAACCTGTTTTGTATCGGAAAAGATTTTTACTTCTGTTGAATATGGCATAATAATCAGTTTTAATATTGGTATTAACAATTACAGGGCAATTACAGTTCACAGTAAAGCCCATCGTCGGTCAGGTTCTTGCACGGATAACGCCAGCTTCCGCCCCTGATCAGGGTATCTGAATTTTCAGGTCCCCAAGTGCCGGCCGGATAACCGTAAATAGGAATCTCAGGATTGGTTTTCCAGGCATTGATTATTGGCTGAACAAACTGCCATGCCTGTTCAACTGCATCACCGCGCGAATATAAAGTTGCATCTCCCTGCATACAGTCGAGGAGCAGTCGTTCGTAGGCTGGAGTTACTTTGGTGTTGGTGAGATCGGAATAGTGAAAATCCATATTTACAGATTGAACTTCAAAACCTGCCCCGGGAGTTTTCATCCCAAATTTCAGCAAAATGCCTTCATCGGGTTGAATCCTGATAATTAACTGGTTGTTTACTGATGATGAATTTCCGAAGAGATGGTGAGGTACGCTTTTAAAATGAATCACAATTTCGGTAACTTTTGTCGGCAGTTTTTTACCTGTTCTGATGTAAAATGGCACCCCTGCCCAGCGCCAGTTATCGATGTAGAATCTGACCGCCACAAAGGTTTCGGTGCGTGAAAACGGATCAACACCGGGTTCTTCGCGGTAACCAACCACTTTTTCCCCCTTTATCACCGACGAAGTATATTGTCCGCGGATCACACTCTTTTCCACCATATTTTCCTTAAACGGCCGGAGTGACTGAAATACCTTTGTAATCTCGTTTCTGATTGCGTTTGCCTCTGCAACTACAGGTGGCTCCATTGCAACAAAACCTACAATTTGCATTAAATGATTCTGGAGCATATCGCGGAGAGCGCCGGCATTGTCGTAATATCCGCCCCGACCTTCAACTCCGAGACTTTCAGCAGAAGTAATTTCAACCCGGTCAATATATTTCTGGTTCCAGAGTGGTTCGAATATGCCGTTTGAAAACCGTGTGACCAATAAATTCTGCACAGTTTCTTTTCCCAAATAATGATCAATGCGATATATCTGGTCCTCGTTAAAGTAATTTAATAATTTGATGTTTAAATCTTTAGCCGAATTCAGATCGGTGCCAAAAGGTTTTTCAATAATCAGTCTCCTGAAATATTTATCAGATTTACTCAGCCCGTTTTCGTGCAGGAGATTGGGAATAACACTGTAAAGTGAAGGGGGAGTTGATAAATAAAAAATATAGTTTTCAGGAATATTATTGCCTGCCGAAATTTCATGGAGTTTGTTTTTCAGCGGAATGTAATCATCTGGTCTTTCGTTCGATAATGATTGATAAAACAGTAATTTTTTAAACGATTCCGTGTTTTCATTGCCAGGCAGAAACTCGCTTACTCTTTTTCTGAACTCTTCGTCAGATAAATCGGAACGCGACGCGCCAAGTACAGCAAATCTTTCAGGAAGAAGTTTTTGCAGATACAGTTCGAAAAGCGCCGGGATTAATTTTCTTTTGGTTAAGTCGCCCGAAGCGCCGAAAATTACCAGAATCTGGTTCGAAATTCCTTTCATGTGAATAATTTTTATCCTTCAACGCAATAAACCATAATATTGTTCTGAATTTGAAAATAATGCAGATTGTATTTTACCTCAACATCGCTAATTTTCAGCTTTCCGCAGAAAATGTGAGTTTGCCTGAAATCAAACGGTTCGATGTAAATCTGTGAATTAAACTGAATTCCCGAATGTAATGAGCATTTAAAAATTGCCTCTTTTGCACACCAGAATAATATTTTCAGAAACTGCTGATCCTCTGATTTTCCAATCCATTCCATTTCCTTTTGATGTAAAAAACGCTTTGCAGCCCTGTCGGTATTCCTGTCTGCGTTTTCAATATCGATACCACCCAATACGTTTGAAAGAAACAGGACAACAAAATCAGCCGAATGCGAAATGCTGATATTCAATGAAGAATCCTTTACACCAGGTTTGCCCGATTGTTGATAAACGATCTCAGCTTTCTCACCCAGTAAATGCTGAAGGAGTAACCGTGTGGCAAGGTACTCCTTTTTACGTTTTTCCCCGATGAATCGCGAGAATTCAACAGTTTCATGTTCTGTAAATGCAAAAATATCAATAAGATTATCTGCTTTCTCCTTTAATTCCCAGATGCCGATAACTCCTTGTTCTACCTCTGTTTTTCTGATGAATGGCATTAATTCCAGGTGGTTGTTTCAATTAAACGGATAACGTCGGGTTCAAGAAAATCGATTACCGGCCCGAGGGAATCAATATTCGGCACTTCCCTGATGTAGAGAGCGCCCCGTAAAAAATGGGTGGTGCTGTCGGTAAGAAAGAACTGCATGGGTGATGCCGCATTTCCTTCAATTTTGTAAATCAGTCCGTAAACTTTTTTTGCAGGATTCATAAAAACCTGTTCTTCAATGGCATCGGCTTTTATAGTATGTTTATATGCAAGAGTCCGGCTTTCTTCCATCAGTTCATTTAACTGAGTTTTGCCGGTTGTTTTCCCCGGAGCCAGATCATAATACGAAATATGAATCTCTGCCTTATTCGCCGGAACCGACACGTTGATCCAGAAAGGCATATTATATTCATTTTTTACCTCAACAATCCTTGAATAATCGGGAACCTCGAACTGGTAAGGAAAACCGGCAGGTAGCAAATGATACTTTTTTTCAGGGAAATCGATTCTGAAATATCCTCTGGGTTTTGGAGTATATTTTTCTTTGCATCCTGAGGAAAACAAGATCACAAATACTGCAAATATTATTACGATTTGTTTCATAGCATTGAAACGGATAAAAACCTGAATTATTTAAACAGTCAATAAAATCAATACAATCAGGAATCCTGGTAATCCCTGTTAATTTCCACTTTTATTTGTTTAATGCGGCGGTTGTCTGCAGCCTCGATTGTAAAGATAAAATGTTTGTACTCCATTTTTTCCTGAAGCGAGGGTATCTCCCCTTTCATCTCAAGAATTAATCCTGCCAGTGTTTCAGCATCGCCTTTAACTTCACTCAGGGTATTTTCGTCGCATTTTGTAATTCTGAAGAAATCGCCTAAAAGTGTTTTTCCGTCAAACAGATATTTGTTCTCTGAAATTCTGGAGTAAAAGTTTTCTTCTTCATCGAATTCATCAACAATTTCGCCCACTATTTCCTCAAGTACATCTTCGAGAGTGACAATTCCCGAGGTTCCTCCGTATTCGTCGATGACCATTGCCAGATGAACCTTGTTTCTCTGGAATTCCTTGAGAAGCAGGTTAATCTTTTGGGTTTCGGGAACATAAAAAGGAGGCCTGATCAGTTTTTGCCATTTAAAAGAATCGCCTTTGTGACTGTGTGGCAGCAGATCTTTTACATAAAGAATTCCTTTTATATTGTCGAACGACCCGCTGTACACCGGAATTCTTGAAAATCCTGAATCAATAATAAGTTTTACAACAGATGAAAAATCCGTTCTGAAATCGAGCGATACAACATCCATCCTCGGTTTCATTATTTCCGATGCGTTCTTGTTTCCTAATTTTACAACTCCTTCCAGAATCTCTTTTTCTTCCGATAGTTCATGTTCGGGGGATAAATGGAACGCCTGCGAAATTTTATCCGCTGAAAAGTCAGGATTTTGTGTTAACTTTTTGTTTGCGAAATCGGAGGTGTAAATAATGAAACTTACAAGCGGAGTAAAAATTATTTTCAGCAAATGTATCGGGTAGGCCATTAAAAGTACAAGTTCTGATTTATAACGTGTTGCATAAATTTTCGGAAGAAATTCGGTAAAAGGAAGCAGTATCAGAAAAATAACCAGAATCTGCACTGCTAAAATCAATGCAGGAAATTTTTCAAATGAAAACAGAGTATTTAAAATATTGAAAAGAAGGACAGTAGCTGTTGTAATAACAAAAATCCCGGCCACTGTAAAAGTAGTTTTCAGTTTTGCAGGAATTTCAAGATTTTTCAAAACCAGTTTGTCAGTCTTGCGTTTTTTTTTAAGCTTTTGTCTGTCCGGTTCGGTGATGGAAAAATATGCTTTTTCTGAACTGATTAACAGTGCCGAAAATATCAACAATAAAAAAACAACAATCAACTGTAAAACAACATTTTGTGTTGATTGCTGCAACTGAATTGCTGATATTTCCGGCTGAAACGATGAAAATGATGTGTCCGTTTCCAAATGATTTCAGTTTGAATTAAAATGGCAGATCTTCGTCTCCACCTGGTTCGTCAATTTCCGGTTCACTGGCAAACGAAGCAGGCGGAGTTGACGTTGAACTGTTCTGAGCAGAAGGGAAATGTCCCTGTTCTGTTTTGTCATCGGCTTTGGCTCCAAGCATTTGCATGGTATCTCCGTAGATTTCGGTTATGTATTTTTTATTACCATCCTTATCATCATAACTTCTTGTACGGATTCTTCCTTCAATATATAACTGGCGGCCCTTTTTTACATACTTTTCCGCCACTTCGGCCAGACCACGCCAAAGCACAACGTTGTGCCACTCGGTTGTTGTTACTTTTTCGCCGTTTTTGGCAGTGTATGTTTCGGAGGTGGCCAGAGGGAAATTAGCTACTGCCACGCCAGTGTCGAGATGCCTGATTTCAGGATCTTTCCCGACATTTCCAACCAGAATAACTTTATTTACTGACATAATTTATTTTTTTTAGGTTAACAACTAAAAGTTCAATCTATTTTTAAAACTTCGCAATATATTTTTAATTTTCTTCAAGATACAATTTTTTTAAAGAACGTTCCAGTAATTTGGAAACAGCAAATTTATAAATATCTTTTTTATTTACCCTGAATATATTTTTGTTGAATGAAACGATTTCTCCGGTTTCGATATGAATAAAACGTGCGTAAATTGTTTGATGTGTCAAAACATGTTTTACTGTGTCGGAAACCGATCTGAAACGGACCGATTCGTTTGAAATGAAAGGCATTTCGAGAGCAAATATTTCCTGGTCTGAAAGTTCTTTTTCCTTTTCGATCAGCGGGAACTGGTATAAATTCTTCCAGATATCGTTTTCAGTCCTTTTTTCCATCAGAATGTCATCCTTGTTTTCAACAATATAATAGTAAAAATAGCGTGTGCTTTGTTTTACTTTTTTCGATTTGAAAGGGATTTGGCCAACCAGATTATTTACGGCAGCAAAACAGGTTTCCATTAACGGGCACAAATTGCATTCGGGTTTTTTTGGAATACACTGGATTGCCCCGAATTCCATGAGCGCCTGGTTGTGAAAGCCTGCATTTTTATCAGGAATCAGTTCTGACGCGATTTTTTGAATTTCACTTATTCCTTTTTCAGTATCGACAGGTGCTGTAATTCCGAAATATCTGCTGATTACCCTGATAATATTGCCATCGAGTGCTGCGTGAGGCAAATCAAATGCGATTGAAGCAATTGCCGATGCTGTGTAATTCCCAATTCCTTTTAAAGATAAAATGGTTTTAAAATCGCGGGGGAAAACGCCATTGAACTGGTTGACAATTTGTTTTGCCGTAAAATGAAGGTTTCTTGCCCTTGAATAATAACCAAGGCCTTGCCACAATTTCAGAATTTCATCCTCGGAGGCATCAGCAAGATCGAACACAGTCGGAAACTCTTCAATAAAGCGTTTGTAATAGTTAATTCCCTGTGCAACTCTTGTTTGCTGAAGAATAATCTCCGATATCCAGATTTTGTATGGATCAGTTGTGTGGCGCCATGGAAGATCGCGTTTATATGTTAAATACCAGGTGTAAATTTCCTGTTCAAAACCGTTCATTTGTCAAAAACACCTTAAATTTATCGAAAAACAAAAATAAATTTTTTGAAAAGCTTTTGTGTTTTTAAATAATTTTTATTTTTGCACACTCAAATTAATCGTTTAATACATTGAAAATTAAATATTTTAAGAAATGACAAAGGCAGATATCGTAAATGAAGTTGCAAAGAACACCGGAATCGAAAAAGTAACTGTTCAAAAAGCAGTTGAGGCGTTCATGGAAACAGTAAAAGATTCTTTAGTTGATGGTAAAAACGTTTACCTGAGAGGTTTTGGAAGTTTTGTAGTGAAGAAAAGGGCTGAAAAAACGGCCAGAAATATTTCTAAAAATACTACCATTATTATTCCGTCTCATAATATTCCTTCCTTTAAACCAGCGAAAACTTTTATTTCTGAAGTTAAACATCAAGTAAAATAATCAGCTATGCCAAGCGGAAAAAAAAGGAAAAGACATAAGATGGCTACGCACAAGCGCAAAAAAAGATTGCGTAAGAACAGGCATAAGAAGAAGAAATAAGAATAATATTGAGATTCTTATTTGAAAATTTTGATTAAACCTAAGGCATTTATGTCTTAGGTTTAATCTGTTATTACAGAATAATATTTATAACATTGACAGTTTAAAATTTAGGTTGTGAGTAGCGATTTAATTATTGATGTAACTCCATCCGAAATTGTTATAGCACTACAAGAGGATAGAAAACTGGTAGAGTTAACCAGGGAAAAGAGCGGGGCAAAGTTTGCTGTCGGTGATATTTACCTCGGTAAGGTTAAAAAAATAATGCCCAGCCTGAATGCAGCTTTTATTGATGTAGGTTACGAAAAGGATGCTTTCCTGCATTATCTTGATCTGGGTCCTCAGTTTGCCACTTTAAATAAATTCCTCCGTTTTAGCTCCTCAAATAAAAATAAAGTTGCATCGATTGGCAAAATCCAATCGGAGCCTGATATTAATAAAGAGGGAAAAATAAACGAGGTTTTTAAAGAAGGTCAAAAAATTCTGGTTCAGGTTACCAAAGAGCCAATCTCGACCAAAGGTCCCCGTTTAACCTCCGAAATTTCAATTGCCGGACGAAACCTGGTTTTAATGCCATTCAGTGACAAAGTTTCAGTTTCGCAGAAAATTAAAACCAACGAAGAAAAGAACCGGTTAAAAAAACTTATTCAAAGTATCAAACCACGCAAATTCGGTGTAATTATCAGGACCGTTGCTGAAGGGAAAAAGGTGGCTGAACTTGATCAGGAACTCTCAGGATTGGTAAATAAATGGGAATCGTTATCAGTAAAACTTGCAAAAGCCAGTGTCCCATCACTCATAATTGGCGAAATCGACAGGACTACAGCCCTTTTGCGCGATATATATCATCCTGATTTTAACAGCATTATCGTAAACGATCAATCGGTATGCAATGAAATAAGCAGTTACATTGGCAGCATTCAAACTGAAAAAAGTAAAATAGTAAAGTTTTATAAAGGCAAAGCGCCCATTTTCGAACATTATGGCATCGAAAAACAGATAAAGGCTGCCTTTGGTAAAACCGTTTCATTCAAAGATGGTGCCTATTTAATTGTTGAACATACCGAGGCATTTCACGTAATCGACGTAAACAGCGGGAACAGGGTAAAAGTAGGGATGGACCAGGAAACAAATGCACTGGATGTAAACCTGGCCGCCTGCGATGAAATTGCCAGACAGCTGAGATTGAGAGACATGGGTGGAATCATTGTTATCGATTTCATCGACATGCATGTTGCCACTAATCGCCAGAAAGTTTACGATCACATTAAAGAAGTGATGGCTGCCGACAGAACAAAGCATAACATCTTACCATTGAGCAAGTTTTGTCTGATGCAGATTACACGTCAGAGAGTCAGACCGCAGGAAAC
>JBBIPU010000108.1:0-14569 GCA_037442685.1 Draconibacterium sp. | reverse complement strand
TATTTTGCCAGAATGCGGCTTTCCTTAATATCACCGGCAAACGGCGGATTGGCCATCAGGATATCGAACTGAAAATCGTGGTTGCTCTTTTTATTCTCGCGTAGCTTAATCAGTTTCGACCATCCGCGCCCGTAAATGCTTTGCCAGTCTTCGTCTTTGGTTTTTTCGTCCCAGCGTTCCCAGTCGAGCGTGTTCAGGTGCAGCACGTTGGTTTGCCCATCGCCAGCAATCAGGTTCAGGGTACGGCCTACACGTACAGCCTTTTCGTCGAAATCGATGGCAAATACTTTTTCCTGCACATAGTCGGTACATTCCACCGGCTTGTCTTCGAGTGTAAACAGGTGGCTTTTGTTCAGTCCTTTGCGTTTCAGTATTTGTTCCCACACGTGGAAAATGGTATGCACCGGAAAGCCGCAACTGCCCGCAGCAGTGTCGATCATGGTTTCGTCTTCCTGCGGGTTGAGCATCTTCACAGCCATGTCAATCACGTAGCGCGGCGTAAAATACTGGCCTTTTTCGCCTTTCGAGCTTTTGTTGATCAGGTATTCAAAAGCCTCGTCCACCACATCGAGGTTGGAGTTAAACAGCTTCACATCCTGCAACGACGACACGCAAACCGACAAGTGCGAGGCGGTGAGTTCAATTTTCGAATCGTCGGAGAACACGCCTTCCCATTTCTTTTTGGCGCGGTTGAACAGGCTTTGTATTTTGTCTTTCAGCTCGGTTTCGGTATCGCCGTAATTACGGAATTCGAGGTAGCGCGAGGCATTGCGGCCCGACTCCATCTCGTCGAATAACTTAGTGAAAATGAGTTTGAACAGTTCTTCAAACACATCGACCCCAGCGTTGGCCAGCACCTCGTCTTCCATTTCCAGGATCAGGTCTTTCAGCGATTTGCGCTCGGTAACCAGCTTATCTTTTTCGATGAGTTCTTTAATTGTCCAGCGTTCAGAAAGGATGTCCGACAGTTTTTCGGTGGCCTTCGGAATGCCGGGAATATCTTCGAAATAATTAGGGTCTTTGCGGTGATAAAACGAAATGGACTCGCCGTTGCTCCAAACACCAATCGGTGCGCCGGTGGCGTTGCAATATGATTTGAGTTGCTCTTTGCCATCTTTCAGTTTGGGCTTTTTCAACTCCACCATAATATAGGGCGTTGTGGTTTGCTGTTTGTCGAAAACCACAATGTCGGCGCGTTTTTTCTCGCGGCCAAACGAAACAGCGTATTCAAGTTCCATGCGCTGCGCCGGGTAGCTGTAATCGTTCATTAAAATACCAATAAACAACTGGCGGACTACTTCTTCAGGCGTCAGTTTGATTTCCTTTTTCCGCACAGCACATGTAATATAAGGAATTGGAGCTCCTTTTTTATCTGGGCGGGTGACAATGCGTTTTTCAAATTCCTGAATCTGAACAAGGTCGAACTGGGTAATTTTATAATTCGAGTCGCGGAGAATTTCGGCAATGGTCATTGTGGTTAAATTATTATGATCGGGTTCAAAAATAGGTTTTTAAATGGGATGGAAAATGACTACCCACAATTTTATTCGACCTGCTTAAATAATTTGGTTTTAAATTTTTATGTATTCAAGTTTGATTTATGTTCATCCCCGGTTTAATATAATAAAATAAAAATGTAATTTTCCGCTTTCGGAAAAAACCAATTAGTACCATAAACCATTTATTCCTGACTGGATGAAACTAAAACATTGTTTTACATTATAAACTTTAATTTTAAAATTCTAATATGGCAAAAAAACTGTATCTGTTTGCGTTGACGGCTGCTTTGTTTATTGCAGGAACGCGGTTAACAGCTCAATCGGAACCTGCCGCAGGTAAATATCACACGAACGCCGAGGTCCGGCAAATCCTGTCGAAGTTGCAGCAGGGCAATCCTACTGCAACCAAGATTCACACTGTTTCTACCAGTCCCGGTGGTGAATCTGTCCAGGTGCTCGAAATCGGGGCAAATCTGAAAA
The DNA here is from genome assembly GCA_037442685.1 of Draconibacterium sp. GTDB lineage: Bacteria > Bacteroidota > Bacteroidia > Bacteroidales > Prolixibacteraceae > Draconibacterium. The sequence goes on along the minus strand of JBBIPU010000108.1, from coordinate 12,590 downwards.
ATGTTCCTGCAATATTTGTGGGAGCCAATTTCGAGGGAAATGTTCCAATCTCCACCGAAGGCGCACTTTATCTGGCAAAAATGCTGCTCGATTCTGCAAATTACACCAAAAACCTGAAATGGTACATTCTGCCGCAACCTAATCCCGATGCGGCCAAAGGATTTTTCGACAAAGTGAAGTACGGCAGGACTGTAAACAATTTTGAAATCAACAACGATGCCGATGAGGCTGTAAATGAAGATGGTTTCGATGATTTGAACGGTGACGGATACATTACTCAAATAAGAGTGAAGGATTTGGAAGGAACCTACATTGTATCGAAAAACGATCCCCGCATTCTGGTCAAAGCCGATGCATCGAAAGGTGAACGCGGTGAATATAAAATTTATGACGAAGGCATTGACAACGATAAAGATGGACAATATAACGAAGATGGGGAAGGTGGCATCAATGTCGGGATTGGATTTCCGCACCTTTTTCCGCGCGATAAAAAGGAAGCCGGACTTTGGCCGGGCCAGACCCCGGAAGTTTACGATCTGATGAAATTCATTTTCGACAGGCCTGAAATTGCGATGGTTTTCACACTTGGAAGTTCCGATTTTTGTAAAGCTCCGCCGAAGGGAGGCAGAAAAGGAGGAGCAAATCTTCAGAGTATCAAAATTCCTGCTCGCTACGCACGGATGCTTGATGCTGATCCGAATCAGACATATTCAATGGACGAAGTAGTGGAAATGGTAAAATCGCGGTTCGGACCGGAAATGGAGGTTACTCCTTCGATGATTGCAGGAATGTTAGGACTTGGCGCTGCTGTGAATCCCCTGGACGACGACCTGAAATTTTACACAAAACTGTCGGAAGATTATAAAAAATATCTCGAAGCTAAAAAATTCAACACCGACAGACTGGAAGCCCCGGCAGATAAAGATGGTTCGTTTGAGTTGTGGGCATATTATCATCTTGGAGTCCCGTCGTTCAGCATGAATCTTTTTACTGTTCCGAAAGTAAAGGAGGAAAAGAAAATTACCGAAGGTTCGGTTTCGCCCGATGATGTGGAAAAAATGACCACTGATGAATTTGTTGCATTGGGTGAAGAAAAAATCGGGGCCTTTCTGAAAGAAAACAATGCACCCGAACGGTTTAATGCTTCAGGAATAATCGAAATGATGAAATCGGGAAAATTCACACCAAAACAGATGGTGGGGATGATGAAAAGTATGCCCAAAAAAGAGAAAGAAGGTGAATTAGGTGAAAAGGACAAGGCATTGCTTGCCTGGTCGGAAAAAGAATGGGAAGGAAAGGGATTTGTGCCGTGGCAGAAATACAACCACCCAACGCTGGGCGAAGTTGAAATCGGCGGTTACGTTCCATATCTTGAATCCACACCGAAACCCGATGAAACAGACTCGCTTCTGCAGACGCAGCTTCCCTGGTTGCTGCAGCTTTCGACCAAATTACCGCGGATAAACATTGCCGGTGAAAAATTAACCGACCTCGGAGGTAATCTTTACAAACTCGAATTGTACATCGAAAACACCGGTTATTTGTCGTACCCCATTGCAATGGGACAAAGAAACAGCAAACCGGCTCCCGTTGTTGTTCTTCTTGAAGGTGATTTTCAGGTTATGGAAGGACTGAAAAGAACTCCGCTCGGACCAATTGGCGGCAGCCAGGTAAAAAAACTTACGTGGATCATTCAGACTGACAAAAAGCAGGATATCAAAGCCAGAATCGAATCGGCAGTATTTGGAACAGTTGAAAAACAAATTAAAATCGGAGGTTAATCATGAAACAGATCATTATAATATTACTGGTCAGTATTATCTCATTTACAGCCAGTTCGGAAATAAAAGGAAAAATTGAAGTACCGCTCAGGTTCGACAGGTACTACAATTACGAAGAAGTGGTTGAAGCGCTGAAGGTTTTGAACAAAGCTTTTCCTGAACTCACAAAACTCGATTTAGTAGGAAAGAGCGAGGAAGGCCGGGAAATTTATGCGCTCACCATCAACAATCCTAAAACAGGCGAAGAATCAACCAAACCGGGCGTTTATGTTGACGGGAATATTCACGGCAACGAAATTCAGGCTGCGGAAGTATGTCTGTATTATGCAAATATGCTGCTTACCAAATATGGATCGAACGAAGACGTGACTAAAACCGTGGACAGAAATGCTCATTATATTCTGCCTGTCGTTAACGTTGACGGTCGCTATCACTTTTTCGCCGATGCAAATACACCAAATTCAAACCGCAGCATCAGAATTCCGAAGGACGACGATAACGACGGACTTGTGGATGAAGACGGACCCGAAGATCTGGACGGAGACGGAAGCATTACGCAGATGAGGATTAAAGACCCGAACGGAGAATACAGGCTCGATCCCGACGATCCGAGGATCATGGTGCGTGTGGAACCGGGCAAAAAAGGAGAATATACTTTATTAGGCCAGGAAGGCATTGATAATGATAACGATGGCAAAATCAACGAGGATGCAGAAGGATATCTTGATGCCAACCGCAACTGGGGTTACAACTGGATGCCGGAATATGTTCAGAGCGGCGCCGGCAATTTCCCGTTCTCCGGAGTCGGAATGAAAGCCATTAACGAATACATCATGAAAAGGCCGAACATTATAATTTCGTTCGCATTTCACAACAACGGCGGGATGTGGCTTCGCGTGCCTTCTGAGAAATCGATAAGGATCGATCAATCAGATGTGGCTGCCTACGATGTGATAGGCAAAAATGCAGTTAAAATGACTCCCGGATATGTTTACCAACCTTCATACGATCTCTATCCAACTTATGGCGATACCGATGGCCAAATCTTTTTCAATTTTGGTATTTTCTCGTTTGTAGGCGAACTTTTCCAGAGCGAACAGGAAACCTACCGTGAAAAAACTGAAAAGCCGGTCCAGCAGGGCGAGCAGGAAAGAGGAGGCCGCAGAGGGGCAAATCCGGAGGAAACCCGTGAACAACTGAAATTTAACGATCATCTTGCCCAGGGCGAAATGTACAAAGATTGGAAACCATACAAACACCCGGTTTACGGCGACATTGAAATCGGGGGCTGGGAGAAAATGACAACACGGCTTCCACAGCCTTTTATGCTTCCCGAACTGGTTCACCGGAATGCTTCGGTGGTTTTTCTGGCTGCCGAAAATACTCCTGATATTTCGATGGAAGTGTTCGATGTAAAAGAAATCGGAAAAAATCTGACACAGGTAAGAGTCCGGTTGAAAAATAAAAACGGATTGCCTTCGATGACTGCCGACTCTTTCAATAAAAAACTTTTCACTCCTGATATGCTGAAAGTGACAGGCGCAAAAGTGGTTGCTGGAGGTAAAATCAGCGATTTCAGGTTAAATAAGGTAAACTACAAGGATGAAAAACCCGACATACAATTCCTTTCTGTTCCGGGTTACGGGATTGTGGAATACCAGTTTCTGGTTGAAGGGAAAGGTGAAATTACAATCAGTTATGAATCAAGAAAAGCAAACGATTTAAAAACCACTTTGAAATTGTAGCCGCTATTTTTATTCATGTAAAAAGGGTGTCTGAATTTTATTCCGGCACCCTTTTTTCTGTCAGGCAAACAAACAGCTTCATTTTAATCAAAGATATTCCAGCTTACTTTTAAGCTTTTCAACCCGCCATTCGCTTAGCTGCTTAATCCGGTTTAAAACATTTGCCGTCACCCTGTTATGAATATTTTCCCAGATATTATTCACCAACCGGTTCGAGTTCTCTTTCCCGTAAAAATTAAAACTGACTGCAAAAACCAGTTGTGAAGACGCCGTTTCGCCCAATTCTTCGATTGACGAACGGACATACATCGCAAATATCCCGATAGGGTAACCGCCGCTGCAACGGTACAATAAATACCTCGCATTGTCGAAATCGAATGAATCGGGAACCTGTTTGATCCTGATGGAATTCAGATAAAACAAAGGAATGATTTTCAAACCGAAAAAAGATTTCATAAAACGAAAGGGATAGTTTTTCCAGCCAAACGGCAGAATCCTGATTTGTTCAATACTTTCATCAATCCTTTCCACCCTTGCCACATGATTTGGCCAGCAGGTCGAATCGCCGTTCCAGTTCAGAAGTTCATTGAAAATATAACTCACCGGCGCATTCACCCCAATCTGGTGAATATTCAGTATGTTATTTTTATTAACGTCGATTCCTACTCTTTGCGAAAATCTGATATTATATTCCTGGCGTTTTTCTTCCGTGTCAGTTTTTACGAATGTTTTTATTTCAGGCGAGTGTATTAAAAATTGCCAGGCATCGGTAAATACATTTTTACTTCGCGAGGGAGGATATTTAAAAAAGTTTTTACTTTCTCTTTTTTCAGAGTTGTCAATCATAATTCAACCGAAAAATTCTGGAAGATTTATCTGTAAAAATAAATAAAACTTCAGTGTGCAGGGTAAATGCAAAAAAGAAATCCCGGTGGTAAAACCAGGATTTTCTGTATTTAATTTCAGCTTAAATATTCACTCTTTTCATTTTCGGAATAAGTATTTTGAACATCACAATCCAGGCAAGAATATATGCGACGCCGCAAATTATAAACATTACATAGTACCCGATTTTAATATCGCCGGCTGCTTTGTAATGATCGAGGATAAAACCTGCAAACTTTGCGATCAGCATACCACCTAAAGCGCCTGCCATACCTCCGATTCCTGTGACCGAACTGATTGCTTTTTTCGGAAACATATCTGAAACAGTGGTAAAAATATTTGCCGACCATGCCTGATGAGCGGAAGCAGCAATACCAATAATAATCACTGCCAGCCACATGCTGTATTGTCCTAATGCCTGTGAGAACAATACCGGCAGGGGAAAAAATGCATAAATCAACATCGATCTTTTACGCGCTTTTACAGGATCCATGCCGTTTTTCATAAAATTCATCGGTAACCAGCCACCAAAAATACTGCCAACGGTTGTCATGGTATAAACAACAGCAAGGGGCAAACTGACCTGCATTCCCGTTAACCCGTATTCTGCCTTTAAAAATGCAGGCAACCAAAAGAGGAAAAACCACCAGATCGGGTCTGTCATAAATTTACCAAGAAAGAAGGCCCAGGTTTGTTTGAATTTAAAAAGCGGCAGCCAGGATACTTTTTCCTCAGCCGCTACTGAATCTGTTTTTTCATCCGGATCACTGTGTATGAAGTCGTACTCTGCTTTCGAAAGTTTTTTATGCCTGTTGGGAACTTCATAAATCATAAACCAGAATATCAGCCAGATCAAACCAATAGCACCGGTGATAATAAATGCTTCCTGCCATCCCCAGGTTACTGCAATCCAGGGTACTACAAGAGGAGCTAATATTGCACCCACATTTGTTCCTGAATTGAAAATACCGGTTGCAAGAGCCCGTTCTTTTTTCGGAAACCATTCGGCCACAGTTTTAATGGCTGCAGGGAAGTTACCTGCTTCGCTGAAACCCAATAATCCACGCCAGACCGCAAATCCTGCAGTGCTTTTGGCTGTTGCATGCAAAATGGCTGCAATACTCCATACAAACAAGGACAATGCATAGCCAAGTTTGGTGCCGATTGTATCGATTATGTAACCAACTCCAAGCATACCAACTGCATAACATAACTGGAAGACAAATACAATGTTGGCATAATCTGTTTCACTCCAATTGAACTGGGTTTCAAGAAAAGGTTTTAATAAACTGATTACCTGACGGTCGAGGTAATTTACCGTAGTTGCAAAAAATACCAGCGACAGTATGGTCCACCTGTACTTTCCGATTTTTTGATTTACATCGTTCATTGATCTGATTTAATTTTAGTTATTGGTATTTCTTTATGATTTCAAGTGTTTCCTTACATTTTTGGGTAATATAACCATAATTTTCGTTTGCCAGAACCTCTGCAGGGAATAATTGCGAACCCATTCCCACACAGGTAACGCCCGCCTGGAACCAGGCTTTCAGATTAGCTTCATCAGGAGTCACCCCTCCGGTTGGCATTACACTTGTCCATGGCATTGGACCTTTTACAGCTTTAACAAATTCTGGTCCTCCAACCTGTGTTCCAGGGAAAATTTTCACCACTTCGGCACCAAGTTCGTGGGCTTTGTTGATTTCGGTTACTGATCCGCATCCCGGACTCCAGGCCACTTTGCGTTTGTTGCAGATTTTCGCTGTACCTTCGTCAATCACTGGAGATACGATGAAATTTGCTCCCAGTGCGAGGTACATTGCTGCTGTTCCTTCGTCGATCACTGAACCAACACCCATTATCATTTCAGGGCAGTTTTCAATCGTCCATTTGTTCAGTTCAGCAAAAACCAGAGTTGCAAAATCACCACGGTTTGTAAATTCAAAAACACGCACTCCGCCATCGTAACAGGCTTTCACCACGTTTTTGCACACTTCGGCATTTTTATGAAAGAATACGGGAACCATACCTGTTTCCTTCATTTTAACGGCTACTTCTATTCTTGTAAATCGAGACATAATAAAGGCCCCCTCTAACTCCCCCGAGGGGGGAGGACTGGCGGGACAACCAGTTTTCTAAGATTTTAATTACTTAATTTAATCAAATCCCACTTCTTAAGGAATTTATTCAGGCATGTTTATCTTACTCCCCTCCTTCGGAGGGGTCGGGGGAGGCTCTCTATCTCGCCACCCTGCCGGAGGCATCTCCACCCATCAGTTTTTCCACCTCGTCAACATTTACCTGGTTAAAATCGCCGTAAATGGTGTGTTTCAAACACGAAGCGGCAACCGCAAAGTTCAATGCTTTCTGATCATCTCCCTTGTATGTAAGAAGTCCGTATATCAGCCCGCCCATAAATGAGTCGCCGCCACCTACCCTGTCAACTATGTGGGTAATCTGGTAAGTGGGCGCTTCAAACAAGGTTTTTCCATCCCAAAGCACACCCGACCAACTGTTGTGGTTGGCGTTCACCGAACCGCGTAAAGTGGTAATCACTTTTTTACAACGAGGAAAACGGGCCATAATTTGCCTTGAAACCGATTCGTACGCGGCTGCTTCAACATGTCCGCCGGTAATGTCAACTCCTTCAGGTTTGATTCCCAAAACCATTTCAGCATCTTCTTCATTACCCAGAACAATTTCGGTTCCGGCAATAAGTTCAGGCATCACTTCGCTGGCTTTTTTGCCGTATCTCCAGAGATTTTTACGGAAATTCAGGTCACAGGAAACAGTGATTCCCATTTTGTTCGCTGTTTCAATTGCTTCCAAGCAAACATCGGCTGCACTCTGCGAAATGGCTGGTGTGATTCCTGTCCAGTGAAACCAGTTGGCTCCTTCAAACACTTTTACCCAATCCACCATTCCCGGTTTAATTTCAGAAACAGAAGAGTGCGAGCGGTCGTAAACAACTTTACTTCCGCGACTGACAGCGCCCGTTTCAAGGAAATAAATTCCAAGCCGTTCTCCACCCCAGATAATTTTATCGACACCGACTCCGTATTTTCGAAGATCCATCATACATGCAACTCCAATGTCATTTTTTGGAAGGCGGGTAATATAATCCACAGGAACACCAAAGTTGGCAAGAGAAACAGCAACATTTGCCTCGCCGCCGCCAAATGTTGCACTAAGCATATTACTTTGAGAAAACCTGAGATAATCAGGGGTTGCAAGCCTGAGCATGATTTCTCCGAATGTTATTACTTTCATCTTGATAAAAAATTGACCCCCTCTGAATCTCCCCCGAAGGGGGAGACTTTTGGCAGCAAGTTTACGATATTTTCAATACAAATTTACAACCCATTCTCTTATTTCCCTTCCATCGTAAGGATTAGGGGAGACTGTTGATATTAAAATAATTTTTTGCATTGTTAAAACTGATGTTTTCAACCATCTGGCCCAGCAATTCCATATCATTCGGAATTTCGCCGTTTTCAACATCATTCCCCAGAAGATTACACAAAGTTCTTCTGAAATACTCATGACGGGTGTACGAAAGGAAACTGCGCGAATCGGTGAGCATTCCAACAAACCGGCTTAGCAGACCCAGATTCGACAGTGCATTTATCTGTTTTTCCATTCCATCTTTCTGATCGAGGAACCACCAGCCCGAGCCAAACTGCATTTTTCCTGGCATTGATCCATCCTGGAAATTGCCAATCATTGTCCCTATTAATTCATTGTCGCGCGGATTGAGGTTATATAAAATAGTCTTGGCCAGCTGATTTTTCATATCAAGCCTGTCAAGCAGTTTCGAGAGCGGACGGGCTATTTCAAAATCGCCAATCGAGTCAAAACCCACATCTGCTCCCAGTTTTCTGAATAGACGTGTGTTGTTGTTACGAAGCGCTCCGATATGAAATTGCTGTGTCCAGCCACGCGAGTGGTCCATCACGCCAAATTCGTACAACATCGCCGATTTAAACTGCAGAATTTCTCTAAAATTCAGTTCTTTGCCTTCACGTATTTTTTTGAATATCGTATCAACTTCTGCCTTTGTATAATCATCGGCAATTGCAGTTTCCAGCCCGTGATCTGAAAGCCGACAACCGTTTTCATGGAAAAATGCATGGCGTTTGTCCAACGCCGACAATAAATCATTGAAAGTTGAAATATCCATTTCGGCAACATCTGCAAGAGTGTCGATGTATTGGTTAAAAGTTGAGGGATTTTCAACCGCCATCGCTTTGTCGGGGCGCCAGGCGGGTAAAACATTCACTTCGAATCCGCTTTCTTTAATTTGTTTATGATATTCAAGTGAATCGACCGGATCGTCTGTGGTACAAATGGTGTGCACATTTGCCATCCTGATAATTCCACGAACCGAGTAGCCTGGCGAATTCAGTTTTTCATTACACAAATCCCAGATTTCGCGCGCCGTTTTCGGACTCAGAATTTTGTCGGTCCCGAAAAATTTTTTCAATTCAAGGTGTGTCCAGTGAAACAGAGGATTTCTTAAAGTGAAGGGGACCGTTTCTGCCCATTTTTCAAACTTTTCCCAATCGGAGGCATCGCCGGTACAGTATTTCTCATCAACACCGTTTGTGCGCATTGCCCGCCATTTGTAATGGTCGCCATAAAGCCAGATTTGCGTAATATTCTCAAACCTTGCATCATCTGCAATCTGTTTTGGGTTGATATGGCAGTGATAATCAAAAATGGGCATTTTTGCCGCGTGATTGTGGTACAATTCCTGCGCAGTTTTTGTTTGCAACAGGAAGTTTTCGTCCATAAAAGCCTTCATATTTGTAATTTTTAAGCCTCCCCCTGCCCCTCCGAAGGAGGGGAGATAAAAAAAGGCAGTAATTCAACTTTGTTACTTTTTCATTCAGATTGTTGCCGTTTACAATCCTTCCCCCTTCGGGGGAATAAGAAGGGGGCTAAATAATCTTTTTATATGCCTGTCGTAGATATTTTCTTCCACACAACCGCCAACAACATCAGCATATTTTTCGAGTAAGTCTGTATATTTTTCGCCCATTTCGGCAGCCACTTTGTAACCAACATGAATCAACTGTCTGAAATTAGGATTGTAATCAGGATGTCCCGGAATGTGCAGGAGCGTATTGCCAAATTTTTCACTTGACCAGGATTCCACAGCTTCCGGAGAAGGAAGTTTGGAATCGTCGATATCAATAACATCAGCATAAGGTGCACAAAGTTCGTCCTTCCGTAAAAGTGCTTTTAAATAAATCTCTTTTGCAACTTCAAGTCCTTCTTCACCGGAAACCGCCAATCCGATCACCTCTTCAAGCCATGTTGTACCGGCCGTTTTAACATGAATTCCTTTGTCGTATTTTTTAATGATTTCAGCCATTACAGGATAAATTGTGAACTTATCCGACCCGGAATGAACACTTAATTTCAGATCATCAGGAAGGCCAAATTCACTGATTGCAAAGTCGATTACCAGCACATCTTCTTCGAATTCTTTTGCAAATTGAGCCACATCTCCCACATAATCAACGCCTTTGTTAAAACGACCTGTAAATTTGGGTGCAATTGTCTGAACCGGTATTTTTTCGTCGGCAATCATTTTCAGAATAAAGAAAAGTTCAACCGGTGTTTGCGGCGATTCAACTTCATCCATCGAAATTTCGGTTACAAAATTACCCACTCCTTTTTTACTGACGATGTGCCTGTATATTTTGCCGGCTTCCTTAACCGCCGCGAGATATTTGCGTGCCATCAGTCTGAGCAGTTCTTCGGTGATTGCTATTGGTTCAGCAATTCCCGGAATTTCAACATTGTCGCCCAAAACCACGCAGAGATCGAGAAATTCTTCAATGTCAGCTGCCGAAGGTTCATTGCCGATATACATCGCCACATCCAAAGTAAAAAAGTCGGCATGATCGATAAACCTGTCAACATTTGTCAGATTAATATGATCAGCATCAACACAATAAGTATCTTCCCATTCAAGGATTCTGACAGCTTCATCCGCTTCAATTCGTGTTCCTTCAGGTTCTGAATGAACAATGTTGTGTTCACGGTTCGATTTGTTCCATACAGGCGTGATGTTAATCCCATTTTGCCGGGCTTTAATAATGGCCGTCAATTGCGCTTTTCCTTCGTGATTAAAGCGGTCGCCGATGCCAAAACTATATTTTCCAAGTTTCATTTTTATTGCATTTTATTCAAATTTCAAATTAAAGAATTTTTCCGTGTGCGAACACGATAGTTGATCAACTTTTTTATGAAAATGTATTAACAAACTGTAAATATTTGATTTGTATCTATTTATTCATAATTAAAAGTCCGATTTCAACATATTTAAGTGCAACTTTAATTCTTCCAGTTTTTAATAGCTTTTGACAATTCCGTATCATATTTTGCTTTTCCTTCTTCAAAAATTTTATTATCCACTTTCTGAATATCTTCTTCTTTGGTCGAATTGTACCGGATGGGAGGATTTCCGCCGGTACAAAACAAATAATTGCTTTTCACCAAGTTGGTCGTTGCTTTATGGAAGCGCAACGGCGATTTGGCAATATTGTAAATCAGGTTGTCAGCGATTACAACATCGGTTGTACCTTCGTCCAAAAACATTCCGTTACTTTCGGCTCTCCCGGCATTGATTTTTACATCATGAATCTGGTTGTTCAGAATTTTACTTCCCGGTTGCAGCCCGAGCGAATAAATTCCGCCGCCATCGCTTAAAATCTGCATAATGTTGTGGATATGGTTTCCTTCGATGGTATTTGCCCTGCATGGCGTTGGAACCGGACTCCACATCCAGCCGATGGAAATGCCAGTGTATGGAAGATTGAAAACCTCATTATTTCGGATTGTGGTTTCAGCTACCAGGCCGCACCACATTCCCACCGCACCAAAAAACTGAACTCCGCATTCACTGACCGTACAGTTTTCAATCATGTTATTCAATGCAACCTGCTCAGGCGCTGACTCCCACCATTTTTTTCCATTCACTTCCCTGTCCTGACCTTCACCAATCATTATTCCGTTTCCCGAAATGTCTTCAAATTCTGAATTTGTAACGGAACAGTTTTTACATCCCGAGCCAAACCAGAGTCCGCCTCCGCCGGTGTTTTTTATTTCACAATTCTTAAACGAAATATTTTCGCCCCATTCAGAATAAATTGCGGCCGGAACCACCGCCCATCCTTTCCGTAAAGGCCGCGGATCAAAATGACAGGCCTGCACTCCGCAGTAACCCAAATCAGGGATTTCCCATTTTGAATATTGAAAAGTAATCCCTTCGAAATGAATGTTTTTTACGGGAATTTTTTCAGTTCCAATCAGTTTTACCAACCCTTCCGAAACAGGAATCACGATCTGCATATTCCCCGGATTGGTATTCTCAGGAAGTTTCAGCAGAATTTTCCCCTCGCCGGAAATGTAAACCCATTCGTAATCCAGATCGATAAATTCAGGGGCATTTTCGAGAAAATATCGCGGATTGGGTTCCCATCCATCCAGCCTGAAAAAATCGAGCGAAGTGGTTCCAATTGTGTCAACTGCGGTTAATTTGTTTTCCTTTGCTTCAATTTCCTTCACTCCAATCCGTGTAACTGACCAGTCGTGAAGAAAAACCAGCTCAGTATTTTTTGCCTTTTCCGGAACTGGAAAATCACCTTTTTCAAAAAAGAAATTGGTGCGGCGGTCAGCACCCACTTTTTTTACCCTTAAATAACCTTCGTTTGGAAACCGCGCCCTGATTGCCCTTTTCCCGTTGATGAAGAGTTCTCTGCAATCGTGCATCTGGTTTAAGTTTCCGGGCAAAACCGTTTCCCAAAGACCGTCTTTGTTTTTTGTCCAGCCGGTAATATTTATTCCTCCTGAAACAACAGGTTTTGCACCTTTTTCAGCCCTGAATATGATTTGTGAATTTTTGCCGGCAGATTCATTTGGTCCGATCAAAAGCGGCTTACTTAAAGAATAAATTCCGTCTGCCATCCAGACAATAATTTCATTGTCTTTCCCCGATTCAAGGATATCTGCAGCCATATTTCCGGCCATTTCAATTGAAGCGAGCGGCTTTGTTTTTGTTCCCGGGTTCGAATCATTTCCTGATGGGGAAACATAAATATCACTGGCCGAAATCGTTGGCGAAGTAAAGATTGTTATTAACGACAGAATTGAGAATTTAATGATTCTG
>JBBIPU010000107.1:0-14596 GCA_037442685.1 Draconibacterium sp. | reverse complement strand
TTTGATTGACAGTCGCTGAAAAATTTAAATCATCCTGCTGTTTATTTGCATTTGGGTAAAATTCATTTTTACCTTAATCAACTATTCTTACTTTTGCGTCCTGTTTATTAATCAAAACCGATTTAAAATGAAATTTCCGATTATTCTGTTTCTGAACGTAATCCTGACAATTGCAGCGCTGGCCCAATCAAACAAAAAATTTACACTTGAAGACCTGTTTGTAAAGGAAACATTTAAAACACAGACAGTTGATGAACTTCGCCCGATGAAAGACGGAGAACATTACACCACACTTGAAAATAACACACAGATTGTGAAATACAGCTTTAAAACCGGGAAAGAAGTTGAAGTTGTTTTCGATATCACAAAAATTAAAGATGCACCAATTTCGAAATTCAGCAATTACGAATTCAGCAGCGACGAAACAAAAGTATTGCTTACAACCGATATCAAACCCATTTACCGTCATTCGTTTACAGCCACCTGTTACATCTGGAACTTTGTAACCGAAGAATTTATCGCACTCTCGGAAAAAGGGCCCCAGCAGGTTCCTACTTTTTCACCCGATGGTGAACGGGTTGCATTTGTCTGCAACAACAATGTTTTTATTAAAAGTCTGAAGTTCGGCACAGAAAACCAGGTCACTTACGACGGTGAAAAAAATAAAACAATCAACGGAATTCCTGACTGGGTTTACGAAGAAGAGTTTGGGTACAACAAGGCAATGTGGTGGTCGCCCGACAGCAAATTTCTGGCATTTGTGCGTTTCGACGAAAGCAAGGTTCCCGATTTTACTATGCCGGTTTATGCAGGCGAAAGTCCGCGTTTCGAAAAATACAGTATTTACCCTGGAGAAGAAACTTTTAAATATCCCAAAGCAGGTGAAAAGAATTCAGAAATAACGGTTCTGGTGCACGAACTTCGGTCGAAAACAAACATGCCGGTCGATATTGGTGAAAACAAAGATATTTACATTCCGCGCCTGAACTGGACCCCCGATGCAAACAACCTTGTAGTGATGAGATTAAACAGGTTTCAGAACAATCTCGATGTTTTGTATGCCAATCCTTACACAGGTGATTCGCGACTGGTTTTCACCGAGAAAAACAAACGTTACATCGACGAAAATTTCCTTGAAAACATGGTTTATCTTGAAGATGGCAAATTTATTGTCAACAGTGAACGCGATGGATGGTCGCACCTGTATTTGTACGACAGCAACGGTTTTCAGATTGCACAACTTACCAATGGCAAATTCGATGTTACCAGATATTACGGGTACGACAATGTCAGGAAAATATTCTATTACCAGGCAGCCGCTGAATCGCCTCTTCGCCGCGAAATTTATTTTGTCAGTCAGGATGGGAAAAAGAAAGGGAAAATCTCAACCCGGCAAGGTACAAATGATGCGATTTTCAGTAAGAATTTCAACTATTACTTCAATTATTTCAGTGACAGCAAAACTCCGTTGCAAATCACTCTGCACGATATAAAAGGAACTCAGATAAAGGTACTTCAGGACAACACTTTTTTGCAGAATACCATTACTGTTATGGCAGTGCCGCAAAAAGAGTTTTTCAACTTCACCACTTCGCAGGGAGTTGAGTTGAACGGGTACATGATTAAACCTGCCGGATTTGATGCTTCGAAAAAATACCCGGTTGTAATGACACAGTACAGCGGGCCAAATTCGCAAAGTGTGGCCGATAACTGGGGACGCGGAATTGGCTGGGAAAATTACCTTGCACAGGAAGGGTTTCTTGTGGTTTGTGTTGATCCGCGTGGAACTGCCGCACGTGGCGAGGATTTCAGAAAAATAACCTACCTGCAGTTGGGCAGATACGAATCGGACGACATGGTGGAAGTTGCAAAATACATCGGGAAACAATCGTTTGCCGATAAAAACAACATTGCAATTTTCGGCTGGAGTTACGGTGGTTTTATGGTTCTGCTCACCATGGAAAAAGGAGGAGAACTTTTCAAAGCAGGAATTTCGGTTGCCCCGGTGACCAGTTACCGTTTTTACGATTCGGTTTATACCGAACGTTACATGCGGACTCCGGAAGAAAATGCGCAGGGTTACGATGAGAATGCCCCCCTCTCCCACGCCGGCGATATCAAAGGGCGGTTGCTGATCATACATGGTTCAGCCGACGATAACGTACACGCACAGAACACCTTCGAATTCACAGAAAGAATGGTGCAGGCCGGTGTTCAGTTCGACATGGCAATATACACCAACCGGAATCATGGAATTCGCGGGGGGAACACAACAATGCACCTTTACACAAGGATGACAGACTTTTTAAAAGAACAGTTACAATAAATATTTTCAAATCTTCTGAACATACTTTGAAACTGTCAGTTTTAATAAACATATTTTAATCGTTTTTATATGATGAAAAGAATAACACAATATTTCCTTCAGGGAGTGTTGCTGGTTGCCCCGGTTGCCATCGTAATTTACATCATTTATTCGATGTTTATTACGCTTGACGGTTGGATCACAAAAAACATCGATTCAGTGATCGGTTTCAACATTCCGGGGCTTGGAATCCTGATTTTGTTTATTTTTCTGACCCTGCTTGGTTTAATCGGAGAAACTGCGCTGATTAATCCTTTCAAAAAAGCGATTCAGAAACTGATGGAAAAAATCCCTGTGCTTAACCTGTTATACACTTCTATTAACGACTTCTTCAAGGCATTTGTTGGTAAGGAGAAGAAGTTCAATGTACCGGTTAAAGTGTTGTTTAACAAGGAAAATGAACTTTGGAAACTTGGTTTTGTAACCCGCGATATGATGGAAGAAATTGGTAACAGTGAACTTTCGGCTGTATATTTTCCTCATTCATATAATTTTTCAGGCGAACTTTATCTGGTTCCGACAGAACGTATTACAAAAATTAATATCTCACCGGCGGAAGCAATGAAATTCATAGTTTCGGGAGGTGTAACTCAAATCTGATAGTAAAAAATTATGGGAATTGAAATCATTTCAACCACTGTCTTTCTTGTTTTCATTATCGTCATTTTAATGGTCGATCTGGTTCTTGTTGGCCGTAATGTTCATGTTATTTCAACCCGTGAAGCGCTTGTCTGGAGCATTATCTGGATTACCCTTGGTATTTCGTTTTATCTTGTTTTGTATTATTTCGGTCATATTCTCCACGGTATCAATTCAGAAGAAAAACTACTCGAAATAGCAAATAAGTACAATCCGTATCTTCAATTTAAAACCAGTGGCTACGAAAACATGTTGCTTGAATACAAAAAATCGCAGGCAATCAATTATATCTCGGGTTATTTCATTGAAAAAACACTTTCGGTTGACAATATTTTTGTAATGCTGATGATTCTGCAGGGTTTTTCAGTACCTCATAAAGATTACAAGAAAGTGTTATTCTGGGGAATTCTTGGCGCAATTGTTCTTCGTTTTGCCTTCATTTTTGCAGGCGTGGCAATTATTCAGAAGTTTGAATGGGTATTGTTGATTTTTGGCGCTTTCCTGTTGTTCCAGGGATTTAAAATTTTGTTTGAAAAAGAAAAGAAAGGAACTGATCCGAAAGATTCATGGTTGATCAGATATGTAAGCAACCACATAAATGTTTATCCTGAATACTCCAAAGACAGATTCTGGTTCCGCAACAACGGAAAACTATTTTTTACGCCTTTATTTCTTGTATTGATTATGATCGAATTTTCGGATCTGATTTTTGCATTCGACTCAATTCCGGCAGTTTTTGCCGTTTCGCGTGATCCGTTTATTGTTTTCTTTTCGAACATTTTTGCAATTCTTGGACTTCGTTCACTGTTCTTCCTGGTTGCCAACCTTGTCAATAAATTCCGTTTCCTGAAACCGGGAGTGGCTGTGCTGCTTGCATTTGTAGGGATTAAACTTTTGTTGCACAGTAAACTTGAATCATTCGGATATCAACCTGAATATTCGCTTTATTTTATTGCATTTATAATGACAGGAAGTATTCTTCTTTCGGTAATATTTCCAAAAAAAGAAAAACATATTTCCACAAAGTAAAATAATGGAAATTCAGAAAATACTTGTTTCCTAAAATTTGAAACTAAGCAGATTATCTGTTTCTTTCTTATTTACCAGATCGTTGAGCAGTTTTGGATTAATTTCTCCACGCAGGTAAACGAGTGCATTATCATCTCCTCCAACCAGAACCACCATTTCTGAAATGACATCGTTGTCCATTTTTCCAAAGATTGTAACATCTTCATTTTTATCGCGAACCGTCATCAACTCATCAAAATCGTTGTTTTTATTGATCCTTTCACTGAACTCCCGGTGCAGGTTAATCCGGCTGTTTAATTCTTCGTTTTCAACAACAAGCACCCTCACTTTGTCGATACCCGACAGAAATTCACGCTCGCTGTCTTTCAAATCCCCGAAATTTGTCGCCAGTCTGATTGCCCATCCCGGAATAGTGATTGTGGTCACTCCCTCTTTGAACCTGTATTTGGTAAATGCCTCTGAAACACCCGGATTGTAATCGCATGAAGTCAGTGTGAGAAGGATAAGAAAAAAGAATGGTAAAAATATTTTCATGGCTTAAAGTTTTAATTTCAGGTATGACGTAACAAAATCAGTTTTGTTACTTCCTGAATATGCCAGATTTCAAATTTCTGCCGTTCTTTCTCAGAGAGTAGTGCAAAGCGGAGGCTGACCAAAAAGTTTCTTTAGATTGTCATTTCGATCCCGATTTTATCGGTAGAAAAATCTATTCCATTGAAATACAGATGTTTCGACTACGCTCAACATGACAAAAAACTATGAAAGTTTACTTTATGGTCAGCCTCAAAGTTTATAAAATCCCTGATTTTGTGACCATCAGATCAATCATTAATCCGAGTAAAAATAATAGTCCAAATCTTTTGTTATACATAAATGCATTTGCCGATAAATAAAGCGGCCAGACTCCTTTTTCCAATGTTTCGGGCTCCGATTCCGGACGTGGTTTTGAAAATACTTTTGCAACCTGAATTAATTTTGGAATGGCAAACAGAACAATGGTCATTGCATAACCCAGTGAGCCAATGTAAACAAGCCAGCCCACCAGAAAATATTGTGCCACCCACATAAAAATGGTTGACCATCTCGAATTTTTCTCACCTAAAATCACAGGCAATGTAAAAACCCGTTTTACTTTGTCTTCCTTCAGTTTATCGGTATGTTTTCCAAATAACACAGATGTAGGTCCAAGTGCGTAAATAATACCCACAACGGCAGCCGTCCAACTCCAGTCTCCACCTGAAGTAACATAATACGTACCTCCAACCATCAACGGGCCCCAAACCAGCGCTACGGTGATTTCCCCCAGTCCGAAATATTTCAGCGGCCACGTGTAAAAGAACAGAAAAAACAGACCGGCAAGCATCAGATACAGCGTACCTGCATCAGTTCGCGAAATAAGAAAAATACCGCAAAGAACAGCCACCAGGATTGAAAAACCAATGTAACCGTAAATTCCGGCAGTTGAAAGTAAACCGTGCTCAACCGTTTGTGGTCCATACAACGAACGGTAGTAGTTTCCCTTATCTATGCCTTTTCTCGAATCGACAAGGTCGTTTAAAAGATTGTTGGAGGCATGCGCAAACACCAGCCCGATGATTGCAACCAGAAAATTCAGCCCGTTAAAACTGCCGTTGTACCAGGCCAGAATTCCACCAACAGCACCGGCAATCACAGTCATGATAAAAACCGCCGATCGGGTGGCAATCAGCCACTTTGATACGATGTCAATCCTCAGCCACTCGTCTTTCGAAATCCTTGGAATGGTTTTCAAAGCTCTCCCCCACATTTTAAAATCAATTGCATTCATAATTCAAATTTAAGTTTCCATATAAAACTCAAAAACAAGTGGATTGTTCGTCAAAGGCTTTCTGAATAAGGGATCGGGTGAAATAAATAATACAATTATCCTTATTTTCAATAGTTAAAAAAAGAGTGAGGAATTTTTTCTCCCCACTCTCTTATTTATTGTTTCAATAAATTATATCAGCGTCTTCCGCCACCTCTCATACCGCCACCCCGCGAACCTCCGCTGAAACCACCTCTTGAACCGCCTGAATAGCTGTTAAAATTATTTGTCCTGGTTGTTCCCCGGTTTCTATTTGTTGCCTGACGGTCAAGTTCACTACGGTTGTACGATGACTGGGTTGAAGGCCTGTTTACCGAAGTTCCGGTATTTGCCCGGTTTGTTGCATTTCCTGTATTCG
This sequence comes from Draconibacterium sp., assembly GCA_037442685.1. Classification (GTDB taxonomy): domain Bacteria; phylum Bacteroidota; class Bacteroidia; order Bacteroidales; family Prolixibacteraceae; genus Draconibacterium. The sequence goes on along the minus strand of JBBIPU010000107.1, from coordinate 8,359 downwards.
AACGGTTCGAATAACCTGACTCAGCTTTTGCTGAACGTGTCGGAGATTTGTCCGCCGATTTCCAGTCATTTCCTTGTCTGCTTTCCCAGCCTTTGTCAGTTTTCTTGTAAACATTTCCGCTTTTATCAGTATAAATATTGTTTGCATTTCTTTGTGATGACCTGTTTCCCTTACTTACATCAGATGTTCCGGCAGTCGGCCTATTCGAAATATTCGGATTGACACCTGCGCGGTTATTCCCATAAATATTGCCGCCCCTGTTTCCGGTACCCGTCGAAGGCAATGTTGAAGGCCTGTTGCCACCACCTTCACCTGGACGGTTTCCACCGCCATAACCGGGACGATTTCCACTCCCCTGTCCCGGAGGATGGCCACCGTAACCCGGGTACCCGCCACCGTAATAAGGCGGATGATGCGGGGGATAATAGGGCGGATGATATGCCCCGCATCCCCAGTAGCCACCGTAATATCCCCCGTAGAATCCTCCAAAACTCATGTGAACCGGCCCGTACGAGAAACCGAACCCAATTCCCCATCCTGTCCAGGGATTGTAACTCATACTGAATCCCCAAGTTACAGGGCGCGGATAGTAATACATGCCATACCAGGGATAATATGGCCAGCCGGTGCCGTAAATAACGGTCGGGCCATAAACATAACTCCCGTAGTAACCCGGTGTGTAACCTACATAAACCACATCGGGCGTTGAATCGTAAATGTACACGTACTTCACATTGTAAACCGAGCTCGATGGTTCAATATCCTTTACTTCTTCAGGTCGTGTGTCAGAAACCTGCCAGGGCCCTTTCGGTGAATCTGAAACAAACCAGATTGCGTTATCGACACAATAGTATTTATTACCAACTTTTAAAACGGTTTGGGGCGAGTTTACCGCATAAAGCATCGAAGTCCCGTCAACTTTTTCAAACTTTGGTTCCCCGTCGTATTCAACTTTAACCGTGGCAGTTTTCCTGTCAACTTCGGCAGTCTGCGGGATCTGCGCATCAAGCACCGCATCCCTCGCAGCATTTGTTCCGGCAACACTGGCAAGCACCGCATCCTTTTCTGAGCCTTCAGGAATTTTTGCAAAATCTTCGGGTAATTTATCGGCTTCCGTGAACGTCCACGGCCCATTCATTTCTTTTGAAGAATACCAGCGTCCAGAAACCAGAATATAGTAATTCTGGCTTTTTATATCCATAAAAACATTGTCGCCAGTGTTTTCAACAAAAAGCAGATTGGTGTTTTCAATAGGTTTGAATTTCGGCTCTCCATCAAAGGCAATCAGCTCAGCCGGCTTCGTTCTGACAATCACATCGGGAATAGTTGCCGGCGGTTCTTTTTCAGAAGGATCGGCAGGCGGATTTGCTTTTAGTATTTCTTCACGCAGTTTTTTAAGGGTTGACGACTCTTTTTTCAGCATTACCCACGGCCCTTTCAAATTTTCGGAAGTTACCCAGTGAGTTTCAGAATAAATATAATATTCCTTTTTCTTTGTGTCGTAAATGATGAAAAACGGAGAATTTTCAATACGTTGAAAATCATTTCCTTCCATTTTTTTCATTACCGGTTCGCCGTCAATGAAAACCAAAATCGAAGGTTTGTAAGCAACAATAATTTCCGGGGGATCATTTTTAAACTTGCTTTCCGAAGCAACATTGGCAGATTCAAGAGTTGTAATTATGTCGTCCATAGATCCTTCAAGGTTCCATTTTGGCATTTCTTCCTCAATCATTTTTGTGATTTTAACGATTACTGCAGAATCGATATCATCAGAAAAACGGATATTCGGGATTTTAATGTCTTTCAAAACAGCAATTCTTGTATCACGATCAACTTCCAGTGTGCAGGTTATCCAGATTGCTCCGAAAGTGGGTCGTTTGGAATCTTTTGATTTGATTGAAACTGCTGCTCTCCCCGACAAAGTTGTTCCATCAAGCGTTTCAGGTTGTGGTTGATAAACCGTGATTTCACCGTTTGGTGCTTTGATAATTTTCGGCCAGCTTATTTCTGATGCAGTTACTATATTCATTGTAAACATCAGAATAACAGCACAGATCGAAAACCGGAGAAGTTTTAATAATTGTTTTTCATGTCTTTGTATCATAAAATATAAGTTTTAATACAGAAATCAAAGATAGCTTTTTTAAAGAAACATTTGCTGAACGTACCCGTTGGCAAATTGACCTGCAACAATTTGTAAGTTCTGTGTCCTGAACTGTTCAGTAGTCATTTCCGTTTCCACCGGGTTAAAAATCAAGGTAACAAAACTGCCAAATGCAACTTTTTTATACATTTACCAGAGTTGAACCAATTAAATGAAACGATATGAAGAAATTTTTATTCTGTGCAGTCTTTGCCTGTTTTCCGGGCTTTTCGACTTTTGCACAAACCAGTTCAGTTTCCAAAGGAGTTAATTTTATTGAAACCCAAACCTATTCAGCAGAAGAGAATGCAGAAATACTGAAGTTGTACGAAAAGCTCAGGGTAGCCGATGTTTCAGATGGATTAGACATGGTAGGACTGCCAAATACCGGGCTTGTTGATCCGGTAATACACCCTGACTGGGTTGACAGGGAAAATCTTTCTCACATTATCCGCGGAATTGCAGTCACTGCGCGTTACGTTCCGACACAGCGCCCCGACAGGCCAAATCCGGGTGAAGATTTTGCAGCGTGGGAAGGACATTTTTATTCAACTTATTCAAACGAAGCATTTGCCGATGCAATTCAGAAAGGCTCGGTGGTTGTAATCGATGATGTTGAAGACAAAGACATTGGTTCAATTGGTTCGAATAACATTCTCGCCTGGGTAAAAGCAGGTGCAGTGGGTGTGGTAACCGACGCCGGATCGCGCGACACGGATGAAATTGCAATTGAAAAAGTCCCGGTTTATCTGCGTAAAAAAGGACGGGGAATCAGACCCGGAAGAAATGAGCTTGAATCTGTTAACAGGCCGGTTGTGATCGGTGGTGTTCTGGTTTGCCCCGGCGATGTGGTTGTTGCCGACGGAGACGGGGTTGTAGTCGTTCCGCGCAAGGTAGCAAAACAGGTTGCACAATTTGCACAGGCAATTCTCGATAAAGACAAGGCAGGACGGAAGAACCTGTACAAAAGTCTCGGAATTCCTGAAGATAAAACCGTTCGCTGATTTCAAACTTTAAATAGAATCTCCATCCCCTTGATTGATCTTTTACCTGATAATTAATACCATTTTTCCTAATGAAAATTTTGCATACTTCCGACTGGCACCTTGGCAAACGCCTCGACGATTTTCCACGTTTTGATGAACAGCAGGCTGTAATGAATGAAATCTGCGAAATAGCCGACCACGAAAACGTGGATGCAGTGCTTGTTGCCGGCGATTTGTTCGACACTTTCAATCCGCCCACCGAAGCAATTGATTTGTTTTACAAGACATTGAAAAAGCTTGCCAACGGCGGGAAACGACCCGTGATTGCCATTGCCGGCAACCACGATTCGCCTGACCGGATTGAAGCTCCCGATCCTCTGGCCCGCGAATGCGGAATTATTTTCGCGGGGTACCCGGGAACAATTGTTCCGGCTTTCGAACTCGAAACAGGGTTAAAGATTTTGCGGTCGGAAGAAGGTTTTATCGAAATCAGTCTGCCCGAAAATCCTGTTCCTTTAAGAATTTTACTTACTCCTTATGCAAACGCACTGCGGTTTAAAACCTTTCTGGGAGATGAAAACACTGAGGAGGAGTTGAGAAACCTGTTGCAACAAAAATGGGGAGAACTGGCAACAAACCATTGCGATGAAAAAGGCGTGAATATTCTGGTCAGCCATCTTTTTGTGGTGGAAGAAGGCGGCGAAATGCCCGATGAACCTGAAGATGAAAAACCGGTATTGCATGTGGGTGGCGTTCAGGCCGTTTACACAAAAAACATCCCCGGAAATATTCAGTTCTCTGCGCTCGGGCATCTTCACCGGATGCATTCGCCCGGCGGAAATGCCTGGTACAGCGGCAGTCCGCTTTCGTACAGTTTTGCCGAAGCCGGACAGGAAAAATTTGTGCTTTTAGCCGATGTTGAACCCGGAGAAAAGGCAATCGTCACTCCAGTTGAACTCAAATCAGGCAAAAAACTGCTTCGTTACCGTGCCGAAGGCGTTGAGGCTGCTATCGAATGGTTTCAGCAAAACCAAAACAGTTTAGTTGAACTGACTCTGGCAACCGAAAACTTTCTGACTGCTGCCGAAAGAAAACAGCTAAATGCTGTGCACGATGGAATTGTGGCGCTGATTCCGGAAGTTAAAAGCACCGGTATTGCAGAAAATCTGAGCAGAAAAACAATCGACCCGGGAAAAAACATGGATGCACTGTTTCGGGAGTATTTTCAGTTTGCAAAGGGGCTGGAACCAAACAATGAAATCATGCAGTTATTTACCGAGATTTTAGCAGATGAAGAATAATTCACCACAGATTACATGGATGGACACAGATTAAAACCTTTCAGGAATACTAAAAATAAATGACAACAATCTGTGAAAATCTGAGCAATCTGTGGTAAACAAAAACAAAAATACAATGGTGGAATACTTAAATTCACTCAGTTACGAAATAATTGGCGCGGCTTACCAGGTGCATTCCGAATTGGGTCCGGGCTTGCTGGAATCAACTTACGAGGTTTGTCTTGAATACGAACTAATAAAAAGAGGATTTAAAGTTGAAAGACAAAAACCTTTGCCGGTTATTTACGACGAGATTAAACTGGATGCCGGATACCGGATTGATTTACTGGTTGAAGATTCGATAATTGTTGAATTAAAATCGGTTGCTGCCATCGAATCCATTCACAAAGCCCAAATCATGACTTACCTGAAATTATCAGAAATGAGTCTTGGGCTCTTGTTGAATTTCAATGTAACTGACATGAAAAAAGGCATAAACAGATTTGTGATGTAAATGATACACCACAGATTTCACTGATGAACACAGATTAAAATGAATCTGTGAAAATCTGAGCAATCTGTGGTAAACAAAAACAAAAATACAATGGTGGAATACTTAAATTCACTCAGTTACGAAATAATTGGCGCGGCTTACCAGGTGCATTCCGAATTGGGTCCGGGCTTGCTGGAATCAACTTACGAGGTTTGTCTTGAATACGAACTAATAAAAAGAGGATTTAAAGTTGAAAGACAAAAACCTTTGCCGGTTATTTACGACGAGATTAAACTGGATGCCGGATACCGGATTGATTTACTGGTTGAAGATTCGATAATTGTTGAATTAAAATCGGTTGCTGCCATCGAATCCATTCACAAAGCCCAAATCATGACTTACCTGAAATTATCAGAAATGAGTCTTGGGCTCTTGTTGAATTTCAATGTAACTGACATGAAAAAAGGCATAAACAGATTTGTGATGTAAATGATACACCACAGATTTCACTGATGAACACAGATTAAAATGAATCTGTGAAAATCTGAGCAATCTGTGGTAAATAATTAAATATGATACCTATAAAACTTACTATTCAAGGACTTTACTCTTACCAGGAGCAGCAAATCATCGACTTCAGCAAACTCACTGGTGCCGGGCTTTTCGGAATTTTTGGTGCAGTGGGCAGCGGGAAATCGTCGGTGCTCGAAGCCATTACTTTTGCTTTGTATGGTGAAATCGACCGCCTAAACTCACGCGATGGTCGTGGATACAACATGATGAACCTGAAATCGAACGATTTACTCATCGATTTTGAGTTTGAAACCGGAAAAAATCAGACCAGGTACCGCGCTATTGTTAAGGGAAGGCGAAACAGTCGCAAATTTGAAGATATAAACAAGATGGAACGCTCGGCTTTAAAAAAAGAAGAGAGCGTCTGGATTCCAATCGAAGTTGAATCACTAAAAGATGTAATCGGGTTAAGTTACAGCAACTTCAAACGTACGATCATAATCCCGCAGGGTCAGTTTCAGGAATTTCTGCAATTGGGAAATACTGAGAGAACCCGGATGATGAAGGAGCTTTTCAATCTCGAAAAATTTGAACTTGACAACAAGGTTTCAGTTTTAGAATCGAAAAACAATGCGTTGATTCAGAATTTGCAGGGTCAGTTGCAGCAGTTGGGCATTCTTGATCCGGAGCAGGTAAACATTTTCAAACTAAAACTGGAGGAACTGAAAAACGAAATCGGGCAACTCAACCTGAAAATCAGTGAAAACCAAAAGCAGGAAACAGAGCTGAAACAGATTAAAGATTTGTTTGCCCGGAAAAATGAAACAGAGAAAAAGCTGGTTCAACTTTCCTCAGAACTTAATGAAATTGAGCTGCTTGAAAAGAAAATCACTGATTTTGAATATTGCCTTATCCATTTCAAACCGGTTCTTGACAGTGTAAATTCTACTTCTCAGAAGATTTTGTTGCTGGATAAGAAAATTACAGAGGAAATCAAAAACCTGAAACAGGCCGGGGAACAAATTTCGGTTATGGAAGTGCAATTCAGTACAATAAAACCTGAATACGAAAACCGCGAAAAACTGCGCCAGAAAGCTGAAGAACTTGACAAATTGATCCGCCTCGCAGAGCTCAGGCAACTGATCGAAGCAGCCGGTTCACGTTTGAAAAATGGAGAAGCTTTTATTCAGAAAAACATTCAAAATATTGAAATTCTGAAGCAGGAAAAAGAGGCGCTGGATATCAGTCTGAAAACTAAAAAAGAGGCTCAACCCGACATGAAAGTTTTGTCCGATGCCCGAAGCTGGCACGAAATTCAATCGGGGTTTTTTCAGCAGTTAGCAACCATTGAAACCGAATCAGATAAGACAAAAGCGGAATTGGCCGGAACGCAAAATGAATTCCTGAAACTTTTTGACAGCGATTATTTTACAGATTTTGAAGGAGAAAAGGGGTTTGCAGAAGTCACCTTGTTTCTGAAAGAAAAAGAAGACCGGTTAAAACAGCAAATTGCTGAAACTGAAGGTGAAATCCAGCATTTCAAAGTTCAGCAAAAATTAGAGTCGTTTGCAGTTGGCTTGCAGGAAGGAGAAGCCTGTCCGGTTTGCGGTTCGCTGCATCACCCGAATTTATTGAAAGTGGCGGATGTCGCCGAAAATCTCAAGGTTGCTGAAAATAAAAAGCAAACCCTGGAAAGGGAAGTGCTGGTTGGCGAAAAAATCAGCCGGAAATTATCGGAACTGAACAACCTTCTTTTGCTCACCGAAAAACAGTTGTCCGGTATTTATCAGCGAAATGCTGAGGTTGAAAACAGAAAAAAGACACACGAAAAACTGTTTCAATGGGAAAACTTCAAAACGATTGACGCTGTAAATGAGGCTTTTTATCTCGCTGAATCGCTAAAAAAAATGGTGGAACAACTGGAAAAACAAAAGATCGAAACAACCGAAAAATACGAGAAGGAAATCCAGAACAAGGAAAAATACCAGCGCGAGATTGAAAAAATCAGAACCGAGGCCGGTGCTCTTGAAACCGAAAAACAGGTTCTGGTTTCGCAAATCCATTTTGTCGATCCGGAAGCCTATTCAGCCAGACAAAAAACAGAAATAGAGAGTGAAAAAAACAGTCTGCTCCGGCGGTATTCCGAACTTGAAAAGCAGTATAATATTCTGAATGACAAATTAATGGAACTCCGGAAAAGCAAAGATATCCTGAATGGAAGTATTGCCGCAGGCCAACAGCAGCTTACCCGGGAGAAATCGGACCTGGAAAACTGGCAAAAGAAATTTGAAAATGAACTGGTTGCATCAGAATTCAAAACCACAGAAACCGTTCTTCAAATTCTTGGTCTGAAATTGAACATTACGGCTGAGAAACAGAAAGTTGCAATATTCAGACAGGATCTGGCACTTTTACAAAACCAGTCGGAACAACTGTCCAAAGAAATCGGTGAGCGGAAATACGATGCAGAAATTCTCCGGCAAATTCAGGAACATTTAACCAAAGATAAAATTACCCTTGACCAGCTCAACCGTGATCTGGGAATTACTGAAAAATCACTCTCCGACCTGCAAAAATCGCTGGAAACACAGGCACAATTGCAGAAAGAGCTGGAGAAACTTCAACTTCGCGCAGAAAATATCAAAACCATGAAATCGTTGTTTAAAGCCAGTGGTTTTGTGAATTACATTTCGTCGGTTTACCTTCAAAACCTTTGTAATGCCGCCAACGACAGGTTTTTTAAACTCACCCGCCAGAAACTGAGCCTGGAAATTACGGAAGACAACAATTTCCAGGTACGGGATTTTATGAATGGTGGCAAAGTGCGCAACGTAAAAACGCTTTCGGGCGGACAAACTTTCCAGGCAGCTCTTTCGCTGGCGCTGGCACTGGCTGACAACATCCAGAAAATCACCGAATCGAACCAGAACTTTTTCTTTTT
>JBBIPU010000106.1:0-14666 GCA_037442685.1 Draconibacterium sp. | reverse complement strand
GCAACAGGCTCAGAATAAAATATCGAAGGAAAATGCCGAACAGTTACTTCAGGTTTTACAAAATGATGAACGTAAAATTCAGGACAAGGTAAAAAAAGAAAAGGCAGCAATTGCCCGACGGTCCAGAACTGAAAAGGAATGGTAAACTTTTAGATAATGTACACCGGATATTGGATACTTGATACTTGATTGTGGATACCTGAAATTGAATTTTAAGTTGAATACGACGCAACTCTTTTAAATAAGAATTTGACAATTAGTTTTTTTAAAAAATTTGAAAGACAGTTAAACAAAAAGTATTTTTGCACCCGCAGGAAAAATGATTAAATATTTTGTCGCATATATTCTGTTGCTTTTTAGTGTGGTTTCTGTGCAGGCCACACAAACAAGGCTTGTAATGTCTGCACCGGCAGCGGTTGAAGTCGGTCAGCAGTTCAGGCTGAGTTTAACATTGAACGAAAAAGGAAGCAACCTGGTTTTGCCACCCGGACTGGAAAATAACTTCGATATTTTAATGGGGCCCAGCACAAGCCAGCAGATCAGCATGTCAACCATCAACGGGCAGACCACACAGGAAGTGGTTTATGGATTCACCTATATTTTAAGGGCAAAACAGGAGGGATCTTTCGAAATCCGTCCGGCATCGATTGAGGTCGGAGGTAAAATATTCGAATCGAACACATTGACAATTCAGGTTGTCAAAGCACAATCGAAACCCGCACAACCTCAGGGTGGTGGAGGTGGCGGCGGTCAGACTCAGGGTTCAACGCAAAATGTCGAATTAGGCAGCGACAATCTTTTTGTAAGGATTGATCTGAACAAACAAAATGTTTTTAAAGGAGAACAAATTGTTGCAACGGTGAAATTATATGTTAACCCGAATATTCCGGTTGCAGGATTCGACGAAGTAAACCTGCCCACTTACGAAGGTTTTTACACCCAGGATGTTGAAATTCCGCAACAGGTCAATTTCACACGCGAAGTTTACGATAACAAGATTTACCAGGTTGGAATTCTCAAAAAAACCATATTGTTTCCTCAGCAGGTCGGGAAACTTACCATTCAACCGTTTAACATGTCGCTCCTTGTTCAGCAACAGGTTAAACAGCGGAGTTTCTTCGACGATTTCTTTAATAGTTTCCGAACTGTAAAAGCTTCAATTACAAGCAAACCGGTTTCAGTGACTGTAAGAGACCTGCCGCGGGCACCCGCCGATTTCATGGGTGGAGTCGGTAATTTCAGCATTGCTTCGGAGATCAGCAGCCAGGAAGTTACCACCAACGACGCAGTGACTTTAAAAATTACAATCACCGGAACCGGAAACGTACGGCTTGTGAATACACCGAAACTGCAGCTTCCTTCCGATTTTGAAATATATGATCCGAAAACAAACGACAATGTTTCGGTTACAGGCAACGGAGTTTCGGGTACAAAAACAATTGAATACCTTTTCCAGCCAAGGTTCGAAGGTGAATATAAAATACCGGCAATTCCGTTCACCTATTTTAACCCGGCTACCGGTGCGTACGAAACAAAATCGACAAGCGAATATGATCTGAAGGTCAAAAAAGGTACAGGCGATCAGAATGCAACTGTTGTGGGATCGTTGAGAAAAGAAGATGTCCAGATGCTCGGACAGGATATCCGCTACATTGAGCAGGGTGACCCCGGACTGAAAAAAACCGGTTACACTCTCTTTGGCTCTGCTCTGTTCTATCTTTTTTATATTGGGAGTGCGTTCATTTTCTTAACGTTGTTCTTTATTTACAGGAAAAAGGCCCGCGAAAATGCGAACATTGCTTTGATGCGGAACAAGAAGGCCAACAAAGTGGCTCAAAAACGTTTAAAAGCTGCCGCTGCATTTATGAAACAAAATAATGACGAAGCATTTCACGAATCGATATTAAAAGCTTTTGAAGGTTATCTGAGCGATAAACTCGGTATCCCGACGGCAGACATGAACCGTGAAACTGCTGTTGCCGGATTACAGAAAAAGAATGTAAGCCAGAATGTAATCGACGATTTTATTGCCGTAGTTGATCATTGCGAATTTGCAAGGTATGCTCCTGCCGGCGGCTCCGAAGCCCGCAGTGAGATTTACAGCAAAGCCGAAACAACGATGGAACAAATGGAGAAACAGATAAAACGATAGATTTTGTTAGTACTGAGTACATAGTATTGAGTACTGAGATAGAAGTTGAGTTACGATAATTGATACTGGATACAGGATAGTAAAAATTGAGGTTGGATATTGATTTTGAGATTTGAGGAAAAAGGTACGATGAAAGGAATTTTTATAAAAGTGATTTTATTGGTGTTTGTCTCTGTTTTTGTTTTGAGATCAAATGCTCAGGTCAACAGTGCACAACTCTGGGAAAAAGCAAATGCTTATTACACTACCGGCGAATACCAGCAGGCAATCTCGAATTATGAGCAGATTCTGGCTTCCGGTCAATCATCAGCCAGGTTATACTTCAATCTGGGGAATGCATATTACAAAACAAAAAATATAAACAAAGCCATTTTAAATTACGAACGGGCAAAAATTCTGTCTCCAAACGACGAAAACATTGATTTTAACCTGAAACTGGCCAACCAGTCGGTGGTTACAAGCATCGAACCGCTTCCACTGCCCTTCTTCCTCCGCTGGCGAACTTCGGTGATCAACATGCATTCTTCAGATAAATGGGCCTACATCAGCATTTTTTCATTCATCTTGTTTCTTGTACTAACCGGATTGTTTATTTTCAGCAGAATAGTAATGGTTCGGCGGATTTCATTTATTTCCGGGATAATAGTCCTCATTCTTTCGGGATTTACCTTTTCGTTTTCAGCTCAGCAAAAAAAGAAAATCGATCAGCGAAACCAGGCAATTGTATTCTGTCCGCGGGTCACAGTGAAAAGTTCCCCGTCGAAGACCGGCACCGACCTGTTTCTGATTTACGAGGGTCTGAAAGTCCAGATCACCGACAGTGTAAGCACCTGGAAAGAGATTAAACTTGTTGACGGTAATGAAGGCTGGCTGCCCGATTCGTGTATTGTAAAAATCTGATCATACAGAATCTGGCCTAAAAGTCGATAGCATAAAACTGAATTTTGAATGGTAAATCAATAGAACACTGATAACACAGATTCAATAGATTTTCGCTGTTTTTTCAGTGATTATCAGACAAAATCAGTGTCATCCGCGTTCAATTTTTTAAGGTCAAATTTTTCTTTTAACTGTTCAATCGTTTATCATTTAAAACAACCCTTATTATTCCATTCAGTTAGTAGAAATACATTGAACAATTTCAATTTCAAAATACAATTTGACAGATTATGCTGATTGCCTTCAGCAAATAACCTACCCCTTGCATAAATGTTTAAATCAATTAGTTTTGCATCAAAATTAAGACACATGGCAGATTTAATGACTCAGATAGTTGATTGGTACATGGCGCACATGAATTACTGGACCATTACAATGTTAATGGCAATCGAAAGTTCATTCATTCCATTCCCATCCGAAATTGTAATTCCACCGGCAGCTTACAAAGCAGCCAACGGAGAACTGAACGTTTACCTGGTGGTTTTCTTCGGAACTTTTGGCGCACTGATCGGGGCATTGTTTAATTATTATTTTGCTAAACTTCTGGGGCAAAAACTGCTGCTTAAATTTGCCGACACGCGGATTGCCCGAATGATGCTTGTTGACCGTGCTGCAGTGGAAAAAGCTGAAAATTATTTCCGCAAAAACGGGAATATTTCAACCCTTATCGGAAGATTTGTCCCCGGAATCCGCCAGTTGATATCGCTACCTGCAGGACTGGTAAGCATGAACATGAAAAACTTCATTTTATATACCGTCATTGGTTCCGGTGCATGGAATATTATTCTTGCTTTGCTTGGTTATTTTTTCTATTCGCAGAAAGAAAAGCTTGAATTGTATTATAACGAGATTTCTTATGCCATGCTCGGATTAGGCTTGTTATATGTCGGATACCTGGTGTACAATGGTTTCAAAAAAAAATGAACTGAGTAATTTTCCCCGGAGGTACAACAATTTTCTCTTTTAAAACTTTTCAAATTTGATCTTTTTGGTTAAAGTTTTTTTTGTGATTTAAGTCTGATAAAGTAAGAAATGTCAAGGCAGTTTAATATTAATAAAATTGAACTGAACTCTGGTTTTTATCAAAAGAATCCGTAACTTTCATAATATCACAATAAAACAAAAAGTCATGGAACACTTTGTTATAACGATTAACGGACCATGGTATGAATTTTTCTATAACATATCTTTTTGGCTCGCACTGGTTATATTGATTGCAGAAGGCATTTTCAGAAAATTTCCACTGATAAAATGGATTTTAATCCTTGTTTTTATCCGCATGCTCTTTATTATCGGGAGTAAAATTGTTCATTTACCTCCTCACGATTTTATGTCGTTTATTGATGGGAATAAACTTCCTGATATTCACCAGCAATCTTTTCTCGGTGCATTAATATTTGGAGGTACCGGAATCATCGTCAGTAAATACCTTTTCAGGTTTAAACATAATATTTCCGACTCCTTTGCATTTGTTCTGCCTGTGGCTCTTGCAATAATGAGAATCGGTTGTTTTGGCGCCGGCTGCTGTCATGGAAAAATCTCAAATTTACCGTGGGCTGTAAGTTATCCTGTAAATACACTGCCTCATTATCATCAATTTCAGGAAAATCTGATTTCATACACCGATTTTGTTTCTTTACCCGTTCACCCGGTACAACTGTACGAAATTGCCGGGCTTATTGCAGTAATACTTTTACTATTTAAGTTCAGAAAGACTTTGAGAATCCAGGGTAATCTGCTGATGCTTTCTGTTGCACTGATTTTTATTGTCAGGTTTATAACCGAATTTTTCCGCGACATTCAGGCTCACACATTTCTGGGAGAAAAAATCTGGTTTTTTACGACAACTCAGATAGTTATTCTTCCATCAGCATGTATTCTGCTGTACATTATCCGTAAAAGAGAACATGGTTTCAGTAAGGTTAAAGAAGGTATTGCTACCGAAGAATCACCAATGTACACCTTCTTTATATTGTTGTTTTTAACGTTTGTTTTTGCCAGATTTAAAAGCTGGTTTGTTTTATCTGAAATTATTTTTATCTACGCGGTATTATCTTTTTCATCTGTAATCCTGGTTATTCAGATTATCAATCAATTTAGTTTTTCAAGATATCGCTGGCAGTATATTTCCATGTTTATTCTGCCTTTTATTCTTATGTCGCAAACGATGCCCGTTCAGAAAAATGATTCAACATTGACAACAAAGTTTAAAACTATCAGAATTGGATTTGCATCGGGAAATTTCGATAACTATTATAGTATCGGACGAGGTGAAGGGTGCGACAGGGTAAGTAACACGGAATATTTCAAACAAAAGTATTATGTTGCAGGAGCTGGAATTGAATTTAACCGGCAACAGGGAAATAACCAGGTTAATTTTGGCTTTAACGGAATTTTCGGAGAACAACACGAAACAAGGATTTCAGATAATTACGAATCGGATAATACTATCTTTGATATTAATCCTTATGCTTCGTTTGAAACAAATTGGGGAGGCGCCGGAGCCGGAATACATGCAGGAAAACTTGCTTTTATTTATGAAAATAAAAATGAGGACGGATCGGGTTTCCCCGAAAGCGGAACTAAACTGGTAAACTTTTATCCGCAGTTTTATTTACGTGTTGGCCCGAGGCGATGGTTTTATGCCGATTATCACTTTGCCGACAATTTTCCATCGGCACTTCCAGGGTTCAAACAACAGATTGGCGTTGGTTCAGGATTAGGAAGCCGCAATGGAACGAATTTAAGATTTGGGTACAGCCTGAACGATTTCTATTATGTTTCAGGTTATTTCCCTATTAAAAATAAATTCGTGGTTCAGCCGGTATTTCTTTGGGGTCCATCGCAAATTCTTGACCCCTATTCAACTACTGCCAAAACCAACTACCAGTTTTCATTAGGATTGGGATATCGATTTGATTATAAGGAGGAATATACAAAAAAATGGAAATAAGCATAACTTGCTGAGATTTTCAGAAAAATAATCGGAGAGTTAAAAACCTGCAGGCATTGAATTTCAGATTTTTACGGAACAAATTCATATTTACTGTTACCCTGTTCCGCATAATAGAATAAACAACCAATTTTTTTTAAAAATCGGGAAACTAAATTGTAAGAAATTTAAACCTGATTTCTATTTTAATTTGCCCGTTAAATTGTGTTAAAAGCCGCACTGCAGTAATATTCCGTCGGCAAAAGTGGTGCAGTACTTTAACAAGATCGTAAATTTAAGCGATTGCAGTTTTGTTGATCAGAAACCGGCAACCGCACCGACACACCGGTTAACCATCGAAGGGAACAACATGATGCAAAAAGTTGAAATTGCAGGTTATTTCAGCGATATCAATAATTTCGTTGTGGAAAGCAATCAGAATCCCGATACCTGGTTTAACGGCAAGGGAACGGATGAAAAACTGTTTGTTCCGATGAAAAGTCTGGTGAAATAACCAAACAAAAGGATGACATCGTACTGTTTCAGAAAAGAAAGATGTCATCCTTTTTAAATAAATTTCGGAATTACCTGAATTTGAATTTTATTTTCCCCAACTATCTCATCAAATTTGTAATTCTTTCCTTTGTTACTATATTTACCTTTTAGCATATCCGATTCTGACTGGGAGAGCCCTTTGAACAGAATTCAGATTTAAGCGAATAGTTATGAAGGATTTTTTTGAACAAATTGCCCATGTAATTCAGTTGCCTTTAACAAACCCGGTTCTTGTATTTTCTTTGATACTCATAATTATTCTTTTAGCTCCCATTTTATTGCGAAAACTGAATCTTCCCGGAATTATCGGATTAATTATTTCGGGAGTAATTATTGGTCCGTTCGGATTGAATATTCTCGAAAAAAACAGCGCTGTCGATCTGTTTTCCACCATTGGTTTATTGTATATTATGTTTATTGCCGGATTGGATCTTGACCTGAACGAATTTAAAAGTAACCGCAACAAAAGTATCCTGTTTGGATTTTTTACATTTATCCTGCCTTTAACGATTGGTTTTCCCGTCTGCCATTATCTTTTAGGATACAATTTCAATGCAAGTTTACTGGTAGCCAGCATGTTTTCGACTCATACCTTAATTGCTTACCCCATTGTCAGCAAGCTTGGAATTTCGAAAAATGAAGCAGTTGCTGTCACTGTGGGTGGCACCATTCTGACAGATACCGCAGTGCTGATGATTCTGGCAATAATTATGGGAAACAACCAGGGAAGCCTGAATGAGCAGTTTTGGCTGAGGCTGGGTATTTCGATTGCTTTGTTTTTACTGATCATGTTATATCTGATTCCCAGGATCACACGCTGGTTTTTTCAAAAACTGGAAAGCGAAAAACACGCCCATTATATTTTTGTGCTTTCGGTTGTATTTTTTTCAGCCTTCCTGGCGCAGGTTTCGGGATTGGAACCAATTATCGGCGCGTTCATAGCGGGATTGGCTCTTAACCAATTGATTCCACAATCATCGACATTGATGAACAGAATCGAATTTATTGGCAATTCGCTTTTCATACCATTTTTCCTGATATCAGTAGGCATGCTGGTTGACATCAGTGTTGTATTTAAAGGTCCGAGGGCAATAATCATTGCGTCAGTTTTAACTGCTGTGGCAATTGCCGGTAAATGGCTGGCAGCTTTTTTCACTCAGCTTTCGTTTAAATACTCATCGACACAACGACAGATTATTTTTGGATTAAGCAGTTCGCATGCAGCAGCCACCATTGCAGTAATCCTTGTCGGTTACAAAGCCGGAATACTGGATGAGAACATCCTGAACGGCACGGTAATTCTGATTTTGATTACCTGCGTAATTGCCTCGCTTGCAACCGAAAGAGCGGCGAAAAAATTAATAGTAACTGAAAAAGCTGAAGTTCTGTCAAAAACTGAAAAGGATTTATATTACAGCGAGACTATTTTACTTCCCATTGCTAACCTTATGAATATTGAAAAACTGGTGGAACTTACCCTGTTTCTGAAAGACAAAAAATCTGCAAATCCT
The DNA here is from genome assembly GCA_037442685.1 of Draconibacterium sp. Lineage (GTDB taxonomy): Bacteria > Bacteroidota > Bacteroidia > Bacteroidales > Prolixibacteraceae > Draconibacterium. Next base: position 6,577 of record JBBIPU010000106.1, on the reverse strand, counting down.
GTGACAGTTTTATCGGTGGTTCCGAATAATGCCGAGGCAGAATTAAATATTATTGCAGCCCGCAAAAAACTTGAAGAATTCAGAAAACAAGGTGCTGCTGCCGATATTAAAATAAACCCGGTTGCAACTATCGATTTAAATGCCACAACCGGAATAGCCCGTATTTCGAAGGAGATAATGGCAGATATTATTGTGTTAGGCTGGCCCAAAAAAGCCGGGATTATTGAAAAACTGATTGGTGAAAAAATCTATTCGATTATTAATAATGTCGATAAAAACCTGTTTATCTGCCATATCGATAAATTACTTGTTACCCTGAAAAGAATTGTTTTACTTGTACCTCCCCAGGCCGAAAAGGAAAACGGATTTGAAATCTGGCTTCAGAAAATCCTTAAACTGTCGAAAGAACTCAGCATTCCTGTTGTGTTTTTAGGGGTTCGGAATACGTATGAAAAAGTTATTTTGTCGATGAAAAAAAACCGGTGGAATGGCTCGGTCACCTTTAATATGTTCAGCGATTGGGAAAATTTTATTTCTATTTCTGATTTTGTCAAAGATGATGATTTGTTGATTTTAATTTCGGCCCGGAAAAACTCGGTATCGTACCAGAAATATCTCGACCATATTCCATCGAAACTTGAGAAACATTTCAGTGCAAACAATAAAATCGTTGTTTTCCCTCAACAAAACATCGGGTCAGTTGAAATGCCGGACATTACAACAGAGCCTGATCTTATTACCATAAATACAATGAAATCATCAATCTGATATTAAAAATTGAGCTAAGAAGCCGTCTTTTACGATTCACCGGGAACTGAAAATTTCCTATTCCCTGATCATAAGTATCGAAGGTGTTTTATCCAACCAGTTGTACCCCCGATCAACCAGGTTTTTCCATCCATCTGTCGAAACAACCATTAATTTGAACTGGCTGAAAAATAAAATATCAAACTCAGAAAGATTGCTCATTTTCAAACGATCGTGATATTCCATCAGGCAATTGCTGAATACTTCCTTCATTTCTTGATGATTTTTAATAATACTGTCTGAGTCGATGATTGTAATTTGTGCATCCGAGTTCTCAAGCATCAGCTGTACATATTTTAAAAGGAACCCATCGTTTTCTGTCCTGATAAGTACAACCACTTTTTTTAAACCTTCGAAGTTTTTATCGACCAAAATCCCGACGGGAACATTCGAACCCGCAAGTATATTCTGTGTGCGCGAATCGACAGGCAGGTTCCGGATAGTTTTTGATTTACCTGAAAATTTATGAATAAACAAATTGGGATTAACAAATCGCGTGGTATAATCGAGTATTTTCCCCAGAAAACTTCCCTCAAAAACCGACTGACCGATGCCAACCAGAAGCAAATCGTATCCGCCATCGTTTGTAATCTCCTTAATATCGTTATCAATATTGTCGGTTGCTTTAAAAATAGTATGAATCTTTTGCTCCAGTAATTGCGATTCCTGTTTAATTGGTGCAAAACTTTCCGCTTCATATTCATCAATATTGTAATGGTGAAGGACATTATTCGGGCAAAGATGCAAAGCGGAAACTGTTGCATTTTCCTTCTTCCTGCCTGTTAGGCCGTTGGCAAGTCTTAGCAGCGAACGTCCCATTTCCGGTTTACCAAACGACAGGAGGATTTTAAATGGCTTTAAAAGAGCAAAATCTTCAGAATATTCATGTTGTTTTTCCCTGAAGAACTTTTCAATCAGGTCGAGTGCCGGACCGGTCATGAATGTTGTAACCAGCGCCATAATAACCATCATCGAAAAGATTTCAGGAGACAGAATTCCAAGATCATAACCAATATTCAGAACGACCAGTTCCATCAAACCACGTGTATTCATCAAGGCACCAATAGTCAGGCTATTCCGCCAGTTTAGCCCAATAATTCTGGATGTCAGGGCAGTACCTGCAAATTTACCGGTAACGGCCACAAGTACAATCATTCCGGTGACTTTCCATAAACCGGTATCATTCAACAAGCCAATCTGGGTGCGTAAACCAGTGAATACAAAAAACAATGGAAGCAGCATTACCAAAGCAATATCGTCGATTTTCTGGATAAAGACATTTCTGAACCTTGCATTATCGGGCATAACAGTACCGGCTAAAAAAGCTCCGAAAAGCGCGTGAATTCCTATTAACTCAGTAGTATAAGCTGAAATCAGCAATGTCAGAAAAAAGACGGCCACCACAGGTTTGCTCAGGTTTTCGCGCGAAGTATAAATATCTCCAAGTCGTTTAAGAAAGGGTTTAATGACCTTGATCATTATTAAAACATACACAACCGACAGTAAAATGATATATAGTGAGCTCAGAAAAGTACCGGCTTTGGCAACCGCAATAATTGCAGCCAGCAAACACCACGCAGTAATATCATCGGTTGCAGCACACGTCAAAATCAGGGTACCTAAAGGTGTTTTATGAATTCCCCTTTCCTGAACTATTCTGGCCAGTACAGGGAAAGCAGTAATGCTCATGGCTAACCCGAGAAAAAGTCCGAACGACAAAAACGAAACATGCGACGGTGCATAATCACTGTAAATAAAATAAGCTAACCACATTCCAAGCGAAAATGGAATCAGAATACCTGCATTGCTGACCGCTACTGCATCCCGTATTTTGTTTTTTATTACTTTGACATCGAGTTCCATCCCGACAATGAACATGAACAGGATTAATCCAAACTGGCTTAAAAGGTTCAGGTTCCCGAGCGAATTTTCAGGAAAAAGCATCGAGGAAAAACCCGGGAATAACGATCCTAACAGAGATGGCCCAAGTGCTATTCCGGCAATAATTTCTCCAATTACAGCAGGCTGATGTATTTTGTGAAACAAATATGCAAAGATCCGGGAAATGATAATTATAGTAACTATTTGAGCAAGAATCAGGGCAACCGGATGTACAAGATTGTACCCGATAGTTTCGATAAATTGTGAAAAGTAAGAAGTCTGCGATCCTGTATTTAAAATTTCCTTTCCGCTTTCAAGCATCCTCCCTGCCCTGACAATCCAATACATCAGAAAAATGAATATTCCGAGAATTCCAAAATAAAAAGGTATGTTTCTAAATCTTTTCATTTCAGCTCAGTAAATATCAAAACAACTGAGATTTGTGTTCTGGAAAACACCTCACCTTCTTCTGCAGCTTTATCAACTATTTTGCCTGTTATTCAAACAATGATTTTTCATTGAACAATTGCAGGAAAACAATCCCGATAAATATAGCAAAATCCTTCAGAAAAAATTCGACTTGAATTTTGCATTCGGACAATCAAATCTGATATTTATCCGTGATGAATTGATATGAAAAATAAGTATTTGCGGTTTTAATAAAATGCTGTATTCATCGGCATTTTCACTCAACTGTTTTGTATAAATCAGAAAAAGATTCCCGGTTATAGTTTTGTCCTGATCTGATGTTATTCCTTATTCTTACTTCAATAATTCCAGAATTTCCTGTTTTGTGATCTCTTTGAATGGATTATTTGAATTGATAAATTTATCGGCAAGCGAAGATTTTCGTTCTTTTAAAAGCTGGATTTTTTCTTCGATCGAATTTTCAGTAATGAATCGATAAACAAAAACCTGTTTGTCCTGCCCGATGCGGTGCGCACGGCTTACAGCCTGGTTTTCAGCCGCCGGGTTCCACCACGGATCGATGATAAAAACATACCCGGCTTTTGTCAGGTTGAGCCCCACCCCACCCGCTTTCAGCGAAATCAGGAAAATGTGGTTTTCGGGATTGTCCTGAAATTCGCTGATCACCTGTTCGCGATTTGTGGTTTTCCCAGTTAAAATGCTGAAGTTCCAGTTTTTCGATTCGATGTAATTCCTGACAAGATTGAGATGAGTGACAAACGACGAAAAAATGAGCACTTTGTGTTTTTCGGCCACCAGGTTTTCGAGCATGATCATGATCTGGTCGAACTTGCCCGAATTTTCTTCCGAATCTTTGTCGAGCAGCGACGGATGATTGGCTAACTGGCGAAGTTTGGTAAGCCCTTGCAAGACAATAAATGCCGATTTCTGTATTCCTCCCCTGTCAATTTTTTCGAGAATGGCATTCCTGATAACCGATTTTTCCTCTTCGTACATTTTTTCCTGTTCATCGCTCATTTTGCAATAAACCACCTGCTCAGTAAGGGGAGGAAGGTCTTTGGCAACCTCGTCCTTTTTCCGGCGAAGCACAAACGGACAGATCATCAGTTGCAGTTGTTCCTGCTGAATCTGGCTTGCCTGTTTTTCGATGGGTGAAATAAACATTTTCTGAAAAAACATTTGGGTTCCAAGCAAACCGGGGTTCAGAAAATTCATTTGCGACCACAGGTCCGACAGCGAGTTTTCGATGGGTGTGCCGGTCAGTACCAGCCTGTGTTTTGAGCGTAGTTGTATTATTGCCCTGTAAGTTTTCGATGCGGGGTTTTTAATAAACTGGCTTTCGTCGAGAATGGTGTAAAAAAAACCTGTGCCGGCCAGCATTTTAATGTCGTTTCGTATTGTGCCATAAGTGGTAAGGATGACATCGTAATATGGTACGATCTTTTCAAAATCGACAGCCTTTTTCCGGTAAATTCCCACATATTTGTACACTTTCAGCGCAGGGGTGAATTTTCTGATTTCATTTTCCCAGTTGTGCACCAGCGATGTTGGCACCACTATTAAACTTGCAGGCTGAAATTCTTCAGTTTGCTGCACTGAATGCTGTGCAAACAAATCGAGCTGACCATCGGTTTTTAGCGGATTCCGGATAATGATCCCCCGTTTTTCCCGTTTCAACTTTAACAGAAGAGTGAGGGTTTGCAGGGTTTTCCCCAGTCCCATGTCGTCGGCAAGACAGCCGCCAAAATTATTTACATAAAGAAAATGCAACCACCTGTATCCTTCCATCTGGTAACCGCGCAGCTTTGCCTTTAAGTTTTCGGGGATCTCAAGTTCGATTTTTTCATTTACCTCCAGTTGCTTTAACCGTTCAATTGCAGTTTCAACCGGACCTTTCAATATATTTTTCAGCAGGAAGTAATGGTGTTTATCGAAATGCATTTTATCGCCTGAGAATCGCGCCAGCGGCAGCAATCCTTTGAACCGTGCAAACCACTCTCCGGGCAGAATGGCAGTTTCTCCGTTTGGCAACTCAAATTCGCGGATGTCGTTTAAAATGTATTTTTTAAGCCTGATAAACGGAAAACTGAATTCGCCAAAAGTAACCGTTGCATAAATATCGAACCAATCGCCGGTTTCGCGGGTTTTTAATTCAATCGACTGTAATCCGGTAAAATATTTCTTTTCAAAACCTTCCTGCAAAAATGCTATTTTCCTTTCCTCCAACCGTGGTTTGTTTTTATTCAGCCAGTTGATCAGAAAATAGAGGGCATCTTCGTTTTCAAGCAAATCGAGTGACGGCAGGGAATAAAAACCACTGTTTTCCTTTAATCCCGAATCCTTTAAAAAATCGTGTATTTCATTTTCCCACTCAGAATCGCGCTTAACTTTCCTGAACAAGTAACTGTTACTTGTCTTTTGCAGCTGAACTGCGATGCGGCGTTTGGAATTTGGCAGGAATTTTTCCTGTCCGTAATAAAAATATAAAACCAGCCTGGGTTGATATTCCAGATTTCTTTCGAGCGAAAGAACAGCTTTTTTTACTGCTTCATCCTCGTCGATTACAAATCCGTTCGCATGTACCTCGAAATCGCGCACCGCATTCAGGATAAAACTGCCGTAGTATTTTTCTTCCATTGCGTGCGGAATTGTGACCACCTCCTTTTCAAGGAAAGGAAGCAGCCTTTTCGCGTTCAGCTTTTCGAAAACATACATTTTACCTTGCTGCACAAACATACACGGATCGTTGGTAACCACCCTGAAACTGCTTTTCAGCAAGCGGATTTCCCTGTTATCCTGAAATATCTTTAACCTGTAACGGGTTTCTGTTTCAATACGTTCGAAATAAAACACCGGTTTTGCAAAAAGCGTTTGTACTTCGATTACATCTTCATCGTACAGGTTGGCATATTTCATCTGTTTATTCAGCAACCGTACAGGGCTCAGCATCAAAACAGAAGCCACCTGAAACATACACTGTTCGATAAATGGCGAAATTGTTTTCTGAAAATATCCGGGTTCTAATGTCGAAAAAAACTCTTTTACACTTGTTGCTCTCGAGAACTTTCGCATCAGCCGTTCGTCGCTGTATTTCTCAATGATTTCAACAAGTTCCTTTTCATAGGGTTTAAATTTATAATCAGAAACGGTTTTAAAATCGCGCGGTTTTACATGACCCATCACCGTAAAAAACTGCTCCTCTTTTTGAATGAGGTAAGGAACAAAAATATTGCCGTGAAAACGGTGTTCAGTTAAAGCAATGATAAATTCGGTTTCAGCCATCGATTAAATTTCTGTAAGTCAAAACTTTTCACCGTTAATCCGAAGCCTAAATATTCGGAAAAGGCAAACCTCAAATGTACAAAAGATTGGTGTGCAGGCAACCGGCAGGAGGTGTTTTTTCAGTTGGCAGGGAGCAGGGAGAAAACAGCAGTTTGGAGTCGGCAGTTGGCAGTTGGCA
>JBBIPU010000105.1:12749-14740 GCA_037442685.1 Draconibacterium sp. | reverse complement strand
AAGGCAGCGGCTACGCCGGGGGAATTATTTCGAGCGCGGCAGATGGAATTAAGGCAGCGATGAGGGTAGTTTATTAAAATTAAAACCTTGAGAATTTTGAAAATTTCCGTGCTTTATGAATCGTTTTTTGGCAATACAAAAGCCATTGCCGAAGCTATCGGAGCGTCATTTGCAAAAAATAATGAAGTTCAGGTCTTCAATATTTCAGAAATTAACTGGGAAAAAGTATCTGATACTGAAATTTTAATAGTCGGCTCAGCAACACGTGCTTTTGGTCCCTGCGAAGCCACAAAACTTTTCCTGAAACAAATACCAGCAAACGGTTTAACAGAAAAAAGTGTTGCAGCTTTCGATACCAGGATCCTGCTTTCTCAGATTCATTCAAAATTTTCACGTTATCTTGTTGATAAAGGTGGTTATGCTGCAAAACGCATTGCAAAAACACTTGAAAAAAAAGGAGGAAAACTGATCGTGCCTCCTGAAGGATTTTTCGTAATGGGCGACAAGGGGCCTCTTGCAGAAGGGGAGTTGGAAAGGGCAACCAAATGGGCCACGCTGATTGTAAAATAAGGGTTAAGTTGAATACCTGCAATTGCTCTTAATTTAGAACTGTTCTGTCAGATTTCAGCAGAAATTGTACATTTGCAGTCCTTTACAGAAACAGATTGATTATGACAACTAAAAGTATTCCGTTTTCAAAAGAACAGCTTGAAAAAATTATCGCTGTTTATCCAACTCCTTTTCATATTTACGATGAAAAAGCCATGCGTGAGAATGCCCGCAGGTTTGTAAAAGCTTTCTCGTGGAACGAAGGTTTTAAGGAATACTATGCCATAAAAGCCGCGCCAAATCCATACCTGATGAAAATTCTCAGGGAAGAGGGATTCGGGATCGACTGTAGTTCGGAAACTGAACTTGAAATTGCCCGCAGGGTTGGAATGAGCGGAGACGAAATTATGCTTACCTCAAACGATACACCACTGAGCGAGTTCAAAATGGCAATGGATCTTGGCGCAATTATCAACCTCGATGACATTTCGCACATTGAGTACCTTGAAAAAAACCTGGGATTGCCCGAAACTATTTGTATGCGTTACAATCCCGGCGACCTTAAACAGGGAAACCTGATCATTGGTCACCCAGAAGAAGCCAAATACGGCTTCACTCACGAGCAGATGATTGAAGGTTATGAAATGCTGAAGAAAAAGGGAGTGAAACATTTTGGAGTTCATACCATGGTGGCTTCCAACGAGTTGGACCCAGACTATTTTATCGAGACCGCGGAAATTCTTTTCAAACTGATTATTGAAGTAAGGAAAAAAACGGGAATTAAAATTGAATTTGCCAACCTGGGTGGTGGAATTGGCATCCCGTACCGTCCTGACCAAAAAGCAGTTGACCTTGAATATGTGAGCGCCGGGATCAAAAAACTGTACGAAGAAATGATCGTCGCAAATGGCCTCGCACCGCTAAAATTGTTCTTTGAGTCGGGCCGCATGATTTCTGGTCCTTATGGTTACCTGGTTACCAAAGTGCGACATATAAAAAGCACCTTTAAAAAGTTTGCAGGGCTGGATGCCTGTATGGCAAACCTGATGCGGCCGGCATTGTATGGAGCTTATCATCACATCACCGTCGCCGGGAAGGAAAATGTTCCGGGAACAGTTATTTATGATGTTACTGGTTCGCTTTGTGAGAACAACGACAAATTTGCCATCGACCGGCTTTTGCCGGAACTTCACGCCGATGATATTGTTGTGATTCACGACACCGGCGCGCATGGTCATTCCATGGGTTTCAACTACAATGGCAAACTTCGTTCAGCCGAACTTTTATTAAGGGAAAATGGTGAAGTGGTTCAGATTCGTCGCTCTGAAACCATCGACGACCTTTTTATTACACTCGATTTTGAAGGATTGAAGGATTTTACTGTGTAACTGTTTCAGAATTAAATATTCGGAAAGGCTGGAATTGATTTCCGGCCTTTTTTG
>JBBIPU010000105.1:6430-12649 GCA_037442685.1 Draconibacterium sp. | reverse complement strand
ATGAGAATAGGTTTTGATGCAAAACGTGCTTTTATAAATGCTTCGGGATTGGGCAATTACAGCCGTAACCTGTTGAATGCCATGCATCAGTATTTCGATGAATTTCAACTGGTACTTTACACTCCTGAAATAAAAACTCACCTTTTAAAAGACCAGCAACGATTTGAAATTCACACCCCGGAAACTCCTTTTTCAAAATTTTTCAAACCACTCTGGCGCAGATATGGTGTGAGACGGTTTAAAAAGCATAAAATCAACTTATTTCACGGGCTGAGCAACGAACTTCCCCAGGGCATTCATAAAACCGGGATCCCTTCGGTGGTCACTATTCACGATCTTATTTTTCTTCGCTACCCTGATTTTTACCCTTTCATCGATCGGAAAATTTATTTCAGAAAAGTGAAATATGCCTGTCAGACAGCGAATAAGATAATTGCCATCAGCGAACAAACAAAAAGTGATATTATCCGTTTCTTGGGTGTCAATCCTGAAAAAATCGAAATCATTTATCAGCCTATTTCTGAAGTTTTTTTTAATCCCGATATTGCTTTGGGTGAATCACTGTTTAAGAAATACCATCTGAAACCCGGGTATATTCTGAGTGTCGGCACACTGGAACCACGTAAAAATCAGCTTGCTGTTCTGAAAGCTGTTACAAAAGGAAATCTTAATTACCAGGTGGTTTTTATCGGGAAACAAACATCGCATAAAAATAAACTCGAAAAATTTATTGCTGCAAACAAGCTTGAAGACCAGGTAATATTTTTAAATAACATCAAGGAAGAAGAACTGGCGGCCTTGTATAAAATGGCCGGATGTTCAGTTTACATTTCACTGTTTGAAGGATTTGGGCTGCCGGTTATTGAATCGATGGCAAGTGGATGCCCGGTTATTACCTCTGATGTTTCTGTTTTACCTGAAACTGCCGGCGGAGCTGCGCTCCTCTGTGCACCCGGTAATATTGCCGGTCTTGTCGAAAATCTGAAAAACCTGTTGAATAATAACCTTGAAAGAAATAAATGGATTGAAAAAGGATTTGAACGTGCCCGGCTTTTTCATCCTCAGAAGTTTGCTTCCGAATTGGTCAGTTTTTACAATTCAACACTAAAAGATAATGACAGAAGATATTAAAAAAGCGCTGGAAGTGCTGAAAAACGGAGGAGTCATTCTTTACCCCACTGATACCATCTGGGGAATTGGCTGCGATGCTACCAGTGAAACATCTGTTCAACGTATTTACCAGATAAAAAAACGCGACGACAGTAAAAGTATGCTGGTTTTAATGGAAAATCCTGCTTTGCTCGACCGATATGTTGCTGAAGTACCTGAAATTGCATGGGATCTGGTAGAAATTGCAACAACTCCGCTGACCGTTATTTATCCGAATGCAAAAAACCTGGCCAAAAATCTGATTGCAGAAGATGGCAGCATTGGAATCCGTTTTACCAAAGAAGTCTTTACAACACAGTTACTGCAGCGCTTTCGCAAACCGCTTGTTTCTACATCCGCCAACTTCAGCGGTGAAAAATCGCCAGCGGTTTTTGCCGAAATCTCCGAAGAAATCAAAAGTCAGGTCGATTACATAGTTGAATACCGTCAGGATGATAATACACCTGCACAACCTTCGAGTATAATCAAACTTGGAGCTGGCGGGCAAATTGAAATTATCAGAAAATAAAAAAGCTGCCCCGCAACCGGAACAGCTTTTCAGATTTATTTCAATCAAAAATTATTTCTTTACTTTCAAAAGATCACGGATTTCAGTAAGCAAAACTTCTTCGTTTGTTGGTACTGGTGGTGCAGGCGGAGCTGCAGGCACTTCTACTTCTTTCTTTTTCAGGCTGTTCATAGCTTTAATCATCATGAAAATAGCAAAGGCAATAATTAGAAAATCGACTGTAACCTGAATGAAATTCCCATAATTAATAGAAACAGCTGCCGTTGTAACCGCTCCGGCGGCATCCAATACAGGTTCTTTAAGAATAAGTTTCAAATCGGTAAATGATACCCCACCCAAAAGCAAACCTATTGGCGGCATAATTACATCGGAAACAACAGAACTAATGATTTTTCCAAAAGCACCTCCAATAATTATACCCACAGCCATGTCAACCACGTTTCCGCGCATGGCAAATTCCTTAAATTCTTTTAAAATACTCATGATATTGATTTTTAAGTTAGTTTTTTGATTCTGAAAGTTAAGCATTTCAATTGTAATATCAACTTGTTTCAAAACAAAAATGCCGCTGAAATTCACAACGGCATTTTTTTATCTGAATTTTAGAATTCTTAACGTTTCCTTACACTTCCGGAGCCTGAAACTGAAGAATCGATCGAAGGATTTCCGCTGTAATATACATTTCCGGAACCCGAAATACGTGCTTTTATTGACCCGTTGGAAATGACAGAACAACTACCCGATCCGGATGTCTGAACATCGACATTTTTGGCTTCAAAACCTCTGGCATCAATATTCCCCGATCCCGAAATACGTGATTTCAGTTCTTCTGCAACTCCTCCACCTTCGATTTTAATATTCCCTGATCCTGATACACTTGCGTTTACCTCTTCAGCACTTAACTGTTTAATTTTTATATTGCCGCTGCCACTTACCGTAAGGTCCAGAATTCGTGTTTTAATATCTTCTGAAACAATATCACCCGAACCTGAAATAGTTAATCCGTCAACTCCTGGTATGGTAATATAAATTTCGATTTTCCCCGGATTCCAGCTTTTAAAAATATTCGTCGTGGGAAACTTTATATTCAGGGTGCGGTCTTTAACTTCTGTAATGATCTGTTCAAGTGTCTCAGGGTCGGCCTCTATCCTTACACTTTGTTTATCTCCCTGTTCAAGATATACAGTGCCCGAAATTCGCAAAGAAATTTTGGTAAAGGGCGGAACGTCGCGCGTTTCCTCTTTTGCCTGGGCAGAATTGGAAATGATAAAACCTGCAATTAAGATAGCCAGGATAAAAATTCTGTTTTTCATGAGTGTGATATTTAAAAGTTTTCAATGTATTCTCAGTTAAACTCTGAGAAAAAATATTTACGCTCTTAATGACGGATAAAAGTCAATTAAGTTGCACGATTTTATTAAAAAACTAAAAAAAGGTAATGTTTATTCTTCAAGCAATCCGTCCGGCAGCTTTAGTTTCAATATTCTTTTTTCACTGTCAACGTTTAGCAGGAAATCTTCATTAAATGGAACCAAAAGCTCATTTCCTTTGTATTCAACTGTAATAACAACATTTCCAGAGTAGTTATCCACAAATCTGATTAAACCAATTTCAAAATTATTTTCATCGATGAGCAGATAATCCACCAAATCGGAGCCAACAAATTCGTCTGAGGTTACTATTTCATTTTTAAACAGATAGACCTGACAACCAACCATTCTTTTTGCATATTTTTCGGTTTCAACTCCATCGAAATGAATGATTGCTGAATTATCTGTTTTAAAACGAAATCCATCTTCCATGACAAAGAAGGGAACAAGTAATCCATCTAATTCAACAAAAAACCGGTCTGCATTTTCGATCGAAGCTTCAAACTGCGGTTCAAACTCAAGAACAAGTTCGCCACTGACACCATGCGTTTTTCTGAAGAAACCAATTTTTTCGCAATCAGTTTTTGGTATTGTTTCCATGATTGCAAATATAACGAAACTGATTTGTTGAAACGGGCAGAATTACTGTAAATATAGAAAACAAAAAACCATCTGCCTTTCGACGGATGGTTTCAGCTATTTTGTGTTGATTTCTTTCAGTTAAGATTCAGCACCTGTGCTTTCCGGAGTCTGATCGGCTCCGGCCGGAGTTTCACTTTCAGCTTTTTCTGCATCGCGCATTGCTTTTGCTTCAGCAGCCAATTCGGCATTTTTTGCAGCAACAGCAGCGGCTTTTTGTTCCTTCACTTTAATTTCTGCAGCCAGCTGTTTTTTAAATTCAGCATCGGCATCACCAGCCAGACGATCAATTTTTGCCTGGATTTTTGCATCTTTCTGAGTCATCCAGTTTTCTAAACGCCTTTCAGCTTCAGCAACATCAAATGCTCCTTTTTGTACACCACCCATCAGGTGTTTTTTGTAGAGTACACCTTTATAAGACAAAATTGCCCTGACGGTGTCGGTAGGTTGTGCGCCTTTTGTAAGCCAGTCGTAAGCTTTGTCAAAATCGAGATTTATAGTAGCAGGATTTGAATTCGGATTGTATATTCCGATAGATTCTATATACCTGCCATCCCGTGGCGCCCTGCTATCTGCCACTACAATGTGGTAGTAAGCGTAACGTTTGCGGCCATGCCGCGTTAGTCTCATTTTTACTGACATACTTATTTTTTAAAAAATGTGGCGCAAAGATAGTATAAAAAACTAATAAAAAAATAGCCTCCCTAAATCCCTCCGGAGAAATAAGCCTCTCCCCAACCCTCTCCACAGGAGAGGGAGTTAGGAATACAAAAATTCCAAACCTTTTTTAAGTTTGGAATTTTTAATCCCCCTCCTTGGGAGGGGTCAGGGGAGGCTTATTTACCTTTTTACATACTGCTCTTCGTAATATTTCTGGTAATCGCCCGAAGTGACATTTTCGAGCCAGGCAGTGTTTTCGAGATACCAGTCGATGGTTTTTTCAATTCCTTCCTCAAACTGAAGTGAAGGTACCCAGCCAAGTTCGCGTTTTATTTTTGTTGCGTCGATCGCATAACGGAGATCGTGGCCTGCGCGGTCTTTTACATAAGTGATCAGTTTTTCCGATTCTCCCTCCTGACGACCCAGTTTCTTGTCCATTTTACGACACATCAGTTTAATCAGGGCAATGTTTGTCCACTCGTTGAAACCGCCAATATTGTACGTTTCGCCAACTATACCTTTGTGAAAAATCACATCGATGGCGCGGGCATGATCAACCACCCACAACCAGTCGCGTACATTTTCACCTTTACCATAAACCGGCAGCGGTTTGTTATTTTTAATGTTGTGAATGAAAAGCGGTATCAGCTTTTCAGGGAACTGGTAAGAACCGTAATTGTTTGAACAGTTAGAAATAACTGTGGGTACGCCAAAAGTATCGAGATAAGCACGGACAAAATGATCGGAACTGGCTTTTGAAGCTGAGTACGGACTGTGCGGATCGTACCTTGTTTCTTCTGTAAACATTCCTTCTTCTCCAAGTGACCCGTAAACTTCATCGGTTGAAATATGGTAAAATTTCTTTTCTGAAAAATTATCTTTCCAGATGTATTTTGCTGCATTCAACAGGTTCACAGTCCCGATTACATTGGTAAACACAAATTCGGTAGGATTCGAAATCGACCTGTCAACGTGTGATTCTGCCGCAAGGTGAATGACACCGTCGAATTTTTTTTCTTCGAAAAGTTTAAGAATGAATTCACCGTCAACAATATCACCTTTTACAAATTCGTAATTAGGTTTATCTTCCACATCTTTCAGGTTTGCAAGATTTCCGGCATACGTTAATTTATCGAGGTTAACAATTTTATATTCAGGATATTTATTTACAAACAGACGCACAACATGCGAACCGATAAAACCTGCACCACCTGTAATTAATATAGTTTTCATTTCAAATATTTATTTTTTTAAATTTTTACTCTAACTAATAAACCTGGAAGATTACTTTATTCCCCTGATTTTTTTCTCCCAGTTCCATGCCGAAAGCAAAGTTTCTTCCAGTCCTTTATTCGCTTTCCATCCTAATTCTTCATTGGCAAAATTTGTGTCTGCCCATATTTTTTCGATATCTCCGGGACGACGGCCAACTATTTTATAATTCAGTTTAATCCCGGTTACTTTTTCAAATCCTTTTACAATTTGCAAAACCGATAAACCGGTTCCAGTACCCAGGTTAAAGATTTCGTAATCAGATTTATTTTTGCCATTCAGTAACCGGTTAATTGCGACAACATGCGCTTTTGCCAGATCGACCACATTGATATAATCGCGAATTGCCGACCCGTCAGGAGTATCGTAATCATCGCCAAAAACCTTCAGCTCGCTTCGTAATCCTGCAGCAGTCTGGGTTACAAAAGGAACCAGATTCTGAGGAATTCCAAGCGGAAGTTCCCCGATCAGGGCAGAAGGATGGGCACCAATCGGATTAAAATATCTGAGTGCAATTCCTTTGATCTGAGGATTTACCTTTATTGTATCCTTTAAAATATCTTCACTGATCCTTTTTGTGTTTCCGTAAGGAGATTCGGC
>JBBIPU010000105.1:0-6330 GCA_037442685.1 Draconibacterium sp. | reverse complement strand
TCTCCCTGTCGGCCATATCAAATTTCTCAAAAGCAGGTTTGATGCCGGTTATCTTTGCAATGTTATCCAGAACCTCAACCCCCGAATTTGAAAGATCATCAACCACAATAACATCATATCCTGATTCCTGTAATTCGACAACTGTATGTGAACCAATGTATCCGGTACCTCCGGTTACCAATATCGTTTTTTTCATAATTTTTGATTGTCCGGTAAAAGTAAGAATTAATAATAATCAGGATTTTAATAGTTAACAACAGTTTGCATTTTTTACGACTCCGAAAGAAGTTTTTCAAAGTAATCGATGGTATGTTTCAATCCTTCCCTGAGCGGAATCTTTGGTTCCCAGCCACCCAGTTTTTCCCTGGCAAGCGCAATGTCAGGCTGCCGTTGGGTCGGGTCATCTTTTGGTAAAGGCAGATATGTGATTTTTGATTTTGAACCTGTTAAATCCAGGATGTTTTCAGCTAATTCAAGCATGGTAAATTCCCCCGGATTGCCAATATTTACAGGTCCGGTAAACGAATCGTCAGTATTCATCATCCTGATCATTCCTTCCACAAGATCGCTGACATATTGAAAACTCCGGGTTTGCTTACCATCCCCAAAAATAGTAATTGGTTTATTCTGCAATGCCTGAACAATAAAATTCGAAACCACCCTGCCGTCGTCGGGCTCCATTTTTGGCCCGTAAGTATTGAAAATCCTGATAATCTTTATCCTTACTTTATTCTGAATGTGATAATTTACAAATAACGATTCAGCACACCGTTTCCCTTCGTCGTAACACGACCTGATCCCGATCGGATTTACATTACCCCAGTAATCTTCTGTTTGCGGATGAATTGAAGGATCGCCGTACACTTCGCTTGTTGAAGCTTGTAAAATTTTCGCTTTTATTCTCTTCGCCAAGCCCAGCATATTTACAGCCCCCATCACCGAAGTTTTTATGGTCTTTATCGGATTATACTGATAATGAACAGGTGACGCCGGACACGCAAGGTTATAAATCTCATCAACCTCGATATAATAAGGTTGGGTAACATCGTGTCGAACCAGTTCAAAATACGGATTTTCAATGAGATGGATAATTTTTTTCTTTTTACCCGTGAAAAAATTATCCAGACAGACCACTTCGTTCCCGTCGTTCAATAATCTCTCGCAAAGGTGAGAACCCACAAAACCGGCCCCTCCGGTTACCAGAATTCTTTTCATTTTTTAGTCATTGATAATGCTTTTCCTTCCAATGCTGTAATAGGTGAACCCAAGTTCTTTCATTTCATCCAGATCATAAATGTTACGGCCGTCAAAAATGATGTGTTGTTTCATCAGTTTTTTTAAAACTCTGAAATTGGGTATCCTGAATTCCGACCATTCTGTTACAACGATCAGTGCATCGATATCAATACACGCTTCATATTCATCTTTTGCGTAAATGATTTTATCACCAAGAGTTTTTGCAGCTTCATCCATTGCCACCGGATCGTAAGCTACTATTTCTGCGCCGTCATTAATAAGATGATCAATAATCACAAGCGACGGTGCTTCCCGCATATCATCGGTTTTTGGTTTAAAAGCAAGTCCCCACAATCCAAACTTTTTCCCTTTCAGATCGCCCCCGAAATGGTTTTTTATTTTACCATACAAAACCGATTTCTGCCGGTAATTGACTGCTTCGACAGCCTTCAGAATTTCAAGCGAATACCCGTATTCATCGGCAGTGCGTACCAGTGCCTGGACATCCTTCGGGAAACATGAACCTCCGTAACCAGTACCAGGGTAGATAAATTTGTGGCCGATTCGAGGGTCAGAACCAATTCCCTTTCTTACAGAGTTTACATCGGCGCCAACGATTTCACAAAAATTGGCAATGTCGTTCATAAAACTGATTTTGGTTGCCAGCATTGCATTTGCGGTGTATTTGGTCATTTCCGAAGAAAGAATATCCATAAAAATAATCGGGTGCCCGTTTAACAAAAATGGCTTGTACAGTTTTTCCATCACCTTTTTTGCATTTTCCGAATCGGTGCCAACCACAATCCTGTCGGGTTTCAGGAAGTCTTCAACCGCATTTCCTTCCTTTAGAAACTCGGGATTTGATGCAACATCAAATGGAATATCCGCTCCCCTGTTTTCAAGTTCTTCTGCAATTGCTTTTTTAACTTTCACCGATGTTCCGACCGGGACTGTGCTTTTTGTCACAACAACCATGTAATGATCAATATATTGACCCACTTCGCGTGAAACATTCAAAACATATTTCAGATCGGCGCTGCCATCTTCGCCAGGGGGAGTACCAACTGCAATGAATATTGCATCTGCGTCAGTCAGGCTTGATTTCAGATCGGTGGTAAACGAAAGTCTTCCTTTTTCCACATTCCGTTTATAAATATCTTCCAATCCGGGCTCGTAAATCGGGATTTGTCCGTTGTTCAGTTTATTAATTTTTTTGCTGTCAATATCAACACAAACTACATCAATTCCGGTTTCTGCGAAGCATGTACCCGAAACCAGTCCAACATAACCTGTTCCTACAACTGATATTTTCATTTTAAAATGATTTTTTTCGATTTTATAAATTACCGGTTGCCATTTTCATGCCATCCGCTTAACTTCATGTAAATCAGTTTATAAATATTTAATCTCATTTGATTTGCGTCCAGAATTAAAACAAAAAGTTTCAAAATAAAACTAATGAAAACATTATTTTTATTTTTTCTGAAAAACTTGTGAAAATTAAATAAAATATAATAAAATAAGGTGCTTTGTATTTACCTGTTAATATTTGTAATTTCGGTCCGAAAAAAAATTTGCTATCATTCTAATCTTTCATTTTTATGATACTTAACTTAAGTAATTTCATACACAGCCTTTTACTTGAAAACGAAACCGTTATTATTCCCGGATTCGGTGCATTTATTTCGAAATACAAACCTGCCGAAATCCGCGGAAAAGAAATTATCCCCCCATCGAAAGAGATTTCGTTTACCACTCAGATCAAAAACAACGATGGACTTCTGGTTGAAATTATCGCACGTAAGGCAAAAATTTCTCAGCCCAATGCAACAAAAAGAATTGAAAAGGCACGCGAAAATATACTTTACCAACTTGACAGCGGCGAGGCAGTTATTCTTGAAAATATCGGAACATTAACATACGACGAGAACAACGAAATAAAGTTTGTGCCTGTTTATGATGAAAACATGCTGATTGAATCGTTTGGATTTGAGAAAGTTACAACTGAAGATTTTGTAGAAAAGAAAAAATCAGCACCAGTAGAAGAAATACAGGTCGAACGTCAAATACCGGTTGCAGAATCAGAATTACAAAATAAAACCGGGAACAACGAATCAACGATCGTTATACCTCAGGTCTCAGCAGAAAAAGAATTGGTTGCCAGTGCTCAACCTGAAAATGAACCTAGGGTAAAATCAGAATCTGAAGCCGGAAAATCACCTGAAACAATTAAACTTCCTTATTTTCATACTGCTGAAAATGATGAATTACAAGATGAAAGAAAAAAAGTCAGATGGTATTGGGTGCTATTAATTCTAATCCCGATTTTTATCGCCGGATATTTTGTCTGGAATAAAAAATCAGGATCGAACAGGAATGAAATCATTCAAAACCCTGAAACCGGTTATGTGCAACAGGCTCCGGAAGTGCAACAAGAAGTTGCAGTTGATTCGGTACAAAATGATTCGGTACAAATCCCTGAATCTGAACCGAAGGTAAATGTTGCAACTGAACCTGAAATGAAACAGGACAGCGGAAAATACTACCTGGTGGGTGGTAGTTTTGAAAACCCGGAAAATGTTGATAAATTCATTTTGCAACTAAAGGAGAAAGGAATGAACGGATACCCGATTGGGAAAAAAGGCCGTTTAAACCTTGTGGCAATCGGAATATTCGATACACACGAGGAAGCCCAGGATTCACTGAACGCATTCGTAAAAGCAGATCCTAACTGGCAAATCTGGATATATAAAAAATAAAAGCTAACCTGAAATGAAAAACCTGATTAAACCTATTCTTTTTACTGTAACCATTTTAGCCATAATTGTTTCGTGCTCAAAAAAAGATCCGAAAATCGTTACCGGCGGACCTGAAGTTGTCACTTTTAAGGTTATTCCTTTTGATATAAAAGATGTAAAACTTCTTGATGGTCCGTTTAAACACGCCACCGAACTGAATGTGCAATCGCTTCTGAATTACAATCCGGATCGGTTGTTATCGAAATTCAGAAGCGAAGCCGGGTTAAAACCAAAAGCCGAACCGTACGGCGGCTGGGAAGCGATGACCATTGCCGGTCACAGCCTGGGTCACCACCTCAGCGCCTGTGCCCTGATGTATCAAACTACTGGCGACAAGCGTTTTCTCGACCGTGTAAATTATATTGTAGCTGAACTCGATACCTGCCAGATGGCCGACAGTTTAGGCTACATCGGCGCTTTCGCAAACGGGAAAAAGATTTTTGAAACCGAAGTTGCCAAAGGAAATATACGTTCGCATGGATTTGACCTGAATGGTCTCTGGTCGCCGTTTTATACCATGCATAAAGTATTTGCCGGCTTGCTTGATGCCTACCAGTTGTGCGGAAACCAGGAAGCACTGAAGGTTGCATCGGGATTTTCAGACTGGATTGCGACTATTTTTTCGGGATTGAACGAAGAACAGATACAAAACGTGCTGAACTGCGAATTTGGCGGAATAAACGAATCGTTTGCAGAACTTTATGCCAAAACCGGCGATGAAAAATACCTGAAAATGTCGCGGATTTTTAACCACAAAGCTATCCTCGATCCACTCTCAAAAGGAATTGACATTCTTCCGGGAAAACATGCCAACACACAAATCCCGAAACTGGTGGGACTGGCACGCAGGTACGAACTCACCGCCGACAGCACCGACCGCAAAACCGCTGAATTTTTCTGGAAGACAGTTGTAAAACATCATTCGTATGTTACCGGTGGAAACTGCAACCATGAATATTTCGGTCCGCCCGATTCGCTAAGAAATCAGTTGAGCAATGAAACCACCGAAACCTGCAATGTTTACAACATGCTTAAACTCACGGAACATCTGTTTGAGTGGGAAGCAAAACCTGAAGTGGCCGATTTTTATGAGCGGGCACTTTTAAACCACATTCTTTCGTCGCAACACCCCGAAACCGGCCATGTAATTTACAATCTTTCGCTCGAAATGGGAGGACACAAAGAGTACCAGGATCCTGAGTGGTTCACGTGCTGCGTGGGTTCGGGGATGGAAAATCATTCAAAATATGCAAAGAACATTTACTACCATAACAACGATGAATTGTATATTTTCCAGTTTATTGCTTCAGAATTAAACTGGGAGGAAAAAGGATTAAAAGTCCGACAGGAAACTTCATTTCCCGATGGTCAGTCAAGCACATTATTATTCACTTGTGATGAAACTGTACCGCTGACTCTTCAGATACGATATCCCGGCTGGGCTGTAAAGGGAATGGAAATCAAGGTAAACGGGAAATCACACCGGATTAAGGAAAAACCTGGAAGCTTTGTGGGTATTCAGAGATACTGGAAAAACGGGGATAAAGTTGAAATCAGTTTCCCTTTTACGTTGCGGCTTGAAACCATGCCCGATGATTCGAACCGTGTTGCAGTTTTTTACGGACCAATTGTTCTTGCAGGAGATTTGGGAGCCGAAAATGATACAAACCGCTTCAAACCTGATTTTGTACCTGTAATTATGACCGAAAACCGCAATCCTGGAAACTGGTTAAAACCTGCTGAAGGAAAATCAAATATGTTTTTGTCTCAAAATGTCGGTCGTCCGCGCGATGTGGAATTCAAACCTTTTTATGCCACACACAACCGCAGTTATTCGGTGTATTTCGATATGTTTACCGAGGCTGCCTGGCAGGAATATCAGAAAGAATACATTCGTAAACTGGAAGCAAAAAAACAACTGGAAGCTGCCACCATCGACTTTTTTCAACCCGGGGAAATGCAACCTGAAAGAAATCACAATTTTAAGGATTTTAAAACCTGGACCGGTGAAAACAAAAACCGCAAATTCCGGGAAATCGACCGCGGCGGCTGGTTTACCTGCGAAATGAAAACCGGCGGCGTTCCTGTGAACCTGGCATTTGAATATTGGGGTGGTTACACAGGTTCAAAAACTTTTGACATCCTGGTAAACAACGAAAAAATTGCCACCGAGAATTTTTCGAATAAAAAGCCGGGAGAATTTTTCGATGCGGTTTACGAAATTCCGGAAGGATTGATTGCCGGCAAAAAACAGATTACGGTGAAGGTTGTGCCACACGAAGGTCATCGGGGTGGC
>JBBIPU010000104.1:0-14893 GCA_037442685.1 Draconibacterium sp. | reverse complement strand
AATTTTTTCTCGTTTAGCATGTCGATTTTAATTTATTCAAACCAACAAACCTAATAACCAATAAAAAGATTTAAAACACGGGGTTTAGCGAATGCTTACGTTGAATTCATCTTTTGGCGAAAATTTATTGCTATAATGGTCAGAAAGTTCAAACTCCATAACACGGTCTTTTGCACTGGCACCTTCAACTCTAAATGTTGAATTTGATGATATAAGCATTTTTACTTTTATTTGGAAAGGCTGAAGGTTTTTACGGTCAACAGTTATTGAATCGGAGATATCATTGAAAAGTGATTCAAAGTTAAAATGCTTTCGCAGGTCGTTCAGGAAAACGATTTGCGTATCCAAACTCGCAGTTGCATATTTATGTTTATTTGCAGGGTCAAAGTCTTTTCCTGGAATTTCGCAAAGATTCTTGATTTTCGCAATGGCATAACCAAGTAAAGTTTTACCAGTTCTGCCTTCGGCAACATCGGAGATTGATGAATCAGTTAAATTTACTGCTTTCATTTTGGTATTAAAATAACCGTGCTGTAAATAACCAATCATAGTCTGTAATGCCTCAAACCGTATATCATTTTTCTCTGAAATATTATATACGAATGTACTAAACATACCTTCGGAGGAATGTTGTTGGAATTCTCTGTCTTTAACCTGATTGCGAAAGATATGCCTGTCCAGATATTTATAATTTTGTAATTCGTATCCGTCTGAGGTACATTTAACAAAGCCATTTAAATAATAAATGAAGCAAGCTTCTTTTGTGTCGCTATTAAATATCATTCCATTTTCTGTGCCTAAAAGACTTAATTTTCGTTCATTGAAAAAAATAGCTGGTGACGTATAAAATTTACCTACTAGTTCGGTTTTGCTAATCCCGCTTTTAGTCAATTTTTCAACAGGTACGTCATTAACATATTTCATAACTTCATCCTGAATGGTGGTAACTTGTACTTCTTCAATTACCTTATTCCTAATACGTACAAAAATATATTCAGTACCTATATCAAATCTCCGAAAACCGTTTTTATGAATAAATCCAATTAGCTTTCTGTGATCGATTTTCCATCTTTTATCCCCACTTTTATTTGCAAGTTCGGAATACCAAAAAGTATTAAAATCTTCGGAGTCAGGCTGTGTTACAAATTCTTCACCTGCAATTTTTTTTTGTTCTTCCTTTGCAATGGCAATTTCTGTTTCAAAGCCCATTTTCTTTCACCTTTTTTGTGTTATCTATTATTATAATAGTTGATTTTTAGAAGGTCTATAATCAAATTAGTATATTTTTCGTCGAGGCTTTTTCAAGTTCATCAACTTTCCAATAAATAATTCCCCCTTGCTTTATAGGGGTCACAAAACCCAATTTGCGCCACCTGGTAACCCGTTGGCGGCCATAACGAAGGTTTGCTTCATTTGTCGATATCTGTGATTTAAAGATGCCAGCTTTGCGTAACGCAACTTCTGCTGCTCTGTCGGCGATCTCCTGGATATCCTGGTCAGTTAAGTCGTAATTTTTCATGGTTAATCAATTAGATCAGAAACAGGAACATCGAAAAATCGGGCAATTGCTTTTACTTCGGGAATAGTGGGAGGAGTTTCTCCCCGGTAGATTTGTCCCCAACGTTTACGGTTAATATAACAATAGTGTAAAATTCCCGATCAGGCTTAAAAGGAAAGTTCTTTTTTCCTTTTGCTTTACAGTTTCAATAATTTTGTTCATGTGATTTATTAAAGTAAATATTGTTTAGCAAAACAAAAAATAATTTATTTAATACACAATATAATTTAGTTTAAATATTAAATATTTTTCTCTAATTTTTATTTTTATTAATTTTCGCTCAAAATAATTTACCAGATTGAAAGAAATGATAGGAATTAAAATAGCCGAACTAAGAAGATCTAAAGGAATTAACCAAAAAGATCTGGCCAGCGAAATTGGAGTTTCTCAGCCATCATTAATAAAATTTGAAAAGGGCGAGGTAGATATTATTCCTATTGGGGTAGCAGTTAAGCTGGTTAAGACACTGGGAGTGTCTTTTAATGAATTGTTTGAAATTGAAGATCCCGGCATTGAAAGAGGTGAAGCTAATACAGAATTGGAAAAGCTCAGGGAAGAAGTGAGGGATTTAAAAAAACAAATTCAACGAATGGATTTGACTATTGAAACCTTAAATGGAAAAAAATCAGAATTAGAACATGAAGTTGCAGAACAGGCTATGAACGCCAAAATAATTGATTTATTACAAAGCGAATTATATTTAAGTGCAACTGATAATGAAATAAATGAGGAAGTTATAACCTTAAAAAATCGTCAGATTTATTTACTAAAGTCAGATTTTGAATATTTTGTGGAACAAGGTGTATATGAAAAACTTGATCTGATTGATGAATTTTTTAATGTTAAAGAATTTGTAGGTTTATTTTACAATGAATCTTCGACAAAAAAGGAATTTATAAAAAAATGTGCTATCTATCTGAATCAGTTTGCATCTTTTA
Source organism: Draconibacterium sp. (assembly GCA_037442685.1). Lineage (GTDB taxonomy): Bacteria > Bacteroidota > Bacteroidia > Bacteroidales > Prolixibacteraceae > Draconibacterium. Next base: position 12,397 of record JBBIPU010000104.1, on the reverse strand, counting down.
ATGAAAGTGATATAGAACTTTGTTTCAACAGATATTATATTTCGGATAAATGGAATCCTTCTGATAAAAAATCTTATAAAAAGCGATTTCGATTATTTGATCAATTTGATGTTTTGGGAAAAGAGAAGTTTAAAGAATAATATTTAAAAGGATTACAAAAGCCTGGTTAATTTTTTCACGTTTTATTTCAATCGAAGCATCTCATTAATACCTCCATTTAAGTTAATGTTTGCAAATTGTTGGATTATTATAAATTTTATGGAATGGAAACTGAATCTACATACATTTGAAAGTACAAGCGCGATGAACCATTATGCAGACTGGGTAGTAGAAGTTTTTAAAATTATCTAAAGAATGAATTGCAATGTAAAGTGAGCAATATAATTTCTGCCCTCTGGTCGTAATCTTATGAAAGCCCCGGAAGTTCGTTGTCAAACTCCACCGCGAGGTGGATTACAAAATCTACACCTTCTTTAAAATTCATTGATAACTTACTTTTGTGTTGTGTTGTCTTTTAAACCCAACACATGGCCAAACTTTTCTAAAATATATTCTCAGCGTGGCAACTGTTTCCCGTTCAGGCAACAGTTAAGCATGTTAACTATCAATATGTGCTAAAATAGATCGGAGTGGGTACCGGTTCTAACCAGGATGATAGTTTCAGAGCTTTGGTTTTCCATCCAGATTAAAAGCAAGTCCGGCAAAACATGGCATTCGTTATGTTTCGAGTATTTGCCTTTTAATTTGTGTGGTTTGTGCTTTGCTTCAATCCCATCAAACCCGGTTTCAGCGAGTATTTGAATAAAGCTTCTGAGTAATTCAAAATTCTGGGGAGATCGTTTTTTTAGGGTCTTTAAGTCGCTTTTGAAACTTCCGGTATATTCAATGTTAAACATGTGGGTTAAATTGAGTCGAAAAGTTCGTCAACCGTTTTTACTTTACGAGTCCGGCCAGTTTCAGCATCTTTCATTGCTTTTAATGTAGTTTTGTTTGGAGTTGGTTCGAGTTGAATATCTTTCCCGGTTTTCGCCATTTCGCGCAACAGTCCCAGGATATGTTCACCGCGTTTTGTTGCAGTATTAATTTTTACAATTACCGTTGACATTGTTGTTTCATTTTTTGCAAATTTATAAAAAAGTGTGGTAAATTGTAATTCGATTTAAGCAGTTCATTTTTTACTGAATCCTTCCGGCAAAAGCACAATTTTCAAATCCATTTTTTATAAATAGTTTATAACCAATTTTTTTCATCTTCTGAAAGCATTATAAATAAAAGGCTGTATAAATTCGATCAGTTCATTCGTAATGCGCAGGTCGCGGGTTCGAGTCCCGCAATTGGCTCTTGAAAATCAAAGAATAATTAAACGGTTGCCTGAGATTGAAAATGTATCAGGCAATCTTTTTTATAATGAGATTTAATGAATTGATTTAGAGTTTAATAAAAAGGAAAGGAGAAAGCTCAATAGCTTTCTCCTTAAATGTTAACCCCCAAACACACAATATGGGATGAATCCCAAATGCTCTACAAAGTTAAATGAATTTTATAAATTACAAACCTTTGGCTCATATTTTTTATGTTTTTTAACAAATTTAATTTGCGAATCCCGGTATCAGATTTTAATTATAATATGAATATGTGTAAAAAAATGTTGATTAATTAAACACATTTAAAAACTTTTATAGAACGACGATGACTTTATTATTTTGTAATACAATTAATTATGTATAAGCTTGAATTTGTTGCTGAATTTTTAGTTTCGATATTGAAAAAGGTTTTCAGCATAACTAATTTATCAATTTGAAGATTTTGTTTTAACTTTAGGAATTCATTATTATTAAAAAAAATGAAACCGAAATATTTTATCATTTTCTTATTAGCGCTATTTAATTTTTCAAACTGCTGGGGGCAGTATCCCGAAGTTGAGAATGATCTGGATAAAAAGATTAAAGCATTTTTAAAGGATAATGCAGATAACTGGAAAGATATGAATATTCCTATCAACGATGGTAAGATTTTATATGATATCATAGTCAGGAATAAATATAAAAATGCTGTTGAGATAGGAACTTCAACCGGGCATTCAGCGATATGGATTGCCTGGGCCTTAAGCAAAACAGGTGGAAAATTAGTCACAATTGAAATTGATAAAGACCGGTATATGCAGGCTAAATCTAACTTTAAAAAGGCCGGTGTTGATAAGATTGTTGATGCGAAATTGGCCGATGCACATGAACTTGTACCCGAATTGCCTGGTAAATACGATTTTGTTTTCAGCGATGCAGATAAATACTGGTACAAAAATTATTTTGTTGCCATGGATCCAAAACTCGAAGTGGGAGGTTGTTTTACAGCACATAATACAGCCATGCGCACTTCAGGAATAACCGAATTTCTGGATTATGTTGAAAGCCTGAAAAATTACAGTACCACAATTGACAGAACCAGCAGATCGGGTATCTCAATAAGTTATAAGCTTAAGGATCAATAATTTAATTTTGTTTAAAAATTCGCGTAATCTATTTCGATAAACTTTTTTGACTAGTTATTTTCTTGAATAATTCTGATACCAAATTATACAGGAAACTGGGACTCTTCCCGGTAACAAATATTGTTGTTGCCAACATAATAGGTGCGGGAATTTTTACCACTTCCGGATTTCTGCTTGAATTTCTCGGAAATCCGGTGTTGATGTTGTCACTTTGGTTTGCCGGTGGAATAATTGCTTTTTGTGGTGCTGTCGCTTTTGGAGAACTGGGGGCTACATTTCCGGAAGCAGGGGGTGAATATATTTTCATTACCAGGTTATTTAATCCGATGCTTGGTTTTTTAAGCGGATGGTTGTCTTTGATTGTTGGATTCTCGGCGCCAATTGCAGCTTCAGCAATAGGATTTTCAGAGTACTTTTCATTAGCCGTACCCGTTTTTAATTCTGATTCATTAATTTCTGGTTATCTCATCCCTGACATGCAGAAAAAAATGTTTGCCATTCTGATTATATTGCTTTTTACATTTATCCATTCACGTGGTATCGTTTTCGGAAGCAGGATTCAGAATGTTTTGACCATTTTGAAGGTAGCGCTTATTCTGGGTCTGGTAATTTCCGGTTTTTCTTTTGGTGAAGGAAACTTTGAGCATTTTGAACTGACCCGACAGTTTCATTATTCTTTTTCGGGGTGGAAATCGATCGGATTATCAATGATGTTTATAATGTTTGCTTACAGTGGATGGAATTCAGCAACATATATCGGTTCTGAAATTAAATCACCGGAAAGGATTATTCCCAGATCGCTGTTTTTTGCCACAGGAATTGTTATGATTTTATACCTGCTAATCAACCTCTTTTATGTTTATGCCGGAACGGTGGATGAACTTTCAGGAATTACCGAAGTGGCTGGACTGGCAGCTGGTAAAGCTTTTGGCAGGGTTGCCGGGACATTTATTTCATTGCTGATTTCGTTTGCACTTATTTCATCGTTAAGCGCATTTATCATACTCGGACCAAGAGTATATTATTCAATGACACGGGAAGGATACTTTTTCCGGTTTGCTGCAAAAATTCACCCACGTTTTAAGGTTCCGGTTGGTGCTATTTTATTACAAAGTGCAATTGCTGTTATTTTGGTTCTATCAGGAACATTTGAACAGATACTTGTTTATATGGGATTTTCGCTTGGAATATTCCCGATTCTGGCGGTTTTGGGTGTGTTTAAATTAAGATTGATAGGGAAGAGTGCTTTGAAATTACCCGGATTTCCTTACGTTCATATTATTTTTATTTTATCCGGAATCGGAATGCTGATTTTGTCATTTTTTGAAAGGCCGGTGGAATCAACCATTGCAATTTTAACGGCTCTTTCAGGGATCCCGGTTTTTTACTGGTTTAAGCTGAAACGAAAAAATGGTCAGTTTTCCGACGTGATCTGAAGAAGCATTGAATCAATTGCATTACGTGTTTTTTCCTGAATGATTTTGTAATCTGAATCGGCAACAGGACTACCAAATCTCACACATACTTTGGTCACTGGTTTACTCATTTGTCTGAAAAAATGGGGTAAAAAAGTGTCATCTCCAACCCATGCATCATTCACATCGAAATAATGTATAGCCATCGGAATAACAGGAATGCCGGTCTCAGCAGCAATTTTGAAACTTCCGTTTTTAAAAGGTTTTGTCAACGGACCTTTGTATGTAGCACCTTCGGGAAACAAAGTGACCGGAATACCATGGTTAACAGACGATTTTATCTGGTTCATCGTTTTTATCATACTTTTTAAATCATCGCGGTTTACCAGAATTGAATTTGTAATTTTAATTCCGGTCTTTCCAAATGGCCATTTTTCAAGTTCAGCTTTGGCAACCATTGCTGAAGGGATTAATGCTGAAACAATAAAAATATCAATATAACTGCGATGATTGGGCATTAAAATAAAATTGGCATTTTCGGGGATTTCATTATGTTTGATTTTAATTCCCAGGAAAAATATTATGCCTTTTCCCCAGGTTCTCATGATCCATTTTTGCATTTTACGGCTAAAACCTGAAAATTTAAGCCAGAAACTGCCTCTAATGACCACGAAAACTGTTATCAGCAGAACAAATACAAGTCTGATAAGGGCTAATGGAAACAAAAAAATGATACGTAAAGTTTTCATTTAATAGTTTGCTGAGAACTCTGTCAGTTGCAATAAATGTAATAAAAAAACCTTTACAAATTATTTAATTTATAAAGGTTTTGAGGTTTCTGGCGGATTCGAACCGCCGTACACGGTTTTGCAGACCGCTGCCTAGCCACTCGGCCAAGAAACCATTTTATAACAGGACTGCAAAACTACGAATTTTTGTAAATCAAACAAGCAGTTCACAGTTAAAAGAAATTATTTGCGCAACTTTTGCCAGTTCGAGTTTACATATGATTGCGATTTTATCGACTTGACAGAGGATAATTTTGTTTCAGTAATTACTGTTTTAGGATTTTTACCTTCCGAATGTCCGGGTTTTACACTTTTGACCTTTACGGCTGCATTCCTGCCTTCATTTAGTATTTCTGAATTAATAAACATTGTAAAAACGGCTATAAAATTAGATTTTCAAATTTATGGAGATTTTGTTTGAAAAGTTTGGTTTTGATCCGGGTTTTGTCAAAGTTTCAGATATTCTTAAACATAAAAACCAATGCAGGGTGATTGCGGAATTATTACAATCAGGTTTTATTTTAACCTGAGTTTTCTTCTGTACAACTGGATGAAGTTCGTTATTCCGGGTTTGTCAATACTTTTATCTTGAGAGTGTGACACTTACCTTTTTAATTTCTCCACCCATGGGTGGATTCATTTTCGAAATTTTCACTTTGGCTTTTTGTATTGTAGTTAAATTCAGGTACAAACTGTCAAGGATTCTTTTGGCAACATTTTCAAGTAAGTGTGAAGGAACAGCCATTTCTTTTTTAACGATCCCGTAAACGGTCTGATAATTTAAAGCATCGCGTAAATTGTCGGAAACAGCAGCTTTGCTGCAATCCGTTTCAATGGTTAAATCAACCAGAAATTCATTTCCAACTACTTGTTCTGATTCGAAGTGACCATGAAAAGCATAAAATCTCATTCCTTCAATTTCGATGATTCCCATTGTTTTTTTAAGCGAAATTAAGAATAAGTGACATAATGTGATAAAACAGTTGGGTTTTAAAAATCCTCACAAATCATTTTTTAATTTTACGCTCTTAATATACATATTAAATTACCTGAAATGGCAGAAAATAATAATAATACACCGGAAAATCCGGAATCTTTAAAAAAGGCAAACTTCATTCACTCCCTGATTGCGGAAAATTTAAAACTTGGCAAAAACAGTAACCGCGTTCATACACGATTTCCTCCTGAACCAAATGGGTACCTGCACATCGGTCATGCAAAATCAATTTGTTTAAATTTTGGTATTGCCGAAAAATTTGGCGGTAAATGCAATCTTCGATTTGATGATACAAATCCTACAAAAGAAGAAGTGGAATATGTAGATTCAATTATGGAAGATGTTCACTGGCTGGGTTTTGACTGGGAAAACCGGTTGTATTATGCCTCTGATTATTTCGAAAAACTGCACGAATTTGCTGTCCGGCTCATCAAGCAAGGGAAAGCTTATGTAGATGATCAGGATGCAGAAACCATCAGTGCTCAGAAAGGTACGCCAACCCGCCCGGGTATTGAAAGCCCGTTCAGATACAGATCAGTGGAAGAAAATCTCCATTTGTTCATCCGGATGACCAACGGAGAATTCGATGAAGGATCGTGTGTTTTGAGAGCAAAAATCGATATGACTTCGCCAAACATGCACATGCGCGACCCGATTATTTACCGTATCATGAAAACACCCCACCACCGGACAGGAGATAAATGGTGTGTTTACCCGATGTACGATTTTGCGCATGGACAGTCTGATTTTTGGGAAGGGATTACACATTCGATCTGTACTCTTGAATTCGAAGTTCACAGACCACTGTACGACTGGTTTGTTGATCAGTTGCAGGAGACGGATTACCGGCCCCGTCAGATTGAGTTCGCGCGTTTAAACCTGACCTACACCGTAATGAGCAAGCGTAAATTGCTCGAACTTGTAAAGGATAAACATGTGAATGGTTGGGACGATCCGCGGATGCCTACCATTTCAGGTCTGCGCAGACGTGGTTACACCCCGGAATCAATCCGGAATTTTTCTGACCGGATCGGGGTGACCAAAGTTGATGGAGTTATTGATGTTTCGCTGCTTGAATACAGTGTGCGCGAACACCTTAATAAAACGGCACAACGTGTAATGGGTGTTTTAAATCCTTTAAAAGTGGTCATTACAAACTACCCTGAAAATGAAACTGAAGAACTCGATGCAATAAACAATCCTGAAGACGAATCGATGGGGATACGAAAGGTTCCGTTTTCAAGGGAAATTTACATTGAAAGAGATGATTTTATGGAAAATCCGCCAAATAAATTCTTCAGATTAAGTCCGGGCAGGGAAGTCAGGTTGCGATACGCTTATTTTATAACCTGCACTGATATTGTGAAAGATGAAAATGGCGAAATAACAGAATTGCACTGCATTTACGACCCTGCCTCAAAAGGTGGAAATTCGCCGGATGGAAGGAAGGTGAAGTCAACCATTCATTGGGTTTCAGCAAAATATGCGGTAAAATCGGAAGTGAGATTGTACGACCGTTTGTTCCTCGATGAAAATCCGGATGGCCACAAAGACATTGATTTTAAGGAATTCATGAATCCCGATTCATTAAAAATTCTGACTGACTGTTATGTTGAGCCTTTCGTAAAAAATGCCAGTCCACTGGATCATTTTCAGTTTGAAAGACTGGGTTATTTTAATCTTGATCCTGATTCAACCACAGGAAAACCTGTATTTAACCTTACCGTTCAATTGCGCGATTCATGGGCTAAAGAACAGGTTAAAAGCTAATTTTTTTAATAACGGGGAGGCCAACAGTTTTATAATCCGGAATGTCAGGCTCCCCGCAATTATGCATATTTTTTCAGCAGAAATTAATTATCCTTATTTCCCCTGAACAGGATATGGGAATTGCTCTGTTCTGAAAAGGATTACTTCAGTTTATTTCAAATTCTTCCGGTTAAATTCAGTTTACCGATTCTATTCCTGTGTTAACCGAATGTTAAGTACTGCGGTTTACTCAGATTTTATACATTTGAAACGGAAACCAATAAAAATCTGGTCATGGAAGATAAACCACAAAATAGTAATTCGAAAGCAGTTTTAGCCTGGGTTTTAATAGGAATCGGTATCGTTTGGATTGTAAGAAAAACCGGAATTTATTTTGATTTCCCGCATTTTTATTTTCACGATATTTTTTTCCCGTTCAGAAGTATGTTTCAGGGATTAACGCATATTATTTTCTCATGGCCGGTGATATTAATTATTGTAGGTTTAATTCTGATGGCAGGAAAACGGCAGTCAGGATTGGTTTTGATAGTAATCGGCGGAATTTTTCTTCTTCCGAGAATCTTTTTTATCCCGGGCCTGACAATTTCGATGTTTTTCCCGGTGCTGCTGGTTGGTTTGGGAATAGCGATGGTGGCAAAGATAATTTGAAAAACAGAATGCAGACAGAACACAAATATCAACTTAAAATCAGGTAAAATGGAAAACAAGGTTTCATCGAACAAAAGAATTTATTTGGGCCTCTTTTTTATCGTGTTGGGAGGGCTCTGGATTCTCGAAAAACTTAACCTTATTCCGCAGGTTTGGGAGGATGTAATCATTTCCTGGCAAATGCTTTTGATTGGGATCGGAGTTTTTGCTTATATCGGCGGCAATAAAACAACAGGTGTCATTCTTATGGTTATCGGCGGATTTTTCCTGATTGATGAAGTTTACACCATTCCCAGGCAGTTAAGACAAATAGGATGGCCTCTTTTATTTATTGGATTTGGAGTGATTTTGTTAGTTACTCAAAGCCGGAAAAAAAACGAGCCAGGATTTACAGGACACACGAGCCAGCAGGGAATGGATTATTTCGACGATTTTGTGATTTTCGGTGGACGCGAGGTTTTTATCAACTCACAGAATTTTTATGGAGGAAAAACAACCTCGATGTTTGGTGGAACTGAATATGATTTGCGCCAGGCAAAGCTTTCGGAGAACGGCGCTTTGATCGATTGCGTGAGCGTTTTTGGAGGTTGTGGTTTCAAAGTGCCACCCGACTGGACTGTAAAAAACGAAGTTACCGCAATTTTTGGTGCATTTACCGACAAGCGCGGATCGACATTCAACAATATGGTTACCAATCCATCAAAAACATTGGTGATCAGGGGATTTGCAGCATTTGGCGGTGTCGAAATAAAACATTTCTGATTCAATGGAAGTTCGTCACCCATTTTTCACTAATCTGAGACTGGCCCTCTATTATGGCATATTTTGGGTCATTGCCTCTGTGGTAATGATGTTTGTGCTTGTTTTTGCCAATGGATTAGATTACTGGTCAGCTTTTGTCGAGGTAATTTCTTCATTTCTGGTATTTTCGATCATCGGTACATCGATTTGGTATGTAATCCGTTTCAGTACATTAGAAAACAATAGCATTTTCAGGTTATTATTAGCTCATTTTATCGCTGCATCGATAATAGTTTTTATTTACATGTATCTGAATACCATAATAATAAAAGTATTAAATCCAGCGGCTGTTCAATGGTTGGAAAAAGGGCGTTACAACCGGATTTTCGGCGGTTTTATGATGTACATAATTTATGTTATTTTCTTTTATGCCGTAAATTATTATAACAGCTTTAAAGAAAAGGTAATGAGCGAGGGAAAATTGCTTTCACTTGTTAAAGAAGCTGAACTGCATGCTTTAAAATCGCAGATTAATCCTCATTTTTTATTTAACAGCCTCAACAGTATTTCTTCGCTTACTATGACAGATCCTGCAAAAGCTCAGGAAATGGTTATCAATCTGTCGCAATTGATGCGCTACTCATTGAAGCACGATCAGAACGAAAAAGTAAAATTTAAGCAGGAACTCAATAATAATAAACTCTATCTTAACATAGAAAAAGTGAGGTTTGGAAGTAAACTGAATCCCGTTTTCGAGATCGATGAAAACTGTTTCAATCTGGAAATTCCGAACATGATTTTACAACCTTTGTACGAGAATGCCATAAAATACGGAGTGTATGAAGCAACTGAACCTATTGAAATAAAAACGGTGGCACAATGCACTGCCGAGTACCTGCAAATAACAATCAGTAATCCGTACGACGCCAATGTTCTTTCAAAAAGGGGAGAGGGAATTGGTTTGCGGAATATACGCGACAGGTTGCAGATAATTTACGGGAATCCATATTTATTAAAACTGGCCGATAACAAAAAAGAATTTACAGTAACTTTGACTATTCCACAAAAAACAAAACAAAATGTCTGAAAAGCTGCGTACCATTATTGTTGAAGACGAAGAACTGGCCCGGAACCTGATGAAATCGTTCCTGGACGGAAATGATAAAATTGAAATTATTGCCGAATGCGAAAATGGTTTCGAAGGAGTGAAAATGATCAACGAGTTGAAACCCGACCTGGTGTTTCTCGATATCCAGATGCCAAAAATCACCGGTTTCGAGTTGCTGGAACTTCTGGATCACAACCCTCAGATCATTTTTGCCACTGCTTACGATCAGTATGCAATTAAAGCGTTCGAATATAATGCGGCTGATTACCTGTTGAAACCATATTCAAAAGACCGCTTACTCGAGGCGGTTGACAAAGTTATTGAACGCATTGCAAAAGAAGGTGTTACTTCTGATGTGGCCGAAAAAATCGGAAACTTTCCAAAAGAAGAATTTCTTGACAGGGTGGTGGTGAAAGACAGACACAAAATTCATATTATTCCTGTCGATCATATCCGTTATGTTGAATCGATGGATGATTACGTAATGATTTATTCCACCGAAGGAAGGCACATGAAACAAAAAACAATGCATTATTTCGAGGAAACACTCGATCCAAAACAGTTTGTACGGATTCACCGTTCTTATATTGTCAGAGTATCCGAAATCAACGAGATTCAGCAGTACGAAAAAGAAGCGTATATTGTAATCCTTCACGATAAAACCAAGCTGAAAGTCAGCAAAACAGGCTACAAGAACTTAAAGGATGTCCTGAATTTTTAGTTTTAACCTGAACTTCAAAAATTTTAATATTTGATTTATCTGAATTCTCTTTAATCCCTTTTCCCCTTCAACTGTGACTTTTGTCCTGTTAGAACAGGTTTTTACTTTGTATTTTTTCGGTGTTTTTTAACCTGAGTCCGTAAACCTGTAAAATTAAAATCAATATTTATTGTCATGAAGAAAATCATCTGGTTATTTATTATCGTTTTTGTCTCTTCTACGATAACTTTTGCAGAAAAAAAAGAAGAGAAAAAAAAGGATGAAAAAGAAAAACCGTTTATAAACAGCGGTCTTGTGGGCAGTTTAAAATGGCGAAGCATCGGTCCGGCGTGGGCAAGCGGAAGGATTGCCGATTTTGCTGTAAATCGGCAAAATACAAAGGAATATTATGTAGCCGTGGCAAGTGGCGGAGTTTGGAAAACCACAAACAACGGAACAACCTGGAATCCTGTTTTTGATAAATACGGAGCTTATTCGATCGGAGTGGTCGAACTCGATCCGAATAATCCGAATGTGGTTTGGGTCGGAACAGGTGAAAATAACCACCAGCGGGCATTAGGTTATGGCGATGGCGTTTACAAATCGTTGGACGGTGGAAAATCGTTCACCAACATGGGTTTGAAAGAAAGCAGGCAGATTGGCGGAATTGCGATTGACCCGCGGAATACGGATGTGGTTTTTGTAGCTGCCGAAGGTTCTGTTTGGGGCCCGGGAAAGGAAAGAGGTTTATACAAAACAGCAGATGGAGGTAAAACCTGGAACAAAATTTTGGAAATCAGTGAAAATACTGGAGTGAACAATGTCGTTCTCGATCCCTGCAACCCCGATATAATGTATGCTACATCTGAACAAAGAAGACGTACTTCGTTTACAAAAATTGGCGGAGGACCCGAATCGGCAGTTTACAAATCGAATGATGCCGGTGCAACCTGGAGGAAAATTATGGAAGGTTTGCCGAAAGTCGATCTTGGCGGCATGGGAATCGATGTTTCGCCGGTAAACAGCAACTACGTGTATTTAATCGTTGAAGCCGCGGAGGGGAAAAGTGGATTTTTCCGTTCGGTTGACAAAGGAGAAAGCTGGGAGAAAATGAGCGATTACGCATCAAGCGGTCAGTATTACAACGAAATTGTCTGCGATCCGAAAGATGTAAACAAAGTTTATTCAACTGAAACTGTTTCCAGATTTACTATCGACGGAGGAAAAACCTGGACAAATATAAGTACCGAAGATCGTCATGTTGACGACCACGCTATCTGGATCGATTCTTCTGACACCCGTCATTATATTATCGGAGGCGATGGAGGAATTTACGAAACCTGGGATGCAGGTTCGACATTCGATTTTAAGGAAAACCTCCCGGTGACACAATTTTATAGGGTGAATGTCGATAATGCCGAACCTTTTTACAATGTTTATGGTGGGACCCAGGACAACAATTCAATGGTTGGCCCTTCGATGAATACAAGCAGAAGCGGAGTTGTAAACGACGACTGGCAGGTTACCACCGGCGGCGATGGATTCTGGATTGCAGCCGACCCTGAAAATCCGGATATTATTTATACCGAATCGCAATATGGCAATGTGGTCAGGTTCGATAAAAAAAGCGGCGAAAGAATTGATATCAGACCAACTGAACCCAAGGGGGAACTGACTTACAAATGGAACTGGAATACCCCGATGTTTGTCAGCCCACACAAAGGTTCGAGGCTGTACATGGC
>JBBIPU010000103.1:0-14940 GCA_037442685.1 Draconibacterium sp. | reverse complement strand
TTCAGGATATAACAGCCATTGCACAGGCTGAAAACCTTGGTTTTTACGTGAAAGTTAGGCACAATAGGGTAAGTAACCGGCCGCTATTTTACCGAAATGATAAAACCGGGGACTGAGATGAAAGAGTTATACCGATTGGAGTAATGTAATAGTCCAATCTTCGCGCACTCGATTGTTCTAAACATTACTTTCCATCGGCATTATACCAGTTTATAACCAGACTACTTTATAATTCACATTGGTATTAATAGTGTTTGAGGAAATTGATTATCTGATATAAAGTTTCTACTCCGGGAATCAGATTTTACCTGACTTTCAGAAATGAGGTATTTAAAACATGTTGATTTCTATTGAATTATAAGGTTTCTCCTTATTTGCAAATCAAATCCATTTCTTTCGTTTTAAGAAAATCAGCATTCCGATAAAAACAACCATCATAAAACCCAGAATGAAAAAGTAACCATATTTATACTGTAATTCGGGCATGTTACTGAAATTCATACCGTAAACGCCGGCAATAAATGTGAGTGGAATAAAAATAGTGCTCATTATGGTCAGCACTTTCATGATCTCGTTCATTTTTATCGAAACCGTATTCATGTACAAATCCAGCAGTCCCGATGTTCTGTCGCGCAGTACCTCAATATTTTCAATCACTATTATGGTGTGGTCGAACAGATCGCGTGTGTAATCCCTGATATTGCCCGTGATAAACGATTCATCCAGTTTTTCAAACCTTCCGATCATTTCACGGATCGGATAAATAGTCCGTCGCAAAAGAAGAATTTCACGGCGTAACAAGTGGAGCCTGTTCAGATTTTCTTTGCCAGGTTTGTTTAATAAATCAGTTTCCAGTTCATCAAGTTTATCGCTGAAATTGTCGATGATGATAAAATAATGATCGACAATGAGATCGAGCAGGGCGTACAGCAAATAATCGGCCCCTCTTTTTCTGACCAGTCCTTTTGCTTCTTTTATCCGCGTTCTCACGTTGTTGAAAATATTACCGGCTTTTTCCTGAAATGTCACCAGAATATTGCCTTTCAGAATAAAACTGATTTGCTCGTAATCGATGGTTTCGTCTTCCTGATTTATAGTCAGCATTTTAATAAAAGCCTGCAGATATCCCGGATATTCCTCTATTTTCGGACGTTGATTAACGTTAAGGATATCTTCCATGCCGAGTTTATGAATATCGAGAAAAGTACATATTTCCTCAATTGATTTTTCATCGTGAAGGCCATCGATATTTATCCATGTGGTTCCTTTAAATGTTTTTGTTAACGAAATGGTTTCACCAACGCTTTTAGCTTTTATTTCTTCAAATGTTTCTTCCGAATAATTTAAAACTGTGATTTCGACCTGAGCCATTTTTTGCTGGCCTGTAAAAACCAGCGAACCGGGCGCCAATCCTGATTTCAGTTTCTTTTTTTGTTTTCTTTTATTCATTGTATCACTTGATTTTCCGGTTTTTTTGTTTTTTATTCAGATTTTCTTCAACACGGAATTTAACCACTTTTGTAATCAGTTCGAAAGGAATTGGTTTATCGATTGGAAACTGGATTGTCCCTTTTCCCGTGCGGTAAACTTCAAGTTCGCCGATAAATGCGTCAATTCCGGATGGGGCAGGGTAGAACCCGATATGATTTTTGAAAGCAGCGAAATGTACAAGGTTCCCGTTCAGAACGAAAGTTGGCATTCCGTATTTGATGGCTTCGGTTGCTTCGGGAGCTGTTTTGCGAATGGTGCTTCGTATTTTTTCCAATATTAACCTGGTTTCTTCAGGAAAAGTTAAAATGTATTCGTCGATATTTTTGTAGTCTCTCATAATTAGCCATTATTTATGATTCAATATCTTTCTTCAGGTTTTCCTGAAAATCTTTTACAACCTGACTTGCCTTTTCAAAATCATCAGCTGAAATAAAAACTTTAACCGAACCGGCGCCACCCGGGGCAATCCACCAGGGATTTAATGTTCCCATAATTTCATCTTTCAGAAATGCTTCGATTTCAGCATTTTCAAGCAGACTTTTTACAATTCCGGCTTCCCATGCGGTTCCGGCAAAGATCATTACCGGTTCTGGATTGTCGTTCATATTCATTGCTTTATTTGTTTATTCAGATCATTCCAGTTGCCCGATTGTTTCCCGGTCATGGTTGTAATGGAAATTTTAAGAATCACGATAAATTCCACTTCCTTTTGGTTAAACTCCATTTCTCCGGTTGCACCATGCTGTTTCATAATGATTTCAAGACCACTGACTTTTTCATCGAATCCGGTGACAATCTCAGCATTTCCGTATCCCACAACCGAGCGATACATTGTGCTCCATTTACAGGCAATTTCATTTTTAATGATATCTGCCTTTTGTTCAACCTCAAAACATACCAGCGGATTTTTTCTGAGAATTTCAATTTTTTTACCTGCTGGTGCAGAATGAATGTAAATGCAATTATCAGCATAACCGAAATTGAAAGGTAAAACATACGGCAATCCGTTGTCAATCAAACCTAACCGGCAGATTCGGGAATTAGTCAGAATTTCTTCCAGAACCTTTTTATCTTTTATTTCCTGATTTGATTTTCTCATTTTCGGTATCTCTTAATCCGAACAGTATCAGTGTTCTATTTCAATATCAAACTTACTTAAAAGCGCTAAAACTCCCGGCAGCGAAAATCTGGCTTTGCTGATGCGATTAATTTCAGGGTCGATTCTGTAATTTACCGACGTTCTGAAATCCACTTTTTCAAGCACAGTATTGTCGAAAACTGCCCCGCTTAAATTGCAGTTATCAAAAACAGAACCTGTTAAATCGCACCCGGAAAAATCGGTTTCTTTTAATTGGGTGTTTTTGAAATTGGTTTTTCTGATTTTCATTCCGAAAAAGGAAGCGTGGTTCAGAATACAATTCTCAAAGCTGAATTCAATTCCAAACCGGTTACAATCTTCAAACCGCAACCCTAACATTTTACAACCGTCGAATTTTATTTCGCGGAATGCAGTTTTCATAATTTTGGTCATACTCAGGTTACAGCCTGAAAACGAGCAATTTGAAAAGATGAAATCCGATAAATCGCAATTAGCAAAGTTACAGGTTACAAAACTGCAATTCTCATATTCTCCCTTTTGAAGTGGACTGCTTTCGAAGTCGCTGTAATTAAATGTTTTATCTTCTGTAAACATTGGAGTCCCTTTTTTAACTGAAAGCCACTGCCCGGTACCCTTCCACATCCTTTACCGATTTTGGCAGCGGTTCGCCAAGCACACGATGTCCCGTGTCAGTGATCAGAACGTTTACTTCGTTTCTCAGTCCGCTGAAATTGCGGTATTGATTGATTTTTTCAAAGTTAAGAAATTCAGTGTTGATTTTTTGTTTTTGCCACAGATCGATTAACTGCGGGATAAAGTAAATTCCGGGTTCGATGGTTAATACGTGTCCGGGCAGAAGTTTCATTCCCAACCGCAGCGATTTCAAACCAAACTGTGTGCTTTTTGGTTCGCCGTTGTATCCCACCCACTGTTCGCCGAGGTTTTCCATATCGTGAACATCGAGACCCATTAAATGTCCGGTTCCGCAAGGGAAAAACAAAGCGTGGGCACCATTTGTAACCGCGTCGTCGGTATTTCCCTTTGTAAATCCGGTATTTTTCAGTCCTTCGAAAATATTCCGTGCCACATTTAAATGAATATCGCGAAAATGTACACCGGGTTTCAGCGCTTCAATTGCAGAATTGTGGGCGTGCAGGCAAACTTCATAAATATCACGCTGTTCAGGAGTAAACGTCCGCGATACCGGGAAAGTGCTGCTCATGTCCCCGGCATAACCTTCAGTTGATTCTGCACCTGCGTCCAACAGGAAAAGCTGGCCTTCTTTAATCACATTTCCATGAAAATGATTGTGCAAAGTTTGTCCGTTTATTGTGGCAATCACCGGAAAGCTCAGTTGTCCTCCGTCAGCCAGTGCAACTTCGGTCACTTTTGCAGCAACCTGTGCCTCGGACATCCCGGGCAAGGCAAATTCCATCGCCGTTTTATGCATTAAAACCGTTGTGTTTACTGCTTTTTCAATTTCAGTGATTTCTTCGGTGCTTTTTATGTTTCGTTGTTTTGCAATTGCCACGGCCAGCGGAATGCTTGCCTTTTGTGCAGCATCGTCGGGGTGGATACCGAGAAGTCTGAAGAGTTTCAACTGGTGTTCGGGCCGGTAAGGCGGGAGAAACATCACCTGTTTCGACTTTTCGAGAATGTGTTTTAACGTGCCAGGCTGAGCAGTCTTTGAAATACCGGCTTTTTCGGCTAATGAAGCAACAGATGGCATATTACCCATCCAGACAATGTCGTCGATGGTGTAATCGTTTCCGAAAATAATATCATTTCCGGTGTCAAGGTCCATCAGCGCATAAAATCCGGGAGCATTGATCCCGAAGTAATAAAGGAAAGTGCTGTCCTGCCTGAAATGGTAAGTGTTGTCGGTGTAATTCATCCCGGTTTCATCATTTCCCAAAAAAAGGATGATGCCGTTTTTAAAATTCTTTTTTAAAGTTTCCCTTCGCTTTATGTAGGTTTCTTTTGAAAACATAGGTTTTGAATTGAATATTTTGTAATTGAATACTTTCGATATTTCTGAAAATTTTCAGAAAAATACAAAACTCAGGGCAAAAACCGGTAAAAGAGGTAATTAATATTTCATAATAAGAAACAGTAATTTATTCTGAATAGCAGATGATTTCCTAAATTGAAGTTCAGGTTAATTTTTTTACGATCAGAACTGCCACAAGTGCCTCCAGTAAACTTAACGGGATTGCATAAATCAGTATTTCCACCGGGAAAACGCTTAAATTCCAAAGCACGATCCACATCATTATAAAACCTGTAAACCAGGCCAGTAATGTTGTTTGAATTAATGTGAACTTTTTTGCCAGAATGAAAATTACCACAGCAAAACAAATCGACCATATTCCCCAGATTGCCCCGTTCAAAGGGCTCGATGGAAAAACCAATCCCATCGACTGGTAATGCTCTGACCAGTAAAATTTTAAAAGAAATTCGTTTCTCACAAATTCAGAAACACTGATCCAGATAGCAGAAAGTAAAACCGGTAGAATTGCCTTTTTTATCATTGTGGAGAAACTGTTTTGTTACGATTTATTGTTTTAAGTAAACAAGGACAAATTGAAATTTGTCAGTGAAATCATTTCACAATCTGCATTATTTTTATTTTGAGTTTTTTATGTCAACGTGTTTAAGGATATCGTTCATCATTTCGATCTGAACTTTCTGAATTTCAAGAAGTTCCTGTTGCTGATGTATCATCAGATGATCAATCTTTTCATGTAACATTCTGATTTCCAATTCAGATTTTAAATTTACCATGTAATCCTTTTTTGCTCTTTCCCTGTCTTTATCCTCCTGCCGGTTCTGGCTCATCATAATAACTGGCGCCTGCAAAGCCGCGATACACGAAAGAATTAAATTGAGCAGAATAAACGGATAAGGATCGAATCCCTTGTTGATCAGCCAGAAAACGTTGACCGAAATCCAGATCGCAATAAATACAACAAAGGAAATTATAAAGGTCCAGCTACCGCCAAATGTAGCAACATGGTCAGCAATTCTCTGACCAAAAGTGAGGTCCTGATTTTTATCTACTTCAATTTTGTCGGTGAGCGTCGATTTTTCAGCAAGCGAATTCAACACTGTTTTTTCGATCTCCGTAATTTCATCAATCTGTCCTTTCAGGTATTCCGAAATATATTTTTCCCTGTAAAGGTCGAGTTCCTCCAGCGAAATGCAATTATCTTCGGTAAACCCGGGAAAATCTTTTCTGATCAGATTCAATATGGAATGTCTGATTGTATTTCCGCAAATTTTTTCGGTTTCCGGGTATTCTTTACCCGAAATGGCGCTCGAAAATGTATCCATGGTTGTATTTATTTTTCAGATTTTAATTCTTTATGGTTTAATCACTTTTGCCAGCGCGGTTGGAATCTGGAGCAAATCATAATCGTGAGAGTATATCAGGTATTCGTTTTGCCAGAGTGGCGAGAATTTCTCTTTAAAATCGCGCAATCCTTTGAAATGAGAGAATGATTTTATTTTATGATAAGCAAATTTCATCGATTTTTCGGGGAAGTTACGGGGATCGTCTATACCGCTCATTGGCGCCAATCCCAGGTTCAGATAGGAATAATTATCTGATTTTAAATAGTTTATTAGCTCAATGATCATAAAATCCATAATTCCTCCGGGTGAATCACTGGTTTTCCTGATGAGATCGTAGGTCGCTTCGCCTGCAGCATTGTCGGGAATAATATTTAAAAAAGCAACTATTTTTTCTTCCTGATTTTCGGCAACGATGATTGTCTGCATTTTCAGTTCTTCCCACAAAAACATTCCCTGCGAAAATATAATTTCTTTTCTGCCGGTCTGATGCAGCCATTCGTCGCTCACCGATTTTAGTTTCTGTAAAGTTCCGTCTTTAATGGGAGGCACTAAAACAACCGCTTTTATTCCTTTTTCTTTTACTTTATTCACAGCATTCCGCATCGATTTCTTGCTTCCGCCCTCAAGCGAAAATGTTGATAAATCCACTATCCCGGTCTGTCCCAGCAAAAGGCTCTTTTTCCCAAGTGATTTGTAAATTTCAAGACTGCTTTCGGGTACACGGTAATAAATACTTTTCAACCCGCTTTGGTAACAGAAACTATCGAATGCCGCAATGCATTCTTTCATCGCTTCGGGGTTTTCTGCCATCGGGTTTTCAAGACCAACTGCAAAATTACCCGAAATGCGGTAAGATATAAATGCATTTTCAGCAGGCGAAAAGAAAATCTGTTTATCGAAATAGGTTTTAAAATAATCCATTCCCGAATTTCCATATTTTTTTACCAGCCCGGCTGCTTTCTCAGCTTCGGCCGAATCGAAATTTGATTTAATAATGTAGGGGTGAATGAAAGTATAAACCAGGAAGGAAACAGACAAAAGTCCGCTGATTTTAATCGAAAGCAGAAAATGTTTTGCAAACTGATCAGCGGGAATGAGATCGCCACTTCCAACCATAAAATAATTCTGCAATGTATATTTTACAGACTGAACGATATTGAAATCGATGTTAAAGTGTTTTTTATCAATAAAATAGAATCCAAGAATTCCGTAAAGAAGAATAATGGCAACGCTGTAAATTGAAGTTTGCAGCCCGATCAGTCGTAAATGTGGATTATTTTTTACATAATATTCTTTATGAGTGACTATTAAAATAAATACAACAATCAGGGCCAGTATTGCTTCTTCGTAATCGATGGCTTTGGAAAGATGCCCGATCAACGACACGACAGAAAGAAGCAAAGCAAACCACCAGGCAGAGCGCAGGCCTTTCAGCATAAAAGCTGCAGTCACCAGTAAAAACAGGCCGGCAATCAGCACCAGATAATTTGAGGCATGAATCGCTTCGACAGGGAGGAAGTTTTTTAACAATGTCAACCGTTCGGTAATTGCCGGGGTAAAAACCGAAATCAGGTTTACTATTCCGAGGAAAAACATGAGCAAAGCCGGAACAACGCGCATCATCAGCCTGCTCAGTTTAACAAGAAATGAAAGTGCCCCGATAAAAAGCGGTATCCAGAATTCGAAAAAACGGTAAAGAAAAGTGATTGAAATGGCTTCGACACTACCAAAACCAAAACGGATCAGACAGTAACTCATCGAAACTTCAATAGCTCCCAATCCTCTGAGAAATGGTGAAATGATTAAAAAGATAACCGAAACAATGTAACCCATCACCGCTGTAAAAACCGATGGAGTAAAGTTGAGTGCAATCATTGCCACATACAAATGCGATATGCCGGCAATTTCGATTAGAATTGAGTAAAAGATAGTCAGCAGAAACTGGCGTATATTTATTTTGTGGTTTTCAAGATCCTCAATAAAAACGGCTGATTGGGGAATAAGCCTGATCAGCCATTTGTAAACAAAGCCTTTTCCCGAAACCGAGCGGTACATGAAGTAAATTCCGCCCAGAATAAGGATTACCGAACCCAATGCAATCCATTCGCCCGAGTTCACCTGACCTTTGGTTAAAGCATATAAAAACGCGGGGATGGCTACAATAATCACCGACAATATTCCTACAAAACCATAAATTACCGAAGCAAAATAGATCTGAGATTCTTTAATTCCCTTTTTTTCAATCGGTTCGGCAAAAAAGGCAAGCGACGAAATGCCACCTGCCGGCAAGAAGACACTGATAAAATTCCGCTTCAGAAAAAGCAGTATTGTATCGGGCAGGAAAACAGAAGATTTAATGGTGGCGAACGATGCCCTGTACATCAATCCATGCAACAGGAACAGGATCAGCGTAATACCGGTTCCAGTCAGCACCCACGGCCATTTTGCCGCGATCAGCGCGTTTTTTACCTGCGAGAATTCAGTTTGTTCGTGTTTAAAAAACCAGATTCCGATACCTATAAAAAAAATGGTAAAAACAAATTGCGAAATTATTTTACCATTTTCCTTCAGAAACGGAAAGCTTTTTTCTTTCAACAGATGAAATATCGATTTTAATGTTAATTCTGCTTCCATTTTTTTAGTTTTGAAAACAAAAAATCAGGTTACCGATGTTTTAAAAACAGGAATAAATTTAAGATTTACTTTGATTATGGCAAATTACACTTCGCAACATATTTTGAATACCTCAGCCAGCCTGCTGGGTTTTTGTCTTTTCGTCATTACATCGCTGCACATCGCCAATAAAATGGAAACCAATATTATCGACGAATTTACTTCAGTTGTGGCAGTGCTGCTGACTTTTTCATGTATTTTTTCGTTTGTTTCCATCCGCTCAAAAAATGATGTCAGAGTAAGGAAATTCGAAACTATTGCCGATTATTTTTTTGTGATCGCACTTTTGGGAATTCTTGTCATTATCCTGCTGATTACTTTTAACTTTTTTGAATAAGCCGAATTGAAAATCACCTCTTTACTTCAAGCACAATAACCTGGTCGATGGCGTCGGGTTTTAAAGCTTTTAATTTCAGTTTGATCTCACCTGAGTTTTGCCCACTTGTAAATTCAATCTTTTTACCCGAATCAAACCAGCTTGCTTTATTTATCTGATAAGGAAATTGTGTAAGTACGATCTGGTTTTCAGTTTCTGCAGGATTTGTAATATGCAGGTAAACATTGTTCCCCTTTTCAACAGCCACGCCCCATTCAGCAGGTTTCATGAAACTTTTCCGTGTACCATAAATTGTTTCGCCATAAGTTTTAAGCCAGTTGCCCATTTCCAAAAGCCTTTCCCTGTGTGCCGGCCGGACTTCTCCTTCAGGTGTCGGCCCGATATTCAAAAGGAAATTAGCGCCCAATCCTGCCGATTTTATTAAAAGATGAATCAGTTCCTTTGTGCTTCGGTTGATCGTGTCGTTAGTTACATAGCCCCAGCTTTTCCCGATAATGTCGTTCGATTCCAGCGGCAGATCTTTGGAGATCACAGAATTTGCCGAGAAACCTCCACCGGTGTTTTCGCCCGGCAGATCGCGTTCAAATGTCTGGTAATCTTCTCCGGGGAAAACAGCCAGGTGGTGGTTGTTTACAATCATGCACCCGGGTTGCAGGTCGTGAATAAGTTTATAAATTTCATCATAATGCCAAGCCCGTTTCTGAGTGGTGGTTTTGCCATCCTTGCTGTTCACCTGGTCCCAGTGCCCGTCGAACCAGATTCCGTAAATCGGCCCGTAATTGGTAAGTATCTCGGTCAACTGGTTTTTCATAAACTGAATGTACTCATCCCAGTTGCATTCACCTTTAATTCCTGTCGCTTTTTTTACATTTCCCTGGCAATAATCGGCACGGTAAAAATCGGTGAGAGAATAGTAGCAAAATAGCCTGATTCCCTGTTTTTGGCATTCACCGGCAAGTTGTTTCAGCACATCTTTTCCGTAAGGAGTGTTCATAATGCTCCAGTCGGAATATTTTGTATTGAACATGCTGAAACTGTCGTGGTGGCGGGTGGTGAAAGTAATGTATTTCATTCCCGCATCTTTGGCCAGTTTAACAACAGCGGCGGCATCGAATTTCTGAGGATTGAAAACATGAATGTTTTCGCGGTATTTATTGATATCCTGTCCGCTCAGCGCCCAGCCGATCTCTTTTCCCAAAACACTCGAAATGCCCCAGTGGATAAACATCCCGAAATGCGCATCGCGGAACCATTCGCGGTTTTCAAGGTTTTCATTCGATGGAATGTAACCAACCTGTCCTTTGTCAAGGTCGTTGCCCTGACCGATTGAAATGCACGGTTTTAGAATTAAAACCAGTGCAATTGCGTGGATTATAATGTACTTCATATTTTAGTTTTACTGATTTTTTAATTACACAATAAAAATACAACTTCGATAATTAGAAATCACTGTTGATGATGAGGTTGAAACCTGGTTACCCATGGCTAATTGAAACTACCAATATGAACTTAGTGGTTAATCAATTCAAATAATTTTTTATTCAATTCTTCAACCTGAGCAACCAATGGCACAACTGTTTCTTTATCAAAATCAATAAAGTCAGCGTAATCTGTTTCATGTCGCCATTCAAACAGATTTGAAAATAATTTGCCATATTCCATTCCAATCTTACCCGTTTTTACGAAATGAAAGTTAAACTGTGTTTTTGTACCGTTGTGAGTTTCAGCTTTAATATCATATTTATACAAAAGTGCGCTTACCTGATAAAACACCGAATAATAAAGCCGGTTTATGCAAGAATTCCATCTTTCGTTTAATGCCAGCAATCTGGCATCTTCAAAAATCTCGTTTGATTTTTGAACACGATAATCAATGTAATCCTGTTTTGTACCTGACATTATAAAAAGATCCCTTCACGTTTAATATTTTGATACAGAGGTGTTAATTTATGTTTTTGTTCCCACTCTGTTTTTGAAAAAACAAGTGTTGATATGGGTTCACCAATTTCAAGTTCCAACTCATAAAGTTCATCACGGTATTCTCTCTCAGTCATCCGGTTGACCTGGTTTTGATTTAAAAGTATTAAAATATCCCAATCCGAATCATTGTGGGATTGTCCGCGGGCATGTGAACCAAAGAGAATAATCTGGGCCAAAGGATTTTTTTGTTGAATCCTTGCCTTTATTTTTGCCATAATATTTTTTTCTCTTTTGCTCATAACACAAATATAGGTTCTGCTATTCAGAATCACAAATCAAATAATTCATCATTTTGCCTATAATTTCATCTCATCCAAGATGTTCCGAAAACAAAGTAGAAAGCAAAATCGTCGGTACTTTGGGCAAAATCCATTCCCATCTGCATGCCAAATTTTCTTGCCAGAAGATAACGGAAACCCGTCCCGATACTGCCCACACTTTTCCCTTCGTTAAAATCGGCAAACGATTCAAAAGCATTTCCAATGCCCGTAAAACCGACAATATTCCATCGTTTGTAAACATTCCAGTCCACCTGAACTTCAGTCACTGTGGTATTTTTGTTCTGGTATTTCATCATTGGCGCACCCCGTAAAATCACAATCGGCCTTACATAAAATGGTACGTCTCCAAGCGAAAAGATATTTTCGTTTCTCACACCTACCATTATTTTGTCTGTAGCCGGAATGTAGCCGATTTCGCGCGTGGTGATCCGGCCGTACAAGGCGTCGCCTCCCATCCATGTATCGCTGTATGTACCTGAGAGTTCGGCGTAAAAACCTTTGGTTGGTGAAAAAATGTTGTTTCGGGTGTCGTAATTAAGCATCACTGTTGCTTCGCTAAGGGTCGATTCAAAATAAACGCCTTCAAAATCCTGAATATCGATTGGAATGTCGAAAGTGTTGTTGGTTTTAAAATAAATATACCTGCCACCACTAAAGAAATTAGTTTCGGCAATCCTGAATTTCAGTTGCTGAACCACCATCCATGAGTCCATATTCAGGTTAACCGATTCAATATCAATTAGTTCATGGTTTCCTGAACCATAAAAGCCAAGGTTTATATTCATTCTTCCAATTGCTCCCATGTAGCGGATCCGGTCTCTTTTCCAATATGCCACATGAAAAATACCTGCTCCCCAAGTTCCGTTTTCGGTTCCCATTCCGAATGCACCCGACATGCTCGGTGGCGCTTTTTTGTCGGAATACGACGAATGAAAATAGATAGCAGCGGCCGCTCCTCCATATCCCACGGCCGGTTCTGTAATTATGGTGGGAACAAGAAGGAATCCCTTTTTATTCAGCAGCCAGTCGCTCATGTCGATTGCATTGTCTGTACTGTCGCGAAAACTGACCTTTCCTTCGCTTTTCTGGCCATGAACTGCAATAGTCGAAAAAATAACTACCAGAAAAATGCTGTATTTTAAGTATCTCATAAAATAGTTTTTTTTTATCAGACAAGTTCAGTTAAGATTTCAAGCGAATATACATTCATAAAGGTAAGGATTAAAGTAAAACCGTATTTACCGGATCACCGGTTTTTAATTTTTTATTTATTTTTAAAACCAACACCAACCACGAACCAGGCCTCATTTGTATAAGGATTGGTACAAAGAGTAATTTCGCATGGGATTTCAAGTTTTTTGCCTGCCGGAAACGAATCGTTAAAAGAAACACCGATATTGACAATTGAAAAATTGCCGGCATAATAACCGCAGAATGGTGTAAATCCGGCAAATGCATTGAAATCTTTTCCCGCCAGTTTGAAACGAAAATCCGGTTCGATGTATGTTGAGAACTGTTCTTTTCCTTTTTCCCTGTCTTTGTCACCATAAAGAAAAACACCAGCCAGAACTGTTAAAGGGAAACCTTGTTTTTCAAACTCGCCGGTCAGTTCAAAAGTGTGACGCAAATCATCGCCTGAAAAATGCCAGAAATTATTTTCTTCCCCCTGAACCGGATTGTAATAATCATAAAAAGAAATATTTACTGATGGAATAACCCGGTAATTCAAAATCAGGTCAAGTTCCTCGTAGCTGTTATTAAAAGTGGTGGCTCCCCAGATGGTAAAACCAAATCTGCCTTTTGAAAGGCTGATTTCAGGTTCGATGGCGGGCGCATCGCCAAGTTTATCTCCGCGCCAGAGGTGACGGGAATAAATGTCAGTCCGGAAATCTACTTTCCATGACTGTTGTTCCTGTGCCCTTAGTTTTGGATGAAAAAGTACAGTAAAACAAGACATCAATATGAAAATCTTTTTTATCAATTTCTTTCAGATTTTTGCGCTGAAAGCAAAGTTATGTTATCTGAAAATCCTGTTTTATCTGAAAAATCAGATAATCGTAAAAAATGTAATGTTAAACAGCATTTAAACCGTCTTCTTTTAACTTTGCATCATGATCTGGAAAAATGCACAAATAAAAATCAGGACTTCGGTATTGCTCGAAGATATTCGTCTTCAGATTAAAAAGGGGGACGTTCTGGGAATAACCGGTTTCAATGGAAGCGGAAAAACTGTTCTGGCAAAAGCAATTGCGGGTGAATTGCCAGTTTCGGGCGATGTTGTTGATGATTGTGTTTTTTTGAAAAAGCGGTTTGTGCCTTTTCATTCATCGCTTTCATTATCGAACGGTCACGCGGTTTATCGTCAGCAAAGATGGAACAAGATTGATACTGAACTCCTTCTAAAAGTGAGTGATGAAATACAAAAATGCAATAATCCGGTTTTTGTACAAACGTTGCTTGAAAAATTCGGGCTCGGTCATTTTTTGGAAAGCTTTGTTATCAATTTGTCGAACGGCGAGCAACGCAAACTGGAGCTTGTGAAGGCTCTTTCTTTGGAACCCGACTTGCTTGTGCTCGACAATGCATACACTGGTCTGGATCGCGATGCACGTCCACTTTTGACAGAAATGCTGGAAATGTTGATATCACACGGCCAAACTCTGATCATGACAGGTTTGGAGATGTACGATTTTCCTCCATCGGTGCGGAATTTCATTGTTCTGGAAGAAGCTAAGTTCAAAGGAATGTGTTCCAGGAGTGAGTTAAATCAGGAGATTCGAAAAGTAGGAAAAATCGTACCGGAGCTCCCCGCCTGGAAACCCTCAGAATACCAGGAGCTCATCGGGCTGAATGACGTTTCACTACAATATGGTTCAAGGATAATTCTGGATAAAATAAACTGGAGAATTTTAAAAGATGAACGATGGTCGCTTTCAGGACCAAACGGGTCGGGCAAAACCAGCCTGCTGAACCTGATTTTTGGCGACAATCCGAAAGCTTACGGAAGCAACATCAGGTTATTTGGCAAAATGAAAGGGAGTGGCGAGTCGATTTGGGATATCAAGGCTAAAATTGGATTTGTTTCGCCTGAGTTTCATCAGTATCTTCCACAAAACCAGTCCGTAACCGATGTAATATGTTCGGGATTCAGCGAGGCGGAAAGTTCATTCAGAACTCCTTCAGGCTACCAGAGAGATGTTGCAAGGCGTTGGCTGAAAACTCTTGACTACGATAAAATCGGTAACCGGTTGTTTGGCGAACTTTCAACTTCGGCTCAAAGAATTGTATTGTTGATCAGGACCCTCGTAAAAAATCCGCCACTTCTTATTCTCGATGAACCATTTCAGGGACTTGACCATTCGCATGTGAGGTTATTGAAAGACCTGCTGAACCTGATTGCCGGGGAATCGGACTGTGCAATGATATTTGTAACCCACATTCCTGATGAATTACCTGAATGTTTTACAAATCATTTAAAACTTAAGGATGGGCGGGTGGTGACATAATTTTTCTGAAAATCCTGTCGGAAAGCAATGTTGTAAAATGAGTAAATAGTTATATTTGCAGCAAAAATGCGGGAGTAGCTCAGTGGCAGTCCACCAGTTGGCGGATCCGAAGGTGAGGGGTCGCAAAAATAATATGAAAAATAAGCGGGAGTAGCTCAGTGGCAGAGCATCAGCTTCCCAAGCTGAGGGTCGCGGGTTCGACCCCCGTTTCCCGCTCAG
>JBBIPU010000102.1:5425-14991 GCA_037442685.1 Draconibacterium sp. | reverse complement strand
CCGGTAATCTCAATTTCGTCTTTCGCTGACAGCAGCGCTGCCATGCTCTCCAGCATGAGCGGGTGATGCGTATCGAGAATTGCCACAGAAATCATTGTTCTTCGCCTTCAAGAATTATCGCTTTTCTTTTCCGTCCGTCCATTAAAACGGTAACCGGAGTTGAAAAACGGATGTGTTTAAAATATTTCGTCCGGTGTACAATCAGTTTGCCATTGAGTTTTTCCCACCTGACGAAATTGGTATGGTGCCCATGTTGTATCGAGAAATAACCAATATTCATCGATGTTACATTATGAAAAAAATGTGAACCCAAAGATGCATCGAGCGGAAAATCGGGCAATCCCAGTTCGACAATGATTTTGGCATTGCATATCTGTGGCCAGGTAACCGGAATCCCCACACTTTTGTCCTGTGTGCCCCACCTGCCCGGGCCAATGAGAATATACTGCCGGTTTTGTTTCAGCATCATCGAATTCAGATAATCGATTTCTTCAGCCATTTCAAGCGTCCGGAGCTTATTGAACTGCTCAATGTCCATAAAAATAATATCGGTAATGTTGTCGATTTTACCATTTCCCATGCTCGCTTCGCTGTACAGGATTATTTTCTCCTTTTCGATACGGCCCGGATCGATGTCGAAACTCAATTGGTTGCCAACCAGCGGTTTTATCTGTAAAAGGTAAAACGATGCTTTCCCATTTTCATCGGGAGTCAGGTCAACCGCAAACTCAATTTCAACCGGCGTTCCTAAAGCTTCTTTTACGGTTTTCAGAATAACGCTGATGGTTTTGCTCAGCGGGATGTAATCGTAGTTTAAAATATTGGCGAAGTTCATTACCCGCGGGCCCTTCGCATTTATCCCCGGAATGAGGCAATCGTTGTTGGCGTTATATACCGAAACACAATGCCTGATAGTATCGTGCTTTTCGGCTTCGGCTATATCGAGCGAAACCAGCGCCGCCTTGTCGCCATTTTTTATATAATCAATATTCCTGACCGACATATCTACTGCAAAAAACTTTACCTGCGTGGTTCTCAGCAGGTCTTTCATCGAGATCACATCGGTTTGCGGGTATTTTGGCGAAAATCTGAAAGAGCGGCCGCCTTCAACCACATAAGTTCCCAGTCCCATTGCAATTACCGCAAAACCGTCATCAGGAGTCATGTGGGCAACCGGGTAAAAATTGTAACTCTGCGCTGTTCCGCTGATATGTGGATAGTAATATTTATCGTACTGATTGCCAACAAGTTCCTGCAGTATTACCGCCATTTTCTCTTCTTCAATCCGGTGGTGTACGGCTTTGTAATATGTTTTTGCCTGGTTCGAAAATACAGAAGCATAAACCAGCTTGATTGCAGTAACCAATGACTCCAGACGCTCTTCCTCTGTCGGCTGATTGTTGGGAATGATGTAGGTATCGAAAATCCCGGCAAATGGATGCGACAGCGAATCCTCGAAAAGGCTCGACGACCTGACTGCCAGAGGTTTTTTAATTTGCCTGATAAACACTTTCAGCCTTTTGATGAGTTTGTGGCTCAGTTCGCCTTCAATAAAATATTTCTTGATTTTACTGAAATCCTTCTCTTTGTAAATCTTATCGAAAAGCTCGTTTTTGCTTAAAAAAGTCACATACTCGTCGGTCCCGATTATGGTTGTAATCGGAGTGCAAATGTTGATTTCCTTTGTGTAAGCCGAGAAATCGAGGTTGTAAATCAGTGTATTGATAAATGCAAGTCCGCGGCCTTTGCCTCCCAGTGAGCCGGGTGCCAGCGAAACAATGTTCTTATTCGTAAAATCAAACGATTCGTCGAAATTGAGCACCTTTCCGCGCTTTTTGTCTTCCCGGGCTTTATCGATGGTTTTTAACAACATCCTTCTTACCTCTTCCTGGTCTTCATTCTCCATCGTTTTCATCGGATTGAGGATTTTGGCAATATGAATTTCGCCACGTGCCATGAGCCACAACGAAAAATGGTTTTTCCGTCCATGGTAAAGCAGCGATTCGCCCGGAACCGTAAGCAGCAACTCCTCAAACTCGCGAAGATTGTGCGCCACAGCAATCTTTTCGTTTGCCTCGTCGCGAAAAACAAAATCACCAAACCCAATATTATCGATAATAAAATGCATTAATTCGGTCGAGAGATTCTCTGAATTTTTATTGAGAAACCCAACTCCCAGACTTTTTGCCTTGGCCGCAATATTTTTGTTGGCCGATTGCAGCAACACAGGTAATTCGTTATCGTTCGATCTTACGTATTGAATAAATGAAAGGCCGGCATTCCGGTTGATGACCCCGTTTTTTTCGAACTCCACATCCGAAATCACACACTGCATAAAATTACGGTACTTGTTGAAAATATAAACTGCTTCCTCGTAATTGGTTGCATGAAGAATTTTGGGACGCGAGCGCATTTTCGAGATTTTGTCGAGTTCGTTTTTCTCAGAAGCGATAATTTTCTGAATGTGCCCGAAAACAATTGAATACAAAATGGAAAGGTATTTTGAATAATACAGCGGCGAGTCTTCGATTAAAAGAATGACCCTTACAAGCCCGACCATTGTATCGTTTTCAACATTTGTGCTGTCTTCAATCGATTTTACGATGGCAAAAAATATCTTCGAATCGCCATGCCAGATAAAAAGTTTATCGATAAACCGTGAAGTTGAAACAAGGCTTTCGAAATATTTTACATTGCCTTTTTTGTTAAGTAAAAGAAAGACGGGCAGCTCTGGTTTAAGCGTTTTAATTTGTTTTGCCAGCATTACCGGTGCATTTTCGTCTTCGCCAACAGCAAGAATGGCAAAGTCGAATTTAGCCGATTGGGCAAGTTCCAGCGCCTGTTCATCAGAAGAAACCGCGGTAATCCTTGGCAACGAAAAAAGGCTGTACTGATAGATTTCGCCCATGAACTGTTCGAAAAAGGCATCTTCGTTTTCGAGAATAAAAGCATCGTAAAATGTGGCTACAAAAAGAATCTCTTTTACCTTGTACTTCATCATGTCGAGGTAAATGTATTTGTCGAGGGTTTTCTGGTTGAAATATTGTTGCAGCGGTTTTCCTTTTTTGATGAGCGAATCGCGGTATTCAGTCCCTTTGTTGTCGGTTACTTTCACGATTTCCCTTTTGCGAAGGGCATCGCGCCCGATGAAGTTGTTCAGGTAACCGGATATCAGTTGAGCAATGTTCACAATCAGGTTGCGCTCCTCTTTCATAAACGGACCTTCGTAAATCTTTGGAAATTCCTCAAGATAAAATATCTCAATCCATCCTTTTTTGTTATCGATCGTTATAAACGATTCCATCTGACGCCAGATCGTTTCCTGGAACGGCCGGCTCACCACGGTAAATCCTTCGAAAGTGATACGCGCCGCAGTATATTCGGGATACTGCCACGAATCAGGCAGAATGTTGCAGATTTCCTGCAATGTCTCTTCAACCGGTTTACCAGCCGAAATAATCGATGTTGTTTTGTTGATCGCACTGAGTTCCTTCAACCGCTCTGTATTGTCGGCAACCAGCCTGGTGAGCAGTTTTTTTGCAGCAATCCCCGAAATGATATCTGAAATGTTGTTGATCAGTTCCCGCTCTTCTTTCAGGAATGGCCCTTCATCGAGTATCGGAAAATCTTTCAGGTAATAAACCTCGATAATTCCGGTTTTACCAAGTTGTGTTTCAAAAGTCTGGCGCAGCACCCAGCGTGTTTTGTAAAAAAAGCTCGAAGTGTAAACCTGCTTGTTGTAAATAATACGCACCGCTGTATGCTCGGGATGTTGCAGGGCCGCGGGCAGGGTGTCGCAAATCTTTTTTAAAGCATCTTCGAAGTTTTGCTCCTGTTTCAGGATATCCGAAATCTGGTTGATTCCGCGGAGTTCCTTCAGTCTTTCGCTGTTCTCGCCCATCAGTTTGCGCAAATAATCCTTTGTAAGCGAACCTGAAAGTAGATTGGCAAAATTATCGATGAGATTGCGCTCCTCCTTCATAAACGGTCCCTCGTCGAGCACGGGAAATTCTTTCAGGTAAAAAACCTCAATTGAACCCGATTTCCCTCCCGGGACTTCGAAAACCTGGCTTTGTTTCCATTGAGTTTCCCCGAAATTTTTACTTACAAAGGTGCTGTTTCCGAATGTAATCCGTGCACATGTAAAATCGGGATATTGCCATGCCTGCGGAATCAGGCTGCAAATTTCCTGCAACGATTCGTCAAGGGGCTTGTTCTGGTTCAGCAGGGCAACTGTACTGTTGATACCCTGCAACTCTTTCTGCCTTTCGGAATACTGATAAAATATATTGGTAAAATCGTCTTTCTGTTCCGTGATTATCTTCATGCACAATTAATTTGTAACAAATTTAAGACAGAAAAGCAAAAAGCATTATTTTGTCTTACAAAAAGGACTTTCCTTAAAATCATTTTATCTTTACCAGAGATTTGAAAATACCTAAAAAGTCCGGAAATGAAGAAAACACTTTTTACCATTTTACTGTTTTCAGCAATATTAATTACCGGTTGTTCAACTGGCAGCAAAAAAGAAAACCAACTTCCGCGTATTGCGATTTGCGGACTGGCCATCGAATCGAGCACTTTTTCTCCTGCTCAATCTGATATTGAAGCTTTCCGCGTTCGTCGCGGTGAAGACATTTTTTCGTATTACCCGTTTATGGCGCCCGATTCTGCCGACAGGAAACGCGCTGTCTGGTTTCCGACACTCCGCGGACATGCCATTCCCGGTGGAATCGTAAAACGCGAAGCCTACGAAACACTGGTAAACGAAACGCTTGAGATGCTTAAACAAAACCTTCCTTACGACGGACTTTTCTTCGATATTCACGGGGCGATGAGCGTGGTTGGTCTTGATGATCCGGAAGGCGACTTTATTGTTCGTGTGCGTCAGGTAGTTGGAAAAAATACAGTCATTTCAACTTCGATGGATTTACACGGAAATGTTACGGAAAGACTTGCCCAAAATACCGATCTGATTACCTGTTACCGGATGGCGCCGCACGATGATGCTTTACAGTCGAAACAGCGCGCACTTGAAAATCTGCTCAACCGTCTGGAAAGCGGGAAAGGAAAACCAAAATATAAAGCCTGGATTCCTGTGCCGATATTGCTTCCGGGAGAAAAAACAAGTACACGTGTTGAACCTGGAAAAAGTCTGTATGCAAAAGTACCCGGAGTTGCCGACCAGGAAGGAGTGATCGATGCTGCCATCTGGATCGGTTATGCCTGGGCCGATGAGCCCCGAAACCAGGGATGTGTGATGGTTACAGGCGATGACAGGGAAAAAGTGGTAAAAGGAGCAGAATATCTTGCTAAAAGTTTCTGGGATGTCAGAAATCAGTTTGAATTCGTGGCGCCGGTTGCTCAACTCGAAGAATGTTTAAACAAAGCTGTAAAAAGCGATAAACATCCTTTTATGATCAGCGATACCGGAGACAATCCCACTGCCGGCGGCGCAGGTGATGTAACATGGACATTAACCGAAATCCTGAACCGCCCTGAATTTAAAACTGCAAAAAGACCTTCGCTGATTTATGCCTCAATTCCCGATTCAGGTTTTGTTGCAAAGGCAGTCCAGGCTGGTGTTGGCAAACCTGTTGAAGGTTTTGCCGGTGCAATCATCGATCATCGTTTTGCACCTCCGGTTAAACTTGCAGGAATTGTAAAAGCTGTTGAAAAGGGTGACCCGGATGCAAAAATTGAGGTTGTGGTACAGGTGGGCAGTGTGAATGTGATTGTTACCGAAAAACGTAAACCTTATCATTACGAAAAGGATTTCACACGATTAGGTCTGAACCCGCGCGAAACAGACATTGTGGTGGTAAAAATCGGGTATCTTGTCCCTGAACTTTATGATATGCGGGCCGACTGGATCATGGCACTCACACCCGGCGGAGTTGACCAGGACCTGGAGCGGCTGGGATATAAACACATTAACCGCCCGATGTTTCCGCTGGATAAAAACATGGCTGATCCCGATCTGACTGCCAGACTGATTCCTTCTTCTGACGAGTGATAAATAATTGCTCAATTCCGAAGTTTCTGATAAAAATGTTACTTTTTCCTGTGCATTTTCAGGAGATTAATTTTTTTGATAAATTGCAGCCACCAGCTAAATCTGAAATGAATGCCTGCATAAAAATATTTATCTTCCGAATCCTTGGTTTTTTGTTTTCATCTGGTATTTTGGTATCGCTTGTCAACTCATGTACAGCGCAGGGTTCCGACAGTCCGCAATGGGGTGAAAAGTATTCGCGTAATATGATTTCGGACGAAACGGGATTGCCATCAACATTCAATCCACAAAATGGTAAAAATATAAAATGGTCGGTTTCCATCGGGAGCGAATCGTATGCGACACCTGTAATTGCAGGCGGAAAAGTACTGATTGGAACCAACAACGCCGATGAACGCGATCCACGCCACAAAGGCGACCGCGGTGTTTTACTTTGTTTAAACGAATCTGACGGAAGTCTGTGCTGGCAACTTGTTGTTCCGAGAATTGAGGGCGACAGGCACAACGATTGGCCGAACGTGGGAATTTGTTCCCCCCCGACAGTTGAAGGAAACCGGGTTTACATTCTTACCAACCGCTCCGAAGTGCTTTGCCTCGACCTTAACGGACAAGCCGACGGCAATAATGGCGATTTCCGGGGAGAAAGCTGGTTTGTTGCCCCCACGGGTGAATTTCCTTACGTAACGGGTGAAAAAGATGCAGATATTATCTGGTATTACGATTTAAAACTGCAACTCGGTGTCAGCCCGCACGATTCGCCACATGCTTCCATATTACTTGATGGCGACTTTCTGTACCTGAATACCTGCAGCGGTGTGGATTACCGCCATCTTGAAACCACCGCATTAAATGCCCCGGCGCTGATAGCGCTTGACAAAAAATCCGGAAGGCTTGTAGCCAGGGATAACGAACATTTCGGCCCGAGGATTTTTCATTCCAACTGGTCGTCTCCTTCGATGGGTGAAGTGAATGGAAAAAAACTGATCTTTTTTGCCGGGCCGGATGGTATTTTATATGCTTTTGAAGCGCTTTCCGGAAAGATCGCAGACGGTGAAGTTCAAACGTTTAAAAAAGTATGGCAATTCGACTGCGACCCTTCTGCACCAAAAGAAAACATTCACTCTTACCTTAGAAACCAGAAAGTAAGTCCCAGTAATTTTCTGGGAATGCCGGTTTTTTACAACAACCGGATTTATGTTACTGTTGGTGGCGATATCTGGTGGGGAAAAAGGCAGGCCTGGCTGAAATGTCTGGATGCCACAAAAACCGGAGATATCACTTCCACAGGTGAAATCTGGTCGTACCCGCTCGAACAGCATTCTGCTGCAACACCTGCCATTTCGAACGGACTTGTTTATGTTACCGATTGTGGTGAAAACCTGCATTGCAACGATGCTGAAACAGGAAAATCGTTCTGGAAACATAAACTTGGACAGGATTCGTGGAGTTCGGCGCTGGTTGCTGATGGTAAAATTTATGTTGGCTCGCGGGGCGGAGATTTCTGGATTTTAAAAGAAGGAAGAGAACCGATTGTTTTAGATTCGATTGAACTGGGCAGCCCTGTTCATTCTACCCCGGTAGCTGCAAATGGCATCCTTTATATTTCTACAATGAACCATCTTTATGCTGTCAGAAAATAAACCTTCAGAATAAATAAAAAGAAATTACAGAACCTTAAAATCAGAAAAATCATGACTTACATTGCAAACGAAAACCGGTACGACACCATGAAATACAACCGCAGCGGAAAGTGGGGATTGAAACTGCCCGCTGTTTCGCTCGGATTGTGGCACAATTTCGGGGGAATTGACATGTTTGAAAACGGCCGTGCTATTCTGCACCGTGCTTTCGATCTGGGAATCACACATTTCGATCTGGCCAACAATTACGGTCCTCCACCCGGATCAGCAGAAGAGAATTTCGGAAAAATTCTGAAACAGGACTTTTCGGCTTACCGTGATGAACTGATCATTTCGACAAAAGCTGGTTACCTCATGTGGCCCGGGCCTTACGGCGAATGGGGAACACGAAAATACCTACTTTCAAGTCTCGACCAAAGCCTGAAAAGAATGGGACTGGAATATGTTGATATTTTCTATTCACATCGTCCTGATCCGGATACACCACTTGAAGAAACCATGATGGCGCTCGACCAGGCAGTGCGTTCTGGAAAAGCTTTGTATGCAGCCATTTCAAACTACCCGGCCGACATGACCCGCGAAGCTGCGCGAATTTTAAAAGAACTCGGAACTCCTTGTCTGATCCACCAGCCCAAATATTCAATGTTTGTGAGGTGGGTGGAGGACGAATTGCTTGAAGTTCTTGAGGAAGAAGGAATCGGCTGCATCCCGTTTTCGCCGCTGGCACAAGGACTTCTAACCAATCGTTATCTGGATGGGATTCCCGCCGGCAGCCGTGCCACACGCGAAGTGTTTCTGAAAAAAGAACATGTGGAATCGGCTCACGGGAAAATTGTTCAGTTAAACGAAATAGCAAAACAACGCGGGCAGAGCCTGGCACAAATGGCGCTTGCATGGGTGCTGAAAGACAAACGGATCACTTCTGTATTAATCGGAGCCAGCTCGGTTCAGCAGATCGACGATAACGTGGATGCTTTGAAAAACCTTGAGTTTTCGGAAGAGGAACTCAGAAAAATTGAAGAAGTTCTGGGTTGACAAAACAATCATGGTTATCAGGAATCTCCAACAGGATTGAAATCAGAACTATTTTTGATATCAAAAATTACCCTCTCTCCTGTCTCTCCCTTTAACAAAGGAGAGACGATTGGCCTTCATAAGAAATATAACCTCAAATGAGGCAGCTGTTTTCTGGATAACACCGGCTGAACATCTTTCCTTGTTCGCAGGGAAGGACAGGAGGATGGGTAAAAAGCAAATTAATGTCGGAAACTTTCAGATGAAAAATCAGATGAACAGAGTTTTTCATTTTTCATCGAAAATGAAGACTTCTTCTATTTTCAATCCAAATACACTGGCAATGTCGTAGGCAAGTTTTAATGACGGATTGTATTTCCCTTTTTCAAGAAAAACAATGGTTTCACGCCGCACACCAACTTTCCGGGCAAGATCAAATTGCGATATATCAGATCTGGCCCGTAATTCGCGAATCCTGTTATTCATTAGCAAGACCAAAAAATTTAACCACCAGCCAGGAAATAAAAAGCACAATAGACATTCCTATGATACCCATGCCGATTAACGAATGGTTTTCCAGTTCGATACTGTCGCTGAAATACATGATGGCCAGCCACAGATATATTGAAATATAAAATGAAAGCGAAGAAGATTTAGTCATTATTTTCTTTGACAATTCATCCTCGGGAACTTCTTTTCTTACTGCACTTTTAAGTCGCTTTACACCGAAAAAAACGGCAAATCCGGTTACCAGCACAATTCCCAGAATCATTAATACTTCCTGCAGGTTCGACGAAAACCGGGCATTAATAATCCAGATTATTGTTGTGATAATGACTAAAGCTGCAATAACGAAAGCTAAAACTGATCTTTTCATGTTTTTAAATGTTAGAAAT
>JBBIPU010000102.1:0-5325 GCA_037442685.1 Draconibacterium sp. | reverse complement strand
GTTAGAAATATATAACATTAAAAACAATAGTTTATAAAAAGAAAAATTTGAAAAATATTTGAAATTTATATTGCCGATTCGAATTGTTTCAGAAAACGAACATCGTTTTCGAAGAAATGCCGGATGTCTTTAATTCCGTATCGGAGCATTGCAATCCGCTCAATTCCCATTCCAAAAGCAAAACCTGTGTATTTTTTACTATCTATATTGCAGTCTTCGAGCACATTCGGATCAACCATCCCGCATCCAAGGATTTCGAGCCAGCCTGTGTATTTACAAACGTTACAACCTTTTCCGCCACAAATTGAGCAACTTACGTCCATTTCGGCGCTGGGTTCGGTAAACGGAAAGTAGGATGGGCGTAAACGGATTTGTGTCCCTTCGCCAAACAATTCTTTGGCAAACTGCAAAAGTGTTTGTTTAAGGTCGGCAAACGAAACATTTTCGTCAACATACAAGCCTTCCACCTGGTGAAAGATACAATGCGAACGGGCTGAGATAGCTTCATTCCGGAAAACACGTCCCGGGAAAATAGCACGGATGGGTGGTTGTGTACGTTCCATCACCCGGATTTGTACACTCGAAGTGTGGGTACGCAACAACACATCGGGATTTTTTTCGATGAAAAAAGTATCCTGCATATCGCGGGCCGGATGTTCGGGAGGAAAATTCAACGCAGAAAAAACATGCCAGTCGTCCTCAATCTCAGGACCTTCGGCAACAGTAAAACCAAGCCGGCCAAAAATGGCGATGATTTCGTTTTTAACCAGAGAAAGCGGATGACGTGTTCCAAGTTTTACTGAATCACCCGGACGGGTAAGATCCAGACCTGAATCTCCGTTCGATAAAGCTTCGAAAGATTCTTTCAGCGTATTGATTTTTTCGAGGGCAAAATTCTTTAAAGTA
The DNA here is from genome assembly GCA_037442685.1 of Draconibacterium sp. Taxonomy (GTDB): domain Bacteria; phylum Bacteroidota; class Bacteroidia; order Bacteroidales; family Prolixibacteraceae; genus Draconibacterium. Next base: position 4,419 of record JBBIPU010000102.1, on the reverse strand, counting down.
TTGATTGCCTGTCCGATCTCCTTTTTCTGTTCCGGAGATACGGTTTTAAAATCTTCGAAAAGCTGGTTGATGCTCCCTTTTTTGCTGATATATTTTAACCTGAGTTCCTCCACCTCCTCCTTGCTCGAAGCAATCACATTTTCAATCTCGTGCTGTAAAGCCTTAATTTTCTCTAACATGCGTAATCCTGTTAAATTGAAACGCAAAGATAATTATTTGATCTGAAAAGAAACTCAGTTTTGATGAATGGACGGGGAAAGTGAGTTTATCTTAATTTTTTTCAACCTCAACAGCATAAATATCCGGATGGCCTTCAAAATTTGCCCTGAAAATGATCCATTTCCCATCGGGAGAAACATGAACGTTAGGTTCCAGCTTATAATTGTGGTGTTTCATATTGACCATCTTTTCCGATATCAGCCGATCACCCTCGGGCCTGAACCGGTAAATCCACATTCCGTTTTCTGCTTTTGCCACCTGCCCTGGATCGCCGCCGTCGCCAGCCATCCATTTCTGATCGGGAGAAAGCGTGAAATGAATTGACCACTCGTCGCGTGTTAACGAATACAGTTTTTCCTCTCCTGTCGCCAAATCCACATTTGCAAGATAAAAGGTTTTGCCTCGTGGCATTTGTAAATCGAACCAGATTTTTTTCCCATCGGAACTGAAAAACTCGTGACCGGCAATCTCCATGTCCATCGTTCGTTTGTGCATCAGTTTTGGTACACCCCCGTTGATATTTATCGTCCAGATTCTATCCAGTTTGTGCCATGGACCTTCGTGACAAAACATCAGCAAACCGGGATCTGCCGGAGAAAACTGGATGTGATTTAACCATGCATTTTCCGAGAAAATGGTTTTTATTTCACCGGTTCTCACCGAAAGCGTAAACAACGACCGCCGCAACCGGGCTTCAAAAACACGTTCAAAATAGTCGCCTTTATTCGGGTATTGCCTGAAGATTTCTGCCTCCTCTTTTGAATTGATGGCTCCTGCAAGTAACGTTTCATCGGCATTTAAAGTTGTAATATGTGCGGGCAAAGAATCAGGAAATACACAAATCATGCGGGTTTCAAGGGTTTCAATTCCGGTGGCAAAAACGCTGTCGCCACATTGGTAAAAAACCTCGCGGTTTTCTGGTGCCACTATTTCTCCCGAAACACGATTTTTATTTGTTATCTGAAATGTTTCACCGGTTTTCAGGTCAACAGAAAAAAGCTGTTTTGAGTCTCCGGCTCTGCTGTAAAAAATCATCTTTTCATTATAATTATCTTTTGCCGGAACAAAAGGGTTATTATGAAAATAAAAACTTTCGTGATCTCCTTCATGCGATGTGAGATGGATAATTTTATGCCCTGTGTCTTTGTCAATCCAGGCAGATGGCATTGGTTTTACCGAACCGGTTTCCAAAACCGGCAATTTTACATTCTGACAGGAAAATAAACCGGTAATTATCAGAAACACAATAATTTTATTCCCCATTTAATCTGGCTTGGATTTTATTTGGAATTTAATTTCAGGCTCCCAAATCCCATCTTCTGAAATAGAGTCCCTGACGAACAATTGGCAGGGTTTTGAATTCAATTTCCTCCATTTGTTCCTGGCTCAAAGGTGTAAATTCAGAAGCAATTTTTACATTCTCCTCGATTTGTGCAACACTGTCAACTCCGATGATCGATGTGCTTACTGGCAGGCTCATGTTGTAAGTCAAAGCCTCTTTTATCGAAATTGTTCCTGATTTTGGTGTTCGTAATCTTGCATCGGTTTGTTCTTCGAGCGGTGGCGGAGTCCAGCACGAAAGCATCCTTCCGCGGGTTGCGATTTTCATGCTGATGATTGCTATTCCCTGTTTTTGTGCTTCGGGAAGCAGGTAATTCTTAAAGCTGAGGTAATGAACATCGGCCGCATTAACAGCCATCAAAACCGAATCGAAGGGGTAACGTTTAATGGTCTCCAGTAAAACCAGAGGTTCAAAGTGCCCGGTAATACCGATTTTTCTCACCATACCTTCAGCTTTTGCTTTTTCCATGGCTTTAATCGCACCATCGGAGGCAAATATCTTATCCACTTCTTCCTGTCGTTGCACATTGTGCAATTGCCACGTATCGATATGGTCGGTTTGCAGGTTTTTTAAACTTTCCTCCAGTAACTTCATTGAACCGTCGTAAGTCCTGTCGTGAGTTTTGGTCGAAAGCCACACTTCGTTTCGCCGGGTTTTCATTACACGGCCAATATTGATCTGGCTTACCCCTTTGCCATACGATGCGGCGGTGTCGATATAATTGATTCCCAGATCGATTGCCCTGTTAATGATCTTTTCCGACTCTTCCTCCCTGCCGGGAATTTCGAGTGTTGCCTGGCCGCCAAGACTTAACACTCCCACTTTATATCCCGTCTTTCCAAGCGAACGCGTTGGCATAGCGCTGTAAGTCCGAGGATTAAAAGGATTTTCATCGCTCTTTTTAAACGGCACAGTTGGCTCCGATTTGTCAGTGGCAAACGACTTTCCCACGGTTACGGTAGCTGCTGCTGCCAGCCCTGTACCCAGAAATTTCCGGCGATTGATGTTATTTGTTTTCATTTGTCAGGTTTTTATTGTTTTAAAAATATCAGCATTAACCTCTCCAGACCCTGTTCCGATTAATTTTCGGAATAGTGTCCAGCAAAATATTTGTATCGTCCACAATCTGAAAATCGTACATTCCCACACAGATAAAATCGGCGCCGCTGTCGAATGCATATTTGAAACCGTCTTCGGGTGCAATTGCACCGGCAGCCAGTACTTTAAACGCAATCCACGGCTGTTCAAGTCCGTTCATGAAATCGATGGTTTCCTGCGGTTTAAAACAGAAAATATTGTCTTTGTATTCACTTTCAACTGTGTTTCTTTTTTCCTGATCAACCTGTGCCGACCAGTAATTGTGGTGGTGCATGGTTTTAACCCAGAAATCGGGGATAATCCCTTTTTCGACGCATCCTTTTACGGTTTCAATCCTGTGCGCCCCGATTCCTGCGGGCTTTCCATAACTCCGGATGAGTTCGATCCCTTTTACAATTTCGTCAAATTTCCCTTCAAAGACCAGTTTATCAGCGATTCCTCCCTGACAGTACATTGCCTTTGCACCAGCCTCTTCTGATTTTCTGACACCTGAAATAAATCCGGCGCTGTCGCCACAATCAGAAATAAAGTGCATTTTGCCACCGGTTTCGTGCCAGTATTTGTTGATGATCCTGCTCAAAGCCGGATTGGTGATTATTGCGTTGATACCACATTTTTCAGCTAATTCCAGAGTCAACATCACCCTTTCATCGGTATGATAAGCTTTTACCAGTTTCGATGCATAAATCAGATCACGGGCATGTGCCCAGCCGCCAATCAGATTTCCACCCATAACAAGCCGGCTGAGTTCCATATCTCCGATTTTCCCTTTTGGTACCTGTCCTTTCAGATTTTCCAGCGAAGCAAAACTGAATGTTTTCATTGTGGCTGAGGAAGTAGCGTCAGGCTGACCATCCAGGAACTTTTCCTCAAAACTGTTCCACTTTTGTTTCCTGTAAACTGCGTAAACAAAAGCACCTAAAAAAGGAACGCTGATCAGGTCGCGGATGATTTCGCGACGTTTTAAAGGTGAACTTTCCTCTTTTGCAGGTGGGATCGGAACCTGTGCTTTTTCTTCTTTCCATCGTTTTATCCAACGGTCGGCCCCGAACATGAAATCAGCCGGAAGTGTAACAAAAACAATCAATATGAAAAATTCAACCAGTACTTTATTCACTAACAGATAACTGCCTTCCGAAATATTTCCCAGTGTATAACCGGGAATTGGTGGATAAACCACGAAATAAAAAAGTAACAAAATCGCACCGGCAATCGATGACCACCTTACATATAATCCCGCAAACAGCGAAAATCCGATCAGTATCAATCCCCAGATATTGAGAAAATCAACCACATTCATTATTTGCGGTGATGAGGCCAGCGAATGGAATATTCCTCCAAAAATCCATTTCGAGCCCATCAGGTAAGTTTTGGCTGACCAACCTGGCATTAAGAGTTTGGCAATACCTTCGTACATAAAATGCCATCCGGTTACAATTCGAAGGAAAGTCAACAAATATTTGGCAGATGTTTTCACGATAGTCAAGTTTTAGTATTAAAGTTTATCAGAAATCACTCAATTCAGGATTTTGATATCAGCATAAAAATAATAAACATTCTCAATAGTTAATTATCAGGTTAACAGTGAAAATTTAATACCCAGCTTATCATCACCAAAGAATTTATTTTTGATTTGCCCGGAATAAGGATTTTGCCTATTTTTGCCAACCTGAAAAAAGGAATGGTCTCATAGTTCAACGGATAGAATAGCAGTTTCCTAAACTGTAGATCTGGGTTCGATTCCCGGTGGGACTACAAAA
>JBBIPU010000101.1:11567-15109 GCA_037442685.1 Draconibacterium sp. | reverse complement strand
TTAAAAAAACACCGGGTAAACTTAAAGTCACCCGGTGTTTTTTTTCAGAATAACCCTTCCACCGAAAGATAACGTTCGCCGTGGTCGTACGAAAAGGTTAAAATTCGTGAACCAGCAGGTAATTCCTTTATTTTTTTTGCCACTGCAGCCAGCGAGGCTCCAGATGAAATTCCAACAAACAAACCTTCAAGTTTTGCCGCTTTTTGCGCAAATTCGAATGCCTCATCCCTGCTAACCTGAATTGTTCCGTCAAGTAATTCTGTTTTGAGGTTTTTAGGAATAAAACCTGCACCGATTCCCTGGATCGGGTGTGGACCGGGTTGTCCTCCGCTGATGACCGGACTTGCTTCCGGTTCAACTGCAAACACTTTCAGTTTTGGAAATTTCTGTTTTAAAACTTCGGCAACACCCGAAATATGTCCGCCTGTTCCAACTCCTGTGATCAGGTAATCGAATCCTTCAGGAAAATCCTTTAAAATTTCTACCGCTGTGTATTTACGATGCGCGTCAATATTTGACGGATTATCGAACTGAAGCGGGATCCACGAATTTTTGATTTCTGCTGACAGTTCTTCGGCTTTGGCAATGGCGCCTTTCATACCCTTTTCCCGCGGGGTGAGCACTAATTCGGCACCAAGTGCTGTTAGCACTTTCCGGCGTTCGATACTCATCGACTCGGGCATGGTTAAAATCAAACGATAACCTTTTACAGCTGCCACAAGTGCAAGGCCAATTCCGGTGTTACCTGAAGTTGGTTCAATTATCACTGAACCTTCTTTTATTATTCCGCTTTTCTCGGCGTCTTCCACCATTGATAGCGCAATCCTGTCTTTGATGCTACCTCCAGGATTTGTTTTTTCAACCTTTACCCAAACTTCATATTCAGCCGGGAACAAACGGTTTATTTTTACATGTGGCGTATTGCCAATGGTTTCCAAAATGTTTTTTGCTCTCATAAATTGAATCATTAATCGGTTAAATGAAAAAAGCTTTCCGTAACTGGAAAGCCTTTATCTATTTTGTATCTGAATTATTTCATTTTAAACTGAATAAAAACTTTCCTGTTTCCTGCAAAAACAACAACACATCAGGTTATTTTCCATATTTCTTTTCATTTTCAAATCAATATCAGTTTAAATCATAAACAACGACTTAACAAAATTGTTCTGTAAAATTAGTTTTTATATCGAAGCCATTTAATCAATTCTTTCAGATTTACCTTTTTCCCGTACATTAAAAGCCCGATCCGGTAAATTTTTGCAGCCGCTGCAATTGCCCCGATTGTTGTAAGAACCAGCAGAAACATCGATAAAATGAGTTCCCAGGCCGGAACGCCGTACGGAATCCGGGCAAGCATCGCCACAGGCGAAGTGAGCGGAATGATTGAAAACCAGAAAGCAACAGGTCCTTCAGGATTGCGGGCAATCGAGAAAAGAACCATAATGGAAAGAATCAACGGGAAGGTGACAGGGAAAATCATTTGCTGCGAATCTTCGTCGTTGTCAACAGCAGCACCGATTGCCCCCATGAGCGAACTGTAAAGCAGGTACCCGGCCAGGAAATAAAAGACAAAACCGAAAATAATCAGTGGAATATTCAGGTTGCTGATCATTTCCATCACCTGCATTACCTGGTTCGACTGGGCTGCCTGTGTCATGGCCGGATTCATCTGTCCCTGGTTTTCCATGATGCTTTGTCCCATTTGCTGCGCTGTTTCCGGGCTGAAGAAACTCTGCACTCCGATCATCACGGCAGCGCCAAGCACGACCCAGATTGCAACCTGTGTCAGTCCTACCATGGCAGTGCCGATAATTTTTCCGGCCATCAGTTCAACCGGCTTTACAGACGAAATAATTACTTCGATAATGCGGCTTTTCTTTTCTTCCATTACACCGCGCATTACCATAGCGCCGTACATAAACACAAAAAAGTAGATTATAAAACCCATGGCATAACTGGCAATAAAGGCCACAGCCGAAGAACTCGATTTAGCCGTACCTCCCTCTGAAATCTTGAGTGTTTTCAGCGATACGCTGGTTTTTGTGGCAGCCAATCGTTCTTCAAGATCAGGAATTTGAGTTTCGGCAATTATTTTCTGCCGCTTGTCATTCTCAATAAAACGGCTCAGTTTGCGTTCAATCTGATCATTCAGCTCCATCGGAACCTGCTTTTCGGAAACAAGTTGTGCTGAATTGTTGGTGTAAATATCGGCCGGAATGTGCAATAAAGCGTAATATTCCGTGTTTTTCAAACCTCCTTTCAGTTGCTCATATTTTTGCCTGTCAACAAAATAGTATTTTGTATAAGCTTCACTTTTAAATTCCCCAAGAAACAGTCCCGATTCGTCGTAAACTGCAATGGTCCGCTCCTTTTTATCGTTGTTGATGGTAAGAAAAATGATTAAGGCGAACATGCCTGCAAACAAAAAGGGCACCAGCAGGGTAAGCACAATAAACGATTTCTTTTTTACCCTTTTCAGGTATTCCTGTTTTAAGATGAGAAATGTTTTATTCATTTTATAAAAAGTTGGAAGACCGAAGACCGAAGCCGGAAACAGAGAATTCCGAACTTTTGCCAATCCATCTTCAATTAAAAGTCATGTTATTTTACATTTATTTTTCACTTCTTCCTCACTCTTTGATGGAGCTGGAGGAGGTTCTTTTGTTCGACTCTTCAACTGCCTTGATAAATACATCATTCATGCCTGGAATCTTTTCTTCGAATGATAGAATTTCAGCAACAGGAATCAGCGTCTTTATCAAATCGTTGTTTGATCTCAAATTGCCATGTTGAATGGTGATCTGATTTTCACGACCGTTTTCAACATGATTCAACACATTGATCTGTCCTGACAAAGCCCTGCTTACCTTTTCAAAATCGCCACGGTACTTTACTTCGAAAATATTCGATTTATATTTCTCCCTGATTTGGTTGGTCGGTCCGTCTTCGATTTTTACCGATTTATTGATCAGCGCAATATGATCGCAAAGTTCCTCAACCGAACCCATGTTGTGGGTTGAAAAAATAATAGTGGCGCCTTCGTCGCGAAGCTGCAGGATTTCGTTCTTCAGAAGATTGGTGTTAATTGGGTCGAATCCGCTGAAAGGTTCATCGAAAATCAGCAGTTTGGGTTTGTGCACAACCGTGGTGACAAACTGAACTTTCTGCTGCATTCCTTTAGAAAGTTCCTCGATGTTTTTGTTCCACCACGACATGATTTCAAATTTTTCGAACCACTTTCTGAGATTTTTTACAGCGTCGTGACGGTTCATTCCCTTCAGTTGTGCCAGGTAAATAGCCTGTTCTCCGATTTTCATTTTTTTGTAAAGACCGCGCTCCTCGGGTAAATAACCAATATGTTCAATATCGGCCCGGGTCATTCTTATTCCTTCCAGAAAAACTTCCCCGCTGTCGGGTGCAGTAATCTGGTTAATAATCCTGATCAGGGTTGTTTTTCCCGCTCCGTTCGGGCCAAGCAAACCAAAAATACTTTGTTTACCGACCGAAATACTAACGTCGGTCAACGCCCTGGTATCGGCAAA
>JBBIPU010000101.1:0-11467 GCA_037442685.1 Draconibacterium sp. | reverse complement strand
GATTTGAAAATATCGTCGAGCGGTGGAATTGAACCCAGCATTCCCTGGAGGAAATTTGCAGTAGAGGTTTTCCCGTCTTTCCCGTTTCCGGTTTCCCAGACAGTAACTTTATCTATTTTGATATTTTTGATAGCTTCCACCTGGGTTTTCACAAGTTCAGGCAATTTGTCGGCAATCATCATCAAAACTGCCTTTTGCGGGTCGTTTCCGGCTGCTTTTACCAATTGATCGAAACCTTCGGCTTGTTTACTTAAAATTTCGTAAATACCTTTTCCTTCAGCGGCCATTTTCATAAAAATCGCATCGGCTTCACCTTTGGCAATACGACGGGTCTGTTCGGCAACTGCTTCAGCTGCGATCTCCACTTTTTGTTTGTCGATTTCGGCCGGAACAACAATGTTTGCCGTTTGTGTGGCCTTATCTCTTTCGGCTCTCACCTGTTCTGCAAGTTTCTCGGCTGCATAAGCTTCTTCAAGCGCCCTCGCATCGGTGACTTTTTCGGCAGCCACTGCACGCCGGTTTGCTTCAGCTTCCCTTTCCCGACGGTCGGCATCGGAATTGGCGATAGTCACTTTTGCAATATTTTCACCTTCAACAGCAGTTGCGTCGGCACTCGCCACCTGAACACGTTGTTCGCGGTGTGCCATTGCCTGCCCGATTTCACCGTCACGGTTTTTTTCAGCCACACTCTTTTTGGCATCGTTAATAGCCTTTGCAGCAGCTTCTTTTCCGAGTGCATCGATGTAACCCGATTCATCATTGATGTCGGTTACATTTACATTGATCAGTTTTAATCCGATTTTTTTGAGTTCAGCCTCCACATTTGAAGAGACAGCAGCCAGAAAAAGATCGCGGTTGCTGTTGATCTCTTCAATTTCCATGGTTGCCACCACCAGACGCAACTGCCCGAAAATAATGTCTTTCGCCAGGTTGCTGATCGCTTCCTGAGGCAGTCCGAGAAGTCTTTCAGCAGCATTGTTCATTATAATTGGTTCTGTTGAAACACCCACAGTAAACCTTGAAGGCACATCGACCCTGATATTTTGTTTGCTCAATGCACTTGTAAGATTGATTTCGATTGAAATCGGCGTTAAATCGAGAAAAGAGTAAGATTGTATTATGGGCCAGATAAAAGCGGCACCACCATGAATACACTTGGCTGACCTGGTTTCGCGATCAGCGCCTTTCCCGATTTTCCCGTAAACAACAAGAATACGGTCGGAAGGGCAACGTTTGTAACGCCTCATCATTGCCACAAAAATGATAAACACAAACAGCGCTGCTATGCTTATCAGAACTACAAAGTAATTATTCATAAAAGTATGATTTAATTGTTATTACTGAAGTATTTACTTACCCTGTTTTTTCACCAGAAGAATCTGGTCGTCAATCACATCGAGAACCTGAATAATTGCAGAGGTTGGAATATTTTCAGGTTCGTCGGTAATTGCGTCAAGCGTGCGCAGTGAACCCTGAACATTAAGCTGCACCTTTCCCATTCCAGCCCGGTTTGCAGGAATAACAAGGTAAACCTCACCCATTTTACCGATCGCATTTCCCATTTTCAAGGTTCCGCTTTCTGCCAGCTTCGACATAAAATAAAATAAGGTTGCCATTAAAATCATCATCAGCAAACCACAGGTAAAAGCCAGCAAAATAACCAGCCACTGAGCAAGTCCGGCATGGATAAAACCAATGCCCGACCAGCCAAAAACTGTAAAAAAAGCAACTATGTTTTTTAACGACAGGAATTGAAAAGGAATGGCATCACTGTCGGCCAGACTTGTGTCAACATCTGTGTTTACATCCAGACCTGAATCGGTCTCTGCTCCAAAAATTGTTATAACCAGTAGTATCAGGAAGATGACAGTTGAGGGAATGGTAATTAACCAAAAAATCTGTTCAAATAAAGTGATTTCGGACCATTGGGGAGTAATGCTGATTAATAACATTGGTAAAGTTTTGAAATTGCCATATAAATTTAGTTTTATATGTAGCAATATCAAAACTCAAATTACAAACTGTGCTTTATTTCGAATTAAAAATGTTCAATAACATTAAACTGATTTATCAAAGAAGTCTTAAAAGTGATGTTGCAAACTTTCTTCGAGATACGGATGATTTCGCGGAACCAAACTTGCTTTTGCCAGCCAGGTTGAAACCACCCAGGAAAAAATTCCGACATATCCTGAAAATGTTCCGATTTCAAGTAAACCAAACTTAGCTTCATGAACCACGTTGGGCCAGATAATATAGTACAATTCGGTGTACTGCCCGATGATCAGCAGAAGTATTACAGGAAACATAAACATTTTGCTTCGCGATGATTTTCTTGGCATTAACACAACAAATGGAATAAACCAGTTTAGGATGATATTTGCAAAGAACAAAACCTTGAACGCTCCTTGCCAACGTTCAACAAACCAGACAGTTTCTTCGGGAATATTTCCATACCAGATCAACATGAATTCAGCAAAATTGAAATATCCCCAAACGATGCTCGACATAAAAATATACCTTGTAAAATCGTGCAAATGGCTCCTGTTCAACAAATCGAGCTTTCCTGTTCTGTTAAGAATAATTACAATTAGCGCAATTATCGATGAACCATGCATAAAAGCCGCAATAAAACTTTTTGCTGCAAAAATGGTACTGAACCAGTGAGGATCGAGAGACATGAGCATATCCACAGCAAACAATGAAAAAGATATGGCCAAAACAAAGATGAAAATCTTTGAAACCATTTCCGATTTTTCAAAATAGATTAATCCTCCCACCTCGTCTTCTTTCAACGAGAACCTGCGAAGTACTTTTGACAGAATTGTCCATGCTGCAAAAAATACAATTACCCGCACAAAAAAGAACGGAACATTGAGATATGGTGATTTATGATGCAAAAGATGATCAGTCTGAACAATTTCTTCATGAGTCCATTCAAATATCGAACTCATTCCAAAAAACAAAATCAAAAAGAAAACTCCAGCAAACGGAATATAAGCTGCCATCGCTTCGGGAATTCTTTTAAACGCAGCCGACCATCCTGATTGTGTGATATACTGAATTGCACCAAAAAATGCCGCCCCGATAGCGAGCGATAAAAAATAATAATTGTTCAACAGGTAATTTGCCCACGTACGTTTTGCATCGAATGCAAAACCAAATGCAAAAGAAAGCACGCCGATTACCATTAAAGCGTAAGTGAGCAATTTAAAGTTTTTTGGTATAACGAACTGGTCTTTCATAAACCGTGAGTTTTATTTTTAAATGGTTCCTGTTTATTGATTCTGTAATTTCTGTTTGATATACATTGCAATTCTCCACCTGTCGTCAGGATCTATCTGCGAACCGTGAGCCCCCATTATTCCCCATCCTACGGTGATCACATGGTAGATATCGGCTTCCGGATTTGCCTTCATTTTTTCGCTTAATAAATTTCCCGGAGGATAAGTGTATTTTTTATTGACAAACAGGGGCCCCTTCCCGTCTCCTTTTTCCCCATGACATTGCATGCAGTAAATTGTATATTCCTTTTTACCACGTTCAAGATTTTCGGGTGTGTTATCCAGATTATTAACAAGTGTTTTGGCAGCAATTGCCCTGTCCTCATCAGTTTTCTGGTAGGGATATGGCATAAATCCACGTGGAATTGTTCCCGGAACCGGTGGTTGCATGGTTCTGCCATTTGCAAATACCGGATTAGGCGTGTAACTTTCATAAGCAGGTGATTTGATCATGTCGCCTGCAAAATCCCATCCGGTTGTTTTACGGTGATAATCACAGGATGAAAATGAGAAAATCGCCAGACCAAAAGTTATTATTGACAATGCCTTCCTATTTTTAAACCATGAAATCATTTTCAATAGATATTTATTTAGACTCATATAACTATTCAATCTCACCATATTCAGTTATTATTGAATTAATCTGGTCTGCATTTTCACCCACACTTTTCTTGTCGATTACCATTACAAACCTGTCATTGGTTGCACGTTCATGAAAAATCTGAGGGCTTTTCCCGGGGAAAATTTTTGCCCTTGCCGAAAATGTAAAAAGTGTGAGCAATGTTATAGAAAGTATTGTGGTAACAATAGTTACAACGATAAAAGAAGGGAACGCATTAAAAGGTTTTCCGCCATAATTCAATGGCCAGCTGAATACAGCTGCGTATGTTAGAAATGACAACACACCTATTGCAGAAAACAATCCAAAAAAGAAAGCAGCATACGTTATCCTGGTTTTTTTACCCATCCCGTGTAAAATCTCATGCACCGGGTAAGGAGTATAAACTTCAACCGGTAAAATACCTTTTTCCTTTACCTTTTCGAAAGCCGCAACAAGGCTTTCCTCGTCATTAAATACACAAAGAATATAATCCTTATTCATGTTTCGTGATATTTACTTGTTTTTTAAGTGGTCTATCGAATTTAGCCACACTTTTCAGTTCCGAAATCGCAATCATCGGAATAAATCGGAAGAACAGCAACACTCCGGTCATAAACAAACCGATAGTGCCCACAAAAAATCCGATATCAACCCAGGTAGGCGAATATGAAACCCAGCTCGACGGCAAATAATCACGGCTCAAAGAAGTAACTATAATATTGTACCTTTCAAACCACATTCCAATATTGATAATAATGGAAACGAATAAAACCACCCAGATGTTCCTTCGCATTTTTTTAAACCAGAACAATTGAGGGATAATGGCATTTGGAATAAACATTGCCCAAAACTCAAATGCGTAATCCCCAAACATCCGGTTTTTGAAAAACATGTACTTTTCGTAAGGTGAACCGGAATACCAGGCCATAAAAATTTCAGTAAGGTAAGCCGTTCCCATTATAAGTGAAATAAAGATGAGTACGCGGCAAATTGCATCGACATGTGAATCGGTAATAAAATCGTTCATTTTATACAAACCCCGCATTAAAACCACTAGTGTCAGCACCATTGCAAAGCCTGAAAAGATGGCGCCAACCACAAAGTAAGGCGGGAAAATGGTAGTATGCCAGCCAACTTCCACCGAAACAGCAAAGTCGGTTGAAACAATGGAGTGAACTGAAACTACAAGGACTGCAGCAATTCCACCCAGTACAAAACTCAATCCTTCGAAACGCAACCATTCCTTGCTTGAACCGGTCCAGCCAAATGCCATGATCCCATACACTGCTTTTTTGATTTTCGATTTTGCCGTGTCGCGTATCGTTGCAAAATCGGGCAACATCCCGAAATACCAGAAACTTGCTGAAATCAGCAGGTAAGCCGAAATGGCCACAAAGTCCCAGAATAATGGTGAATTAAAGTTTACCCACAACGGCCCGCGGGTATTGGGATACGGGAAAATATAAAAGAAAAGCCAAGGCCGCCCCATGTGTAAAAGAGGAAAAAGCGCCGCGCTCAACACTGCAACCACTGTCATGGCTTCTGCGGCTCTGTTTATTGCTGTACGCCATTTTTGACGGAGAATCAAAAGGAAAATGGAAAAAGCCGTACCCGCGTGCCCGATACCAATCCACCAAACAAAGTTGATGATATCCCAGCCCCAGCCCACCGAATTGTTGATGCCCCAGGTTCCCAATCCCTTTGCAAGGGTAATATAGATTGAATAAGCACCATAACCCAGCATTCCCAAGGCGATCAACAGGGCAAAATACCACCATGCCGGAGTACGGGCATGGATGGGCGCCAGAATCTCGCCCGAAATCTGTCCCAGGCTTTTATCACCTTCTATAAGTCTTCCCCTGACAGCACTGTTATACATAAAATGTCATGTTTTTTTATTTCTTACTTTCGTTAAATATCCCACCGACGGCAACGTGTGCAACTCTTCCAGAAGATGGTAATTCCGTTTGTTTTTCAGGTATTTCGAGATTTTGCTTTCGGGATTGTTCATGTCGCCAAAAACAAGGGCATTTGCAGGGCACGATTGAACACAAGCTGGCTGAATTTCCCCATCTTCAATTTTTCTTCCGGCCACTTTTGCAGCAATTTTTTTCTCCTGAATCCGCTGCACGCAAAACGAACATTTTTCGACCACTCCCCTTGAACGCACAGTAACATCAGGATTCAGCACCATTCTGCCCAAATCGCTGTTCGAAGCAAAGTCGAAATCATCGTTCCCGACATATTGAAACCAGTTAAACCTGCGCACTTTGTAAGGACAGTTATTTATGCAATATTTTGTTCCCACGCACCGGTTATAAACAACCTGGTTTAATCCTTCCGAACTGTGCGGGGTTGCCGAAACTGGACAAACATTTTCGCAGGGTGCGTTGTCGCAGTGTTGGCACATTACCGGCTGATGAAAAACTTCGGGATTTTCGGAATCGTTCGAAAAATACCTGTCGATCCTGATCCAGTGCATGATCCGTCGATTCCGAACCTGCTCTTTCCCGATTACCTGAATGTTGTTTTCAACCTGACATGAAATCGAACAGTTACCACAACCGGTGCACGAAGAAAGATCAACCGCCATTCCCCAGTGGTGTGGTTTTAATCCCATTTCAGGGTACAAAGTAACCTGATGCTTTTCGATTTCTTCCTTTAATTCATTGCCTGCGGCAGGATTCAGTTTCCATTCTTCGAAATTAGTTTCCCTTACAACTGGCCGGCCTTCCATTGAATGATGGGTTTGCGAAATAGCCAGTGGAAAGGTTTTACCCGTCATCTTAACTTTTGCATCTGCCATCCACAGTTTTTTGGCCCCGTTTTCAATCTGTGATAATGGAAATACATTCTTTCCAACACCATCTCCAACTTTTCCTGCAAATTGCCGCCCATAACCCAGCGCTATTGAAATTGTCTGTGCCGCCTGTCCCGGCAAAACAAATACCGGAAGTTCCATTCCGTTTACATTGATTACCGATTCATTCTGCAACCCATTTTCTTCGGCCCATTTTACCGGTACGGCAGCAAAATTATCCCAGCTCACTTTGGCAACCGGATCGGGCAGCTCCTGCAGCCACGGATTATTTGCATTATTCCCGCTGGTAAGGGCGACGCTTTCGTACATTACAATTTCCCAGCCATTTGAAGCAGGTTTAATCTGTGAAACAGCGTCAGACACACCATTGTCGGTATATTTCAGTTCTTCATATCCTGAATCTGTGATCTCAAAAACACCTTTTTGCAAAGTATTATCCCAGAATGTTTTTCCATCAGAATATGTTTTCTGCCGGTTTAAAAAGTTATCGATCCAGTAATTTTTAAGTGTGGAATAATGATCACTAGTTTCAGTCCCACTCCACTTAAGAAGCGATTCCTGCACCTGCCGGCTGTCGAACAATTTTGAAATTGCGGGCTGAACAAGACTGTAACTTCCGGTTTTTGGTTCTGCATCATCCCATGATTCCAGGTAATTTGGCACAGGACAAACCCAGTAACACGAAGCCGTTGTTTCATCGTTTCTTTCAGCAAGTGAAACAGAAAGTTCAAGGCCTTCAATAGCTTGTTTAATATCGGTTCCGGCGGGATGATTATAAACCGGATTTACGCCCCAGCAAATTACACCGGCAACGGTTTTATTCTTTATTTCTTTGATAAATGTTTCAAATTCAGAATCAATCCCCTGGTAGGTATTTAATGTTCTGCCTGTTAAAACAGTATTTCCATAATTTCCTAACAAATTATTTATTGCATTGACCAAAAGTTGAATATTTACGTCATTGCTCCCCGAAACCACCAGCGACTTACCTTCATTATCAATCAGATCCGAAACCAGGCCTCGTAAATCGACAGAAGCTGAAGGCACATTCAAAGATGACTGTCCTTTCGCTTTTAGAATTTCATTGTAAAGATTGGCAATCAGTAATCCTTCTTCTGAAGGTTTTACAGGAAACCGGACATCGGCATTGGAACCTGTAATTGTCATCCCGCTTTCAAACTGATAATGCCGGCTCATCTGGTCGCCTGTTTCAAGTAATTTTCTTCCTGAAGAATAACCTTTGGTATATTCAACATTCGAAAGCCATGTTCCAAGGAAATCGGCACCAAAACTTACAATTACCTTAGCTTTTTCAAAACGGTAATCGGGTACAAATGCCTTTCCGAAACTCAGTTCATTTGCCTTTAAAATACCTGTTACCGAAACTGCATCGTACTGCAGCCACTGAGCATTGGGGTTTTCTTCCAAAAACCGTTTGATTACCGATCTGGTACTTGGCGATATAACTGTAGAAGTAAGCAGGACAAGTTTTTTGTTGTCTCTTTTTAACTGTTCCAGCTTGCTTTTTACATAATCGTCAACCTCCTGCCATGTTGTTGCTTCACCTTTTTTCAAGGGAGTTTTAAAACGGGCATCATCATACAGATTTAATATTGAAGCCTGCACTCTTGCCGAAGTTCCTTGCTGAGATACAGGCGAAAGGTCATTCCCTTCAATTTTTATCGGCCTGCCATCGCGCACTTTCACCAGAATGCTGCAATATTCATTTCCCTCGAAATAGGTTGAGGCATAATAATTTGCCATCCCCGGAGTTACTTCTTCGGGTTTCACAAGATATGGTATTGCTTTGTTTACAGGTTTAGTACAACTTGCAACAACGGCTGCTGCAGCTACACTAAATCCGAAAGTCTTTAAAAAATCCCTGCGTGAAGTACCAGGTTTGTTCTGGATAAATGCACGTTTGGCATCGATCTCCAGTTTTATCTCGGCATTTTTAAATGCAACCGGATCTTTCAATTCTTCAATACTTCTCCAATATTTTGTCATAGTTTCAATAGCCTTCTTCTTTGAACTTTAAACTCTGATCCTTAAACTAATAATGGCAACGCATACAATCGTTTGCCCCGATCTGTTCGGCAGTAACTGACTTAATCTTCCCTGATTTTAAATCTTCGTGAAGCTTGATATACTGATCATAATAAGGATTTTCGGCAAAATGAACATTGGTTTGGCGGTGACAATTAATGCACCACCCCATTGAAAGATCATTCTGCTGTTTCATAATATCCATTTCCTTAACCTGACCGTGACACTGCGTACAATCAAGTTTGCCTGAACCAACATGCACTGCATGACTGAAAAACACATGTTCGGGCAGGTTGTGAATCCTGATCCACTCAATTGGTTTCCCTTTTTCCACGGCATCGACAACTTTTGCAATTTCAAATTTCCCGCTGTGGGTGCCTTCCCTGATGATGACATGACAATTCAAGCACAGATTTGTAGCTGGTATTCCCGCTGATTTACCCTTGCCAGCAGTTGTATGACAATACATGCAATCAATTCCGTTGTCGCCGGCATGTACTTTATGCGAAAATTTCACAGGTTGATCGGGAGCATAATCTTTTTGCCTTCCAAGCCGCATCGCATCTGTAGCGATCATTTTTACCTGCCAGCCAAAAGCTCCGATAAATAATAAAACCGGTATAAATTTCCATTTCACTTTTCTGAAAAAAATAAGTTCGAGAATTGCCCAGGTGATAATCAATCCCAGAAACAAAAACAGCAAAAGATTATTTATACTTGGCTTTGCAGGCTGTACTCCTTTATGAGCCAGTTCGTCGAGATAAGCTTTTACTTCTTTCAGGTTTTCTTCGGATATATCAAAATCCTTGTGCGAAGCTGTCATTTTATTGCCCGAAGGTTGCATAACCACCTGCTGAAAGGAAGCAAAATCCTTTCCGGCATATTTTACGGCAATATCCATGGCGCTGGGATTCCAGTTCAGCGTATCCACCTGTTTCAGGAGATGACATGAAACACAGGATTCATATTTTCTGTCGAAAGGGAGCAAGCCCATAAAAATACGCTGACCCCGGTTCACAGCTTCGTTTGAATGACCGTCAGTAACAACCGTTTCTTCATTCGCTGCCTTTGAGATATTTGAAAAATTTAAAAATGAAATAATTGCAATCAGGAAAACAAATAACAACTTTATTTTAAAACCTGATTTACCCGAAAAATATTTTTTCATTCTGTCCAGTTAAGTAATAAAACCAAGGGTTATTTAAAAAATATCTCTTTTAACAAAAATTATCGGTAAAAGGTTTCTCAATTTAGCTAAAAAAACTTAGAAATCTGTTTCAGTAAACAAAAGTATTTGTAATGTTGAAAGATCAATAAAAGAATATAAGAACAAATGTTTACATAAATCAAGCAAATTCAATGCTAATCATCTGATTTTATGATTTACAAAAGAACTATTCATAATTCAATTTTCTTTTCATAAAATTCCTTTTCACTATTTTTTGTGGAAGTATTTTATTTCTTCTTTTTTATCCATATTCTCTGTAAGCTTTTTTACAATTTTCAGGTTGATAAAAAACTCGTGTGCAATAACCCTTAAAATAGTATATGCCGGAATGGCAAGCATCATTCCCAAAACCCCTGCCATGCTTCCTGCAGCAAGTATTACTAGGAAAATTTCGAGCGGATGTGCTTTTACACTGCTTGAATAAATTAACGGTTGAAAAAAAATGTCGTCGATTATTTTTACAATAACAAAAATCATAGTCATTAAACCGAGCAGCGGTAAGGTATAATTTATCAGATCTGCTTCAATATTCAATGCCAGGCCAATCAGCAATCCAAATAAACCCCCGATGATTGGTCCGAGATAAGGAATTACATTGAACAGGGCGCAAAATAATCCAATTACCGCTGCCTGACTAAATTCCAGCCCGACAATATTTAACCCGATTGTATCGAGAAAACCAACCAAAATTATTTCGAGAATCAAACCGATGAAATATCTCCGCAGCAGGTAAATGATTGAATCGAGAATGTGACCGACTTTTGTCTCCATTTCGGTTGGAACAATCATGAGAATACCGTCGCGAAGCAAGGTTTCTTCTTTTAAAAAGAAAAAAGTGATAAATGAAACTGAGAAGAATGCAACAAACAGTTCCCCGATTATTCCGGTAACAAATACAAAAAGGTCAGAAATCTTTGAAAGATCAATCTTGTTACCCAGATATTCATTTAATACATCGAAAAACGAACGGTTTTCCAGCCTGACCGGCTCGGACCCAAAAACCCTCGAAAGCCTCGACAATGGTTCCTCCAATGTTCCGATAACAGCCGAGAAATCCACCTTCGACAGGATTTCAAGTTCATTTAATAAGAGGGGAACAAAAAAAAGTAAAAAGGTTATTACTATTGCCAGCAATACAATTAACGTTATCAATGCTGCCAGACTCTGTGTAATTTTGAAATATTTGAATTTCAGCTTTACCAGCAACCGCACAAGTGGCCTTCCGACAAAAGCCAGAACACCCGAAATCAGTATGTAAGTTACAATTTTGCTGAAATACCAGATTAAAAATAGAACAAACAATCCGCCTGTTATTAAAAGTATATTGCGTGTTCTGTCTTTAATCTGGATCATTAAAACTCATTTTAAACAAATATACTGAAAATGAAGCATTTTCCGTTTCATTCACGGGCAATCAAACGTCAGAAAAATTTATTTTTTTTTAATTGTTGCAGTTTCATTAATTGCCAGGATCATTTCCGGTATTCTGA
>JBBIPU010000100.1:13357-15223 GCA_037442685.1 Draconibacterium sp. | reverse complement strand
TTCGCAGGTAGAAGTGGAAGTACTGAACCAGTTGGGGCAGAAAGTAAAAACCATTACCACAAAACAGTTGCTTCCGGGTGGTTTAAATAAGTTTGAATGGGATGGCAAAAGTACAGGTAATCATGTTGTTTCGAAGGGTGTTTATCATATAAAAATTGATATTAATGATGTTTCTTTTAATCGAAAAGTGATTCTTTCAAAGTAATTTAATGGGATTGTCTGTCCCATAATGAACCGGATAAATTCAGAAATAGCTGTTCAATTTGTTGTTGTGCAGCTATTTATTTATATTGGCATACTAATTGAAACTGACATGGCACGCTTTTAAAAAATAAATATGAATACAGAGGATGCAAAAAAGTTAGCAGAATTTTTCTCAGATAATTGTACTGTGAGTTTAAAGTAAGAACTGATTTTGTTAAAACGGGGAAGATAAAAAATAAGGGATTTTGAATCTTCCCTTCTTTTAAAGAAAAATTAAATCTTACTATTAAACTTTTGGTCAATTCAGGCTTTTCTCAATCCTGGTTTTAAATTGAAGAATGTACTTAATAAACTATTAAATATGAAGAAGTTTTTATCTGAACAGAATCTGAATCAGACTTTTATGATGGGTCTGATATTACTAGCGTTTTTATTGACATTTTCAAAAGTAAAGGCGCAAAATTCCGGCGCAATTTCTTTAAAAAGTGCAAAAGGAGTAAATGCAGTCAGTGAATCAGATTCATTGATACTGGTTAATTTATATAATTCAACCGGGGGCCCAGACTGGACAAATAATACCAATTGGCTTAATGGGCCTTTAAACACCTGGTATGGAATTATAATGGATGTTGATTCGGTTACCCAGATTAATCTGAAAGATAATAACCTGAACGGCACTATTCCACCGGAGTTAGGTCTGCTTTCGAAACTTCAGGTATTGGATTTGGATACAAACAAATTATCGGGAATAATCCCTGTGGAATTAAGCCAATTATCCAAACTCAAATCATTGATTTTAAGGAAAAACAGTTTTACAGGTGAGATACCTAAAGAATTGGCACAATTATCTGAACTTGAAATACTTGAACTGGATTCAAACAGATTATCAGGATCCATACCGGTCGAAATCGGTCAACTGAGCAATCTTACTTCGTTAAGGTTAAGTGGTAATCAACTTTCAGGAGCAATACCAGTTGAACTTGGACAGCTAACAAAACTGATCAAATTATATTTGAATAATAATTTATTTTCAGGAACTATTCCAAAAGAACTTGGTCAGTTGACAAAACTTCAGTATTTATTTTTAAATCAGAATAGTTTTACAGGTTCAATTCCTCCTGAGTTAGCTCAATTAACAAATTTGCTTTTGTTGTATCTGGATAACAATCAACTCTCCGGATCAATCCCTGTTGAACTCGGTCAACTCACTAAAATGTTGTGGTTTAATTTATCTCAGAATCAATTAACTGGTACAATCCCAACTGAATTAGACCAACTTGTTAATCTGGAATATCTGAATTTGGCACAAAACCAGATTTCTGGTTCTGTTCCCGATATTTTAAGTCAATTAACAAAACTGAAATGGCTTAATTTAGGGAATAATCTTTTATCCGGGACCATTCCGAATAATGTTTGGCTGCAACCAGAACTTTCAATGTTATATTTAAACGGAAATCAACTTACTGGTTCAATCCCGGTTGAATTGGTACAATTATCAAAATTAAAATGGCTGAATCTGTCACAAAACCAATTGACAGGTTCTATACCAGTTGAATTTGGTCAGTTAGATAGTCTTTCTCTTTTGTTTTTAAACGGGAATCAATTAACAGGAACAATTCCTGCAGAATTGGGGCAAATCTCCAGTCTGAAATGGCTGAATTT
>JBBIPU010000100.1:12004-13257 GCA_037442685.1 Draconibacterium sp. | reverse complement strand
CTTGAAAACTGGGGAATTTTTGGTGGATGGCAGAATAACATCGGGAATTTTAATACCGGAGAAGGTTACAAAATAAAAATGATTTTAAAAGATACATTGAATATTTATGAAAGTTATCCAAAATCAATTGTTGTAAAAACTTATCAGAATAATTCTTCGCATTTTAAAACTATTTACAAAGGCAATGGCGTTGATCATATGAATATTAATTTGGTGAATTTACCTGTAAATTCATTAAAATCAGGTGATGAACTGGCTGTTTTCGATGGGACTGTTT
The DNA here is from genome assembly GCA_037442685.1 of Draconibacterium sp. GTDB lineage: Bacteria > Bacteroidota > Bacteroidia > Bacteroidales > Prolixibacteraceae > Draconibacterium. The sequence goes on along the minus strand of JBBIPU010000100.1, from coordinate 12,980 downwards.
GTGTTGGTAGTGTTGTAATACTGCCAACGAATTTAAGTACCAGAATAATTTCTGTTATTGCTTCTGCAAACGATGATGAAGGAATATCAGGATTTATTGAAGGAAATACGTTTACCTTGAAATTGTGGAATTCTGAAGAAAACAAGGAAATCACCCTTGAACCGCAAATTATTGAGGGTAATGCTGTATTCACTAAAAATGAAACAACATTGGCAAGTATTGAAAACTACAATGTAACTGGTTTAGCTGACATTACCGGACGGGATGCAGCTCAAATTAATTGTTATCCAAATCCTTTTAGTGATGAATTAACAATTGAATTCAGATTAACAAATAATGCCTTTGTAACCGTAGAAATAATCAATCAGCTGGGACAATCCATAAATTCAATAACAACAAATAATTGGATGGAGCCTGGTGTTCATTTGATGAAATGGGATGGGAAAAACAGGTCTGAACAGCAGGTTCCGGAAGGCATGTATTATATTAAAATTGTAAAGGATGATGAAATTTCTATATTCAAAGTAATTCACAGAAAACATTAATTTATGTAAGTTATTCCAGCTCAATAAAATTGCTTTAAGTATGAATCAGGCAGTTTTATAGTGAACAATTTACATGATAAATTGTTTAATATGATGATATTCAATTACTTATATTTAATTAAGATGAATAAGTACATTTTAAATATTTAGCTTAATTTTGAAGTAAATAAAATATCTTAATATTTAATGGACGTTTTAAAGTTTACTGTTTAAAATTCATGAGTTATTTGAAAATATTAAAAAGAATCTGTTTTTATAGTGCAATAATATATTCATTTATAAGCAATTATGCATTTTCTCAGAATCTGGTCAATAATCCGGGATTTGAAACAGGAGCAATTACGGTTCCCTGGGAAATGTGGACAGGCAATCAAAACACCAGGATCAATATTGATTCATCAGTAGTTAATTCCGGGAAATTTAGTGCAAAA
>JBBIPU010000100.1:8659-11904 GCA_037442685.1 Draconibacterium sp. | reverse complement strand
TTGATGACTTAAATTTGATTGTTGATACTGTTGGAAAAGTACCTGATGAACCAGGCGGATTAGGAAAGTATTATGTCAGTTCTACGGGAAATGATTCAAATTCTGGTACTTCTCCGGAGCAAGCTTGGCAAACCATTGAGAAAGTAAATCGCATCAATTTCGAGCCCGGAGATCAGGTATTGTTTGAAGGTGGCCGGGTATTTAATGGCACTATTTTTTTTGATTCAAATGATACAGGAAATGCAGGTAATTATGTAAAAATTGGTTCTTTCGGAACGGGAAGAGCTACAATAAATGCAGCAAATGAATCGGGTTTCATGGCATCTTCTGGTAATTTTTTAAGTGTTGAGAACCTAAATTTTGTTGGCAGTGGCAGAAAAAGCGGCAACACAGGAAATGGGTTAATTTTTAGTTCCTGCTCCGATGTTGTGATTGACAGTGTTGAAGTTAGTGGTTTCCAGCATTCAGGAATTAAAATAAAAAATGAGGGGAAAAATTATCGTCTGAATTATTTGAATGCTCATGATAATGGATATGCAGGGATTTATCTCGCCGGTATTACAAAAACTTCTATAACAAATATTTATATTGGTCATTCTAAGACCGATAATAATGCAGGTGATCCGACGGTGCTTGATAATCACAGTGGCAACGGGATTTTTATTTTTAATACAACCAATATTTTAATTGAGTTTTGCGAGGCTTCAAATAATGGATGGGATATGCCCAGAACAGGTAACGGTCCTGGCGGAATCTGGGTTGCAGAGGCTGACAGCGCGATTATTCAGAATTGTATTTCACACAGTAACAAAACTTCGAAAGGTGGACAGGATGGGCTGGGTTTTGATTTGGACGGAGGAACGACCAATTCTGTTATTCAATATTGTTTATCTTATAATAATCAGGGGGCTGGATATGGGATTTTTCAATATCCCGGAGCATCTGAATGGAAAAACAATGTTGTAAGGTACTGCATCAGTGAGAACGATGGGAACGTGTCGAGTACGGCAAATATTCTTTTTTGGAATGGATCTGGTGACAGAAATAAATTTCAGGGACTTGAATTTTACAATAACGTGGTTTATGATTCCAATGGGCCGGTTTTGTCATTTATGGATCATTCAAACCTGAATTTCAATTTCCGGAATAATATATTTGTGTCAAAAACCAATGGTGTTTATAATTATATCAATGGTGAAAATTTCCAGGGAAACTGCTGGTTTCCGCTCGATAACAACTATTTTTTGAATAATGTAAACGAATTTTATTCGTGGGCGCTGGCATCAAACCAGGAGCTGTTAAATGGTGAAATTGTGGGGATGTTTGCCGATCCGAAACTTATTAATCCAGGAAAATCAAACTTAACTGATCCTGAAAAGCTAACGGAAATTACTGATTACAAAACCGAAGAAGGTTCACCGGTAATTGATGCAGGAATTGATCTGAAAACTCTCTTTAATATTGATCCTGGTACCCGCGATTTTTTTGGGAACAAAATAAAATTTGGTGATGCTTTTGATATGGGAGTTTATGAATATGATGTAATACCTAAGATTTTAAATAAAATCAGCTTTAATTCGGGCTGGAATATTTTTTCTCTTCCGGGTAATCCCGATTCAACTGATCTGCAATTCATTGTTCAGCCTTTAATTGACCAGGGCACATTAATAAAAATACAGGATGAAAATGGAAATTCTCTGGAAAACTGGGGTATTTTCGGAGGTTGGCAAAACAATATCGGTGATGTTAGCCTTATCGAAGGTTATAAAATAAAGGTTAACGAAAATGATTCAATTATGATTACCGGAACTCAGGTACAATATCCTTTTGCCATCCCTCTGCATGCCGGATGGAACATTGCAGGATACCCGCAACAGGTCGAATTTGATGGAATGGCTGTGGTTCAGCAACTTATTGACAGGGGAGTTTTGGAAAAAGTGCAGGATGGATCGGGAAATTCGATTGAAGACTGGGGAATTTTTGGTGGCTGGCAAAATAATATTGGCAATTTTACGGCAGGGAAAGGCTACAAAATCAAAGTAAATGCTGATGATACTTTGTGGATTTATGCAATTTATCCCAAATCGCAAACCATACAATCAAAACAAATAGTGCCCGTTCATTTTACGCTTCAGTTTAAAGGGAATGGAGTTGATTACATGAATATTAACATTGTTGATCTGCCTGTTAATGTTTTTCAGGTTGGCGATGAACTTGCAGTTTTTGATGGGGAAATATGTGTAGGTTCTGTCATTCTTAATGTGATGAATTTGCAAAATAAAACAGTTTCAATTAAAGCGTCAGCAACTGATTTACAGGGAATGCCGGGATTCATGGACGGAAATCCGTTCACAGTCAAACTGTGGAATTCGAAGCAGGACAAAGAATACATTCTGGACCCAGACATTTTGAAAGGTTCATCAACATTTTCCAGAAATGAAACCACTTTTGCAAGTCTTGCAAAATATGCTTCAAAAGGGATAAATTTTAATCAGAGCGGGGAAATTGAAATCAAATGTTACCCAAATCCGTTTAAAGATGAAATAACTACAGAACTTTTTTTATTTGAAGAAGCAAAAGTTTCTGTTGGAGTTTTGAATCAACTGGGGCAGAAAGTGGCATCGATTGTACCAAAAACGGTGATGAACAGTGGGAAGCATTTATTTAAATGGAATGGCACTGATTCAGCAAATCGAAAGATTTCATCGGGTATTTATTTCTTCAGGGTAACTATTGATGATGAAATTTATTTCAAAAAGATCGTTTACAATTAAAAATAAACGAGGTTGAAATTTATAAAAAAAGCGCTGCAGTTGTAATTTGCAACGCTTTTTTCAGTGCCCAGAACAAGACTCGAACTTGCACACCCTTGCGAGCACCAGCCCCTCAAGCTGGCGTGTCTACCAATTTCACCATCTGGGCATAATTTCAAAAAACGTGTGTGCAAAACTATAAAATTTATTTAAACCCGTATTGTTTTGACTTTAATTTTCTTTTCAGCGCTTGTATTCTTCTTCCAGTTTAACTTTCACTATTTTCCCTTCCTTTATGGTAAAATAATAGCGTTCAGTTTTTTCCACTCCCGGCGAAATCATCGGATCGAGGGTAAGTTTTGCTTGGCTGATCTCGGTACTCTTCAAATTCTTAATAATTTCATAAACATAAACCTTTTCATCCTCGTGATCTAAAATAACTTTTGGATGCCCATACTTTTCAGACAATACATCGGGTGATTTCCCGTAATA
>JBBIPU010000100.1:0-8559 GCA_037442685.1 Draconibacterium sp. | reverse complement strand
GTCAGTAAACTTAACTGGCTGTTTTCCGATTCAGTATTTATTCCTGATTATTCAATTGATGGATGGTTTGTTGGTCCGCGTAAAGAAATGATCACGCCCTGGAGTACAAACGCTGTGGAAATAACACAAAATATGGGGATTGAAGGAATACTCCGGATTGAAGAGTATTTTCAGGTGGAAAACGAAAATGCCGGATACGATCCAATGCTGCAACGTCTGTATCAGAATCTTACTCAGAATATTTTCACTATAAATAAACAACCCGAACCCATCTTAAATATTACAGATATTGCAGCATACAACGAAGCAGAAGGATTGGCTTTAAGTGCAGATGAAATTGAATATTTAAACAAGGTCTCATCGGAAATGGGCAGGTCTCTTACCGACGGAGAAGTTTATGGTTTTGCACAGGTAAATTCAGAACACTGCCGGCATAAAATATTTAACGGAACTTTCATTATCGATGGAAAAGAGATGGATTCATCACTGTTTCAGATGATTAAGAAAACTTCGAAAGAAAATCCTAATAAAATTATCTCGGCATACAAAGACAATTGCTCTTTTGTTCAGGGGCCGGTGATTGAACAATTTGCTCCAAAAACACAGGACAAATCCGATTTTTTTGAAATAAAGGATATCGAAACAGTTCTTTCATTAAAGGCTGAAACGCATAATTTTCCAACAACTGTTGAGCCTTTTAATGGCGCTTCCACCGGTACTGGAGGCGAAATCAGGGATCGGATTGCAGGTGGCCAGGGGAGCTTTCCGATTGCCGGAACTGCAGTTTACATGACATCGTATCCCCGTACAGAAGCCGAACGGAGTTGGGAACAGGCAACAGAAGAACGGGAATGGCTTTACCAGACCCCGGAAGAGATTTTGATAAAAGCTTCGAACGGCGCCAGCGATTTTGGAAACAAATTCGGTCAACCGCTGATTACAGGATCGGTTTTAACTTTTGAACATTTCGAAAATTTTAAAAAGTACGGTTACGATAAGGTAATTATGCTTGCCGGCGGAATTGGTTTTGGCAATAAAAAATACAGTTTAAAAGGTGAAGCTGAAAAAGGCGACAGAATAATTCTGTTAGGTGGCGATAATTACAGGATTGGAATGGGTGGGGGAGCGGTTTCCTCGGTCGCAACCGGCGAATTTAAGAACCATATTGAACTGAATGCTGTTCAGCGTGCTAATCCCGAAATGCAGAAAAGGGTTTACAACGCCATTCGTGCTTTAAGTGAAGCCGATGAAAATCCGATTATTTCAATTCACGATCATGGAGCAGGAGGACATTTGAACTGTTTGTCGGAATTAATCGAATCGACAGGTGGAAAGATCGACACAGCAAAACTTCCGGTTGGAGATCCGACACTCTCACAGAAAGAAATTATCGGGAATGAATCGCAGGAGCGAATGGGCCTGGTTATGAAACAGGAGCATGTTGAGTTGCTGACAAGAATTGCAGAACGTGAACGGGCTCCGATTTACAATATTGGTGAAGCTACAGGCGACATGCAGTTTACTTTCGAAAACTCGAAAACCGGCGAAAAAGCAATCGACTGGCAGTTGGGTTACATGTTTGGTAATCCTCCGAAAACTGTTCTTGAAGATGTAACGATAATACCTGATTTCGAAGAACTTGAATACGATGAAAAGGAAATTAATTCATTGATCGAAAATGTGCTTCAACTTGAATCTGTGGCTTGCAAAGACTGGTTAACCAACAAAGTTGACCGTTCGGTTACCGGTAGAATAGCAAAACAGCAAGGTGCCGGGAAATTGCATCTGCCATTAAATAATGTTGGAGTAATAACACTTGATTATCAGGGTAAAGCTGGATTTGCAACAACAATTGGTCATGCTCCTGTTGCGGGTTTGGTGGACGCCCCGAAAGGTTCTGTACTTTCAATAGCCGAGTCGCTGACAAATATTATCTGGGCTCCTTTAATCGAAAATCTCAGAGGCGTTTCGTTGAGTGCCAACTGGATGTGGCCTGCAAAAAATCCGGGAGAAAATGCACGTATCTTCGAAGCTGTGAAAGCTGCAAGCGATTTTGCATGTTCACTTGGCATTAATATTCCTACCGGAAAGGATTCCATGTCGATGACTCAGAAATATAAAGATGATGTTGTTTACGCGCCGGGAACAGTAATTATTTCAGCATCGGGCGAAGTATCCGATTGTCGCAAGGTAGTTGAACCGGTTCTGGTTAGCGACGAATTGAAAGAGATTCTTTTCATCGATTTTTCTTTTACTGAACGTGCTTTAGGTGGAAGTGCTTTTGCCCAGTCGATTAATAAACTTGGAAAAACAGCGCCGACTGTGGCAGATACCAAAAAATTTGTTGCTGCTTTCGATGCTGTTCAAAAACTGATTGAACATCAATTGATTTTAGCTGGCCATGATATTGCATCGGGTGGATTGATTACAACATTACTGGAAATGTGTTTCAGTAATAAAAAAGGGGGGATGAAAGTTGATCTTACGGAAATTGGTGAAAAAGATCTCGTCAAGGTTCTTTTCAGCGAAAATCCCGGAATTGTAATTCAATGTGCAGATAAAACTGAGGTTAAAAGGCTATTGGATGAAGCCGGCGTTGAATTTGTTACAATTGGTGTGCCTGTACCTTACCGGAAAGTCAGGGTAAAGAATTTTGATTCGGAAGTTGATTTTGACATTGATTCGTTACGCGACTTGTGGTTTAAAACCTCCTACCTTTTAGACAGAAAGCAAAGTGGGAATGAACACGCGCTTCTCCGCTTTTCGAACTATAAAAAATTCGAACTAAAATACGATTTCAAGGATTTTTCGGGTGTTGCTGCCGATTTGGGGATTGATTTAAACAGAAGAAAACCTTCGGGATTTAAAGCTGCAATTATCAGGGAGAAAGGTGTGAATGGTGACAGGGAAATGGCGTATGCAATATACCTTGCCGGAATGGATGTAAAAGATGTTCACATGACCGACCTGATCTCGGGTCGCGAAACGCTTGAAGAACTGAATATGATTGTTTTTGTAGGTGGTTTCTCAAATTCCGACGTTTTAGGTTCGGCAAAAGGTTGGGCGGGAGTATTTAAATACAACGAAAAAGCCAGGATTGCACTTGAAAACTTCTATAAACGTGAAGATACTTTAAGTCTGGGAGTTTGCAACGGTTGCCAGGTAATGGTTGAACTCGGGCTTGTTTATCCTGAACACAGTATTCATCCCAAAATGTTGCACAATGAATCGGGTAAATTCGAATCAGCATTTCTGAATGTTGATATCCTGGAAAACAATTCTGTCATGCTTAAAAATATGGCTGGCATGAAACTGGGAATCTGGGTGGCTCACGGTGAAGGAAAGTTTAACCTTCCGTTCAATGAAGAGCAATATAATATTCCGATGAAATACAGTCAGGATGAATACCCGGCAAATCCAAACGGTTCGCATTATTCGGCTGCAGGGCTTTGTTCTGAAAACGGAAGACATCTGGTAATGATGCCTCATCTTGAAAGAGCTTTTAAACCCTGGCAATGGGCATATTATCCTGCAGAAAGAAGAACGGATGAAGTTGCACCATGGATTCAGGCTTTTGTTAATGCGCGTAACTGGATAGCGAAAAAAATAAGTAAAAACTAATTTCTGACAATCATTTTTTGAGCCAGTCTGGTTGCAAATTCATTGTCTTTAAAAACTTCAACGATTTTTAAGGCAAAATCGATTGCGACGCCGGCACCTTTTCCGGTTACAATATTTCCTGAAACTTCCACAAATTCTGATGTAACAATTGCACCGTGAAGTTGATTTTCAAAACCAGGATAACAGGTGGCTTTCCTGTTTTTCAAAATTCCCAGGTTTCCAAAAACCAACGGAGCGGCACAAATTGCTCCAAGCATCTTGTTGTTTTCATAAAAATTCAGGATTTGTTCACGAAGCCCCGGATGTTCATTTAAATTTTTTGCACCGGGCATACCTCCAGGTAATATGATCATATCAATCTGGTCGTAATTGATTTCTTTAAAAAGCTGATCAGCAATAAGTTTTATGCCATGTGACCCGGTAACTTCATGATTTTCAGTGACAGAAACAATTGTTACATCTAATTCCGCCCTTCGTAAAACGTCAATGATATTAACTGCTTCGATTTCCTCAAAGCCATTTGCAAGATAAATTGCTATTTTTTTCATAATTTCTTAGATATCAGATTAAAATAAAAAAGATTCTCTTTTGAGAATCTTTTAAAACAAAAGTTATACGAAATTATTAATTATTTGAATAATCTTTTAAAGCTTTTTCCAGTTTTTTACGGGTAAAGAAAATCCGGCTTTTTACAGTTCCCAAAGGTAAATCAAGTTCTTCGGCAATTTCTTTGTATTTATAACCATCGAGGAACATGGTAAAAGGTATTTTATATTCGTCTTCAAGTGCATCAATGGTTTTGTTGATTTCTTTTGAACTGTAAAAAGAATCTGGGCCAGGGTCAACTTTATCGGTTGAAAATAAAAGATGAAAATCATTATTTGAACCATCAAAAGTATTTTTGGTTTTTACATTTCTCCGGTAATCGTTTATGAATGTATTCTTCATTATTGTATAAATCCATGCTTTGAAGTTTGTGTTTTGCGCAAACTTGTCACGATACGTCAGGGCTTTTAGAAATGTTTCCTGTAGAAGGTCGTCAGCTTTTTCTGAATCAGATGTCAGGCTTAAAGCGTAGTAGTGTAATTTACTACTTAAACCAAGCAATGCGTTGTTAAATTGAACTTGAGTCATGGTGTTTTATTTTTAATTTGTCTAAACAAATATAAGGTGCAAATGACTGTAATAAAAGACCTTTTTGAATTTTTTTTTGTTGATTTTTTCTATCCTGTATAAAGAATCTTTATATCGGCATGAACATTTTCCGTCAATAGTTGTTTGCCCGGCTTTTAACTAATTATGCTGTAATATTTTGTGAAAAATATTGACAAGGATAAGATTTCGTCATTAAAAATACATATCGTATATTCGCCACCTGATTTTTGGCAAATGAAACTGTTGTTTAAAACAATAAATTCCGCGGAAATTTTACATTTCAGCAAATGGAGCAGAAAAAATTATTCTGTTTTCAGAACAATGCAAAAAGTTGTTTTGATCTCTGTGCTGACAGTTGATTACTTTTGTTCTGTTCCTGCTTCAGGCATGGCAATTTTTCAGGATACAACTGAAATTAAGGCCGAATACAATATTGAGGAGATTGAGGTAAGCGCCCAGCGATCTCCGGCATTATACTCAAAGATTGCCAGAATAATCTCGGTAATTGATAAAAAAGAGATTGAGGCTGCTCCAGCCCAAAGCGTTCAGGAATTACTTGAATATGTTGCCGGCGTAGATGTCAGGCAACGCGGAGCAGAAGGTGTACAGGCTGATGTAAATATCAGGGGAGGCACATTTGATCAGACACTGATTCTGTTAAATGGAATAAATATTACCGATCCCCAGACTGGTCATCACAATTTTAATATTCCCGTAAGCATTAATCAAATCGAAAGAATAGAAATCCTTGAAGGTCCTGCCGCCCGTGTTTACGGACCAAATGCTTTTGCAGGTGCAATAAATATTATTACCCGTCAGAACGATTACAATTCAATCAATCTGAAATTCAGTGGTGGAAATTTCGGATATTTTGATGGAAATTTTTCAGGATCTCTGATTACCGGGAAACTTCTTCATTCGTTATCTTTAAATAAAAAAAAATCTGATGGATACATTGAAAATACAGACTTTGACATTGGCAGCATTTTTTATTCAAACCGACTAATTGTAAAAAACGGAACTTTAAACTTTCAGGCTGGTTATTCTGATAAAGAATTTGGAGCCAACAGTTTTTATACACCAAAATATCCTAATCAGTTTGAGGAAATTAAAACATTGGTAACTTCAGTTAAATGGACTTCCAATTCAAAGCTTCACTTAAGTCCTGTAATTTATTGGAGAAGAAATCAGGATCGTTTCGAACTTTTCAGGGAAAATCCCCCAACCTGGTACACAACACATAATTATCACTTAACAAATACTTATGGAGGAAGTATGAATTCATGGATTCAGTCTTCTTACGGAAAATCATCATTTGGTATTGAATTTCGTTCCGAAAATATTTTAAGTAATGTACTGGGCGAACCATTGGATAATCCTGTTGAGGTTCCGGGTGAGAACGCGGAATTTACAAAGTCAAAAACACGAAATATTATTTCAGGATTTCTTGAGCATGTTTTCTACAAAAACAATTGGGTAATGAGTGGTGGACTGTTAATCAATCATATATCAGAAACAAATCCGGTGATTAATATTTTTCCAGGGCTTGATTTGAGTTATAATTTAAATCCTGCTTTTAAACTTTTTACATCATTTAATACTTCACTCCGAATGCCCACATTTACTGATTTGTATTATTCGGGGCCAACTAATAATGGGAATCCTGATTTAAATGCTGAAAAAACAGCAATGCTTGAGAGTGGAGGAAAAATCGGCACAGATTTTATTCAGGGGTATCTTGTGGTTTTTTACCGGAAAGGAACCGATGTTATTGATTGGGTTAAAATCAATTCAGAAGATAAATGGCAATCACAAAACCTGACACAATTAAATAGTTATGGCAGCGAAATCCAACTTCAATTTAATTTGAAAGAAAGGTTTGGTAAATATTTTCCTGATCGAATAGTTCTTGATTATTTGTATAACAAACAAAATAAGGAAGAAATGGATTACATCTCATATTATGTTCTGGATAATTTGAAACATAAGTTTGTGGCTTCTGTAAATCAGTCAATTTTTAAGAATTTTAATATTGATTTAAAAGCACTTTTTCAGGACAGGGACGGCACTTACACCGTTTTTGAAAATAATAACTGGGGTTCGGAAAGTGAATATGAACCTTTTTGGATTTTCGATGGTAAATTAATTTATAAATGGAAAGGATTGGAGTTATTTATTTCGGTAAACAATATTTTCGATGTTAAATATGTTGACATTGGAAACATTTTTCAACCGGGCAGATGGATAAAATTTGGAATTTCGTATGAGTTGAATTTTAATTAACTAAAACTACACCCTTTTGGTAAAAGACAAAAATTGTATATTCGCGCAAAATTTCAGAATCATGTTAAAAGGAATACTATCAATATCGGGACAATCGGGACTTTACAAATTAATTGCTGAATCAAAAAACAATATTATAGTTGAATCGCTTGACAGCTTAAAAAGAATGCCTGTGCATTCAACATCTAAAGTATCGGCTTTGGAAGATATTGCAATTTATACGGAAAATGGAGATGTACCTTTAAAAGATATTTTTAAGGCAATATCAGAAAAAGAAAATGGTGGTCCGGCAATTTCTCCAAAATCCTCTGAAAACGAATTGAAAAAGTATTTTGGTCTGGTTTTACCAGATTATGATAAAGATCGTGTGTATATTTCTGATATTAAAAAAGTTATTCTCTGGTATAATACACTTCAAACTAAGAATCTTTTTGATTTTTCTGACATTAATAAGGAAAAGATAGAGGATAATCCAGAATCTTAAAAGTAAATCTGATCTAAAACAGCTTTAAATTAGTTGTAGATTTTGAGTTTTCAAGTTGTTCTTTTTTTTGTAAAAGTAATTCAAAAAGTTTTACCGTTGCCATTGCATCACCTGAAGCACGATGTCTTCCTCTGATTTCAATTCCGAGATCTGAACATAATTTTCCCAATGAATAAGATTGATGTCCAGGTAAAAGTTTTTTTGATAGTTGCACTGTACACAAGGTTTTTCTGTGAAAATTAAATCCAAGCCTTGAAAATTCTTCCTTAATAAAACTATAGTCAAATTTAACATTGTGTGCAATAAAAGTCCGGCCTGCCGTTAATTCTAAAATCTGCTTAGCAACTTCATGAAATTTCGGTGCATTCTTCACCATTTCATTATCAATACCTGTTAATTTCGTTATATAATACGGTATATCCATCCCCGGATTTATTAATGTTGAATAATGATTTGTAATCTTTTGTCCGTTATGTTGAAAAATGGCTAATTCGGTGATACACCCGAATTTAGGATTATTTCCGGTAGTTTCTATGTCAATAATTATGAACAATTTTTCTCTGAAAAGTATTATATTTAATATAAATGTATAAATTTGTTAAAAAATATTATAAACAATCAATCCATTTTAAATGAAATGGTTTTGCAGGATTATAATTAATTAATAAATTGCCTCTTAAAATAAATGCAAAAATAAAACTTTAAATTATGAAAAAGATTACGCTCTTATTCTTAACACTTTTCATTGTTTTGGGTAGTTCTATTGCCCAGAATGCTGACAGTAAATGGGCTATTGGACTCGGCCCCGGAATCTACCACAATAATCAAAAAGGTAAGATTGGTTTTGCACACGAATTTTATATCAGTCGCTATTTAAATCCATCTTTTGATTTAAGATTAAATTCCAATGGTGGCTATGAGAGCGGTGGTATTGATTTTCAGGATGCTTACCTTAATATCAGGTATAAACTGTATAATGGTTATATTTTTAAAGAAACTGCAGCTGTTCAGCCATA
>JBBIPU010000099.1:0-15432 GCA_037442685.1 Draconibacterium sp. | reverse complement strand
ATGCATACTTTTCCATCAGCATGAACATGGAAACAGCCAGCTGCTTTGCTTTTTCGTTTTTAAATGCAAGCCAGCACTCCGACATCGCATACATAAAAAAAGCCTCGGCATAAAACTGCTTTTTTGTGTCTTCAGGTCTGCCATCGGGGAAAACGCTCCAGTAAATTCCCCCGTTTTCTTTATCCCAGAAGTTTTCGGTAAGAATCCTGAATGCTTCGTCGGCCATTTTTTTGTAAATGGCAGTGGGGTAAAACCTGTAAGCTGCCGAAAATGTCCACAAAATCCTTGTTGTGAAGACTGCCGACAACGCGGCATCCGGAAACTTCTTTCCTTCGTTGGTTATCCTTCCGTAAAAAGTTCTGCGATTTGTGTCATAAACCTCTTTTACCCAATAATTCAGAATATTATCGGTGAGTTCATTTTCGAATTGTTTTTTAAAATTGTGCCAATCCATGTAAGTTCAAAGTTTAAAATTCCGGGTTTAAAGTGCAAAGATAAGACATGCCATGTCTTTGTGTTTTATTAAAAGAACAAATTCTGGTCGTGTTCAGGATAAAAGATGCCGGCATCGATCCTGATGCGATCAAGAACTTCAATTAAATTCAGGCTGGTTTCCCAGGTCATCTGGTCGCTCTCAATTCTGCCTTCATCAAGGCATTTCATAACGTGTGCAGCTTCGTACTGGTAACCGGTGCCTTCGTAATGGTCAGAATGATAATGCCGTGGTTCCTCACCATTTTTCATAACTGTGATTTTTGTAGGCATGTACCAGCGCGGATTCAGTATCATATATCCTTTTTCGCACCAGTATTCGGTCTGGGTGGGTGAATACGACGAAAAACTTGAAGTAAGATTGGCCATTTCACCGCTGGGATATTTAAAAATAATACTGATGCTTTCTTCTGCACCGGTTGAACTGAAATGTGCAAAAGTCTTTACTGTCTTGGGTTTTCCGAGTGATGTCAATGCCGCAAAGACCGGATAAAGCCCGATGTCGAGCAAAGAACCGCCCCCCAGGTTTACATTGTACAATCTCCGCTCTTCAATAAAAGGCGCGTTGAATGCGAAATCGGATCGTACAATCTGAAGCTTTCCCAATTCCCCCGACTTCAAAATTTCCATCGCTTTGATAAAACTGGGCTGAAACATGGTCCAGAATGCTTCCATCAGAAAGGTGTTGTTTTCTTTAGCACATTCAATCATTTCCTGAACCTCGTTTTTATTGATTGCAAATGCCTTTTCGCACAAAACCGCTTTTTTATGATTCAGGCAAAGTAAAGCATGTTCGCGGTGATGTGAATGCGGAGTTGCAATGTAAACCACATCAATTTTCGGATCTTCAACCATTTCGAAATAACTTCCGTAGGCAACCTCAAAACCATATTTTTCCTTGTATTCATTTGCCCTTTGCCAGTCGCGCGATGCAGTTGCATACAAATTAGCATTTGGCAACAGTTTTAAATCGCTGATAAATTTGTTGGCAATATGTCCGCAGCCTAAAATAGCCCAATTGTATTTTTTCATAAAGGAAAGCCCCCTGAATCCCCCGAAGGTAGACTTTTAAAAATTGTTATGTATTTTTTCTTTTCGTTTTAGCATTTCAACCAACTGATTCAGCTTTTTCGATCGTAAATCCGGAGTTCGTGCTGTTTGTAAACGATAAATAATTGCAAACCGGTTGTAACCCTCGAGGGAATAAAAAAATTCTGCAGCTTCCAAATCCTTTTCCAATTCAAACCTCAGATCATCCGGAACTTCGGCATTTTTCTGCGAATCGTAAGCTGTATCCCAGGTCCCTTTTTGTTTTGATATTTCAACCACAGCCATTCCTGAAGGTTTCATCTTTCCCGTTTCTATCAGTTCAAGCACCTTTTCCTTGTTTATTTTCGACCATTTGCTGTTTGGTTTTCTGAGCGTAAATCGCTGTAACCATGCTTTTTCATCCAGTGGTTTCTTCAATCCGTCAATCCATCCGTAACACAATGCCACTTCGAGTGCCTGCTGATAATTAATCGATTTGATTCCACTTCCCTTTTTGGCAAGCTGAATCCAGATACCGGGAGAAGCACTGTTTTTTTCCAGCCAGTCGCCCAATGATTCCTGAGTGTCAAAAAGTATTACAGGCAGTCCGTCTTTCTCTCCTGTCAGCTTCATGCTTTTTCTGATTTCAGGTCAATTCAGCTTATTGTTTTTACCGATCAGCTCATTAATAGCCTGAACGCTTAAAGCTGAGCGGAAACCATCTTCTGGAGTGTTCATGCAGTAATCCACCAGTCTTTCAACAGTTGAAGTTGCCACGTGCATGCGTGTGTCAGACGAACCATAATAGATAAACACCTCATCGTTTTCATTTCTGATCCATCCGTTTGAAAAAACCACGTTCGAAACGTCGCCTGTTCTTTCATCATCCTCGGGAGCAAGAAAATACCCGCCGGGCCGTGCTATCACTTTTGAAGGATCGGCAAGCTCAGTCATAAACATAAAAAGTACATACCGAAGTCCCGCAGCACACCCGCGAACACCATGCGCAAGATGCAACCAGCCTTCTGTGGTTTTTAAGGGAGCCGGACCCTGACCGTTTTTTAGCTCTTTTATAGTGTGATATATCTTCTCGTCAATAATTTTTTCTTCAGGTGCCTCAGCTTTTGTAATATCGGCAACCAGCGCCCAGCCAATTCCGCCACCGCCTCCAACTTCAATAAATCCATCCTGCGGTCGGGTGTAGAAAGCATATTTGCCATTAACAAATTCGGGATGTAAAACCAGGTTTCGCTGCTGGCCGTGATGCGAAATAAAATCGGGCAAACGTTCCCATTTTACCAGATCTTTGGTGCGTGCAATTCCACCGCTTGCAGTTGCCATTGATGTATCTCCTTCGGGAGCAATTTTGTCTTTCCTTTCAGAACAGAAAATACCGTAAATCCAGCCGTCCTGATGTTTAACAAGTCTCATATCGTAAACATTTATATCCGGATCGTTAGTTTCGGGCATGGTTACCGGCCTGTCCCAGAACTGCCAGTTGTCGATTCCGTTCGGACTTTCGGCAACTGCAAAAAACGATTTCCTGTCCCATCCTTCTACCCTGACCATTAACAAATATCTTCCGTCAAGATAAATGGCGCCGCTGTTGAATGTAGCATTCACACCAATCCGCTGCATCAGAAAAGGATTGGTTTCATAATCAAAATCGTATCGCCAGTTTAAAGGAATATGGCAGGCAGTTATGATCGGTCGTTTGTAACGATGATAAATTCCGTTGTAACCGGTTTTAACCGGTTTGTTCTTTTTGTAAATCAGTTTTTCGTGCTCTTTAACTAATTTCGCCAGTCTTTTGTCAAATTCTTTTTTTGAAGGAATCATAAAGTTTCTTTAATATATTTTCAACTTTGAACCTGCCTGCAGGCAGACAGGCTTTAAAAATTCTTACTCATCCGGCAGTTTATCCCACCAGGTTTTTTTCAGAATAACACCACAAACCACAGTTATTATAATCGTAATCCACATCGGAAAGGTTTCCTTCAGAACGATATAAATTGGCATGGCCACCAGAGCAGTTTGTGCAATAGTTCCGATCACCACATTAAACATGTCGCGTTTAAAGTTTCTATTCGGAATAAATGAAGGATCTTCTGCCATAACCTTTTGTTTTATTGGCCCCCAAAAACCCCATGGATTCACGGTTTTGTAAAAATCTTTTAAAACAACCTCATCCGTTGGTTTTGTAAGCAGTGTTCCCATAACAGCTCCTGCAATTGAAATCAGCAATAACCACGGAAAATAATAAAGATCGAGCGTTCCGGAGAAAATGTAAGGAAAAATCAGCGCAGGGATCAAACCAGCAACCATTCCCCAGAAATAACCATATCCGTTGAACCGCCACCAGTACCATTTCAAAACGTTGGAAACCACATAACTTCCGTAAAGCGCCGAAACGATCCACTGTAACATGCTGTTCACATTCTGCGCGAAAATCCCGAAAATAACACTGATGATGACCACCACCACACCTACAATGTAATTCATGTTCTTCATCTGGTTATTGCTGGCACCGGGTTTAATGTATCGCAGGTAAATATCGTTTACAATGTAAGCCTGTGCCGCGTTCAGTGTACCCGCAAAAGTTGAATTAAAAGCTGCAAGCAAACCTGCAAGCATCAATCCCATAAAACCAACCGGTACAAACTCGGCAATTGCAGAGGGCAGTACCTGTTCAAAATCGATTTGTCCGGCCACCATTAAATTCAACCTGTCGTAATATAACAAACCCAAAATTGCAAAACCGGCAATCATGAAATAACGGATCGGCATTAGAATGACTGAAACAAAACCGCTCATTTTTGCCGCTTCCTTTGGTGATTTTGTGGAAAGTATTTTTTGCATATCGTAAGTTGGAGCCGGACCGGCAAACGATACAAGTAATCCTTTAAAAAGCATCATCATAAAAAATATGGAAAAAAGCGAGTACCCATCGCTGGCTATTTTTTTGTTCACTTCATCTATTTTCCCTCGCCAGTCGAGGTCGCTGAGATCGAACCCAAAGAATGGGGTTCTCCAACCATCCGGAACTTTCAAAGTTTCTACTGACATGGCTTTCATAGCAAGCACACCTATTAAAATTGCAGAGATGGTCATAATGGTGTACTGTAACACATCTGCCCAGACAATACTGGCCATTCCGCCCAAAACGGCATAAAAAACTGCAAACATGGTAAAAGTGATCCCGTAAATGTGCGGAACATATTCAAGAGGCACATTGAAAGGAATGTAAGGCTGAATTATTTCCCACGGAATAAAAATCATTATGAATTTTCCAAGCCCGACAAATCCGTAAGCGAGGTAACCAAGACACAAAATCAGGGCAAAAAACACAACAACCCCGTGAGATAATTTACTGTCGATCGAATTGCCAAAACGGGTGTTTATCCATTCGGCGCCGGTTGTTACTTTCGAACGGCGCAACCAGATACTCAGAAAGACCATTAAAAAAATCTGGTTGAAAACCGGCCACAGCCAGGGAATCCAGATACTTTTCAAACCATAAACAAACAGAAGTGTTACCAGCCACATGGTGCCCGAAATATCGAACATGCCCGATGCGTTTGATAAACCCAGCATGTACCACGGAAGTTTATTGCCGCCGAGCATGTAACTCGATTTACTTTTCTGCGCCACTTTTTTCAGTACAAGGCCTATTACGACTGTGGAAATGAGGTAGATGAAAATGACAAGAATGTCGATAATGTTTAGTTTCATTAGCAGGTTTTTTGCAGTTTAATTCAGTTTTCCCTGATTATTGAATTATTTCAGTTCAGGCATAAAATAAAGGTTATGGTAAAAAAGACAATTTTACGATAAAATTTTGGCACCGGAATGACTTATTTTATAAAAATTTACTCCGGATATCCCGTAATATGTCTGATTTCATGATAGAATGACTCCAGTTTCCCGTACATCTTTTTGTACACTTTTTTATACAACTGGTCGTAAATTTTCACATTTGTTTTATTTGGGTGGAACTCATCCTTAAAACTGACCATTTTTTTCACCGACTCTTCAATTGAACCGAACATCCCGGTGCCAAATGCAGTCAAAACCGCGGCTCCCAGCGATGAAGTTTCTTCGGTGTTACCGCGCACAACCGGCAAATTAAAAATATCGGCTGCAATCTGACAGATTTCATCGCTTTTCGAAGCTCCCCCTGAAACTGCAAGCCGTGTGATTTTTGTTCCCGAAACCTTTTCTATTCTTTCTTTCCCTTCTTTCAGCGCGTAAACCAAACCTTCGATCACCGCACGGTAAATGTGTGGTTTTTTATGTACATCGCCAAAACCAATGATTGCACCTTTGGCTGCAGGCTGCGACAATCCCGGGCTCCAGTAAGGCTGAACCATCAAACCCATTGAACCGGGCGGAGCTTCGGACAATAATTCGTTTAAAACCTCTTCTGCCGGAATTCCTCTTTCTTCAGCTAACTGTATTTCCTGGTGAGCAAATTCATTTTTAAACCAGCTGATCATCCAGAATCCCCGGAAAATCTCAACTTCAGGATTAAAATAACCAGGTACCACCGCCGGATACGAAGGCATAAACCTGATTGGTTCGAGGTATTTTCTGCTGGTGGTCTGAATGGTTGCTGTGGTACCAAAACTCAGACTGGCTGCTTCATTGGTTAAAACTCCCATCCCGAGTGTTTCGCATCCTTTGTCCGATCCACAGGCAATCACCGGCAAATTCTCAGGCAAACCCGTTGCTTCAGACGATATTTTGGTTATTCTGCCAATTATTTCACCCGGTTTAACCAATTCAGGAAGTTTGTCCTTTTCCACAGGGTAAAGTTTGGCGCTGAAAGTAAGCAGGCTTTTCGGATTGCCCCACTTTTGTTTTTTATAATCGAACGGGATGTGCCCGATCTGGGAAGCCACCGAATCTCTGAACTCCCCTGTCAGCCTGTAATTCAGAAATCCCGAAACCTGAAGGAATTTATAGGTTTTCTGCCAGATTTCAGCCTGGTTTTGCCTGATCCAGTTGCCTTTACCATCGCGTTGTGCTTTTTTTATCGAATCGCCGATTCTGATGTACCAGATCACCAGTTTCATCGCGATGCCGGGTTTGTAAACCGGTTTCGCTTTTCGCTGGTCGAGCCAGACCATTATCGGACGCAGAGGGTTCCCGTCCCTGTCAACATTAACCATCGAATCGCGGATGGTTGTAATACCGATTCCGGCAATCTGACTGAAAATTTCTGCATTTTCCTTTTTCAGTTGCTGACATGCTGTTTTCAGAGCATTCCAGTAAATTTCAGGGTCCTGTTCCGCCCATCCAGGATTCGGGCTTGAGTAAGGTTCATAAGAAATTCTTTTCAAAGCAAGCATTTCACCGTTCAGCGAAAAAATTGCCGCTCTTAAACTTTGAGTACCGCAATCGATGGAAAGAATGGTTTTTCCCACAATTTTTTTTATAAATGTATCCAAAAAAATGATTTTAGCATTTAATCCGAATCTTCGAGCGTAAAAATTTCGTTTACACTTTTCCCGAAATATTGCGATAATTTGAGTGCAAGGACAGTGGACGGCACATATTTATTCAACTCTATTGAATTTATTGCCTGCCGGGTAACACCAACCTGTTTAGCCAGTTCCTCCTGAGTTATGTTTTTTATAGCTCTTTCAACCTTCAGATTATTTTTCATAGCCCAGCGATTTTTTTGCAATATACAGGATATAATTAAAGCGGATGATGAAGAAAATAAGAACAGTAAACATGTTGATAATCATTACATACAGAAAGGATGTACTAAAGAAAAACAAAAAGCAGAATATGAGGATTATATAGTTTATATAAGTAGCCCAAACCAGCGATTCAAGCCTGGTTTTCGAAATAAATTCATCTTCCTGTTTTTCTTTTGAAAATGCCACAAGGATTGCCCCAATGATGAACAAAACTCCGGATATTTCATCTGTAATATTGTTCTGAACTGTGCCAAAGATTATATCACTGCCCATAAATTCATCGGAAAAAATTGCAAAAACCTTCGTGTCAAGAAAATTCAATTCAAAATCAAAAAAAAGGTACATGATGCCTAAAACAGCCGAAGGGATTAGTACAATCCATCCGATTCGTTTAAACCGGTACGGAAACAGAAATTTCGTTTTCATAGTTGTATTATTTTTATTATCGTACAAATGTAATGTATTATTTACTTTTTAGCAACAATTAATTACATTTAGTATTTTTAAAGTTACTAAATCAAAATATTTAACAAACAAAAATCGGATTAAAATATGTATAACGGGGGTATAAATCATTCGAAAACAAAGCACTTTTCATTTTGAATAAATAATAAAAACCACCATTTTTACAACATAATCAACTGTTATGAGGAATCTAAACTTTATTGCAATTCTTATGTTCATTTTCTCCTGTTCGGGAAAACAACCTAAAAAAGCAGAACCTTTGCAGGAACAACCAACAGAAACATTACCTGCACTTCAGGAGAAAACCGTTCAACCTGTTACAAAGAATGAAATGATTTATTTTGAAGGGGGTACATTCATGATGGGCTCCAACTCCGGGTTACCGCAGGAGAGTCCTGTACACAAGGTTACGGTAAAACCTTTTTTTATCGATAAAACTCCGGTCACGGTAGCGCAATTCAGACAATTTATTGAATCCACCAACTTTAAAACAGAAGCAGAAAAATTTGGCGACTCAGGTGTTTATAATTTTAACACGCATAATTGGGAACTGGTTCCCGGGGCAACCTGGAAAAAGCCGTTTGGGCCAAGTGGTCCCGATGCCGAAGACAATCACCCTGTAACCCATGTCAGTTGGAACGATGCGATAGTTTATGCAAAATGGGCAGGTAAGCGTTTACCTTCAGAGGCAGAATGGGAATATGCAGCCAGGAGTGGAAAAAATACAAACAACAAATTCAGTTGGGGGAACATGGTTTCCGAAAACGGTAAATATTTTGCCAATACCTGGCAGGGAACCCTTGAAACGCCAAAAACCGAGGATGGTTACCTGTACACTTCGCCTGTGGGAGCCTTCGGCGAAAACGAGACCGGGTTGACAGACATGGGTGGAAATGTATGGCAATGGTGTGCAGATATTTATAAAGCTTATCCGGGAAGTAACGCCCCTATACAGGAAAATCCTGATTCAAGAGTGCTCAGAAGCGGTTCGTTCTTTTACGACCAGTACGGCGAAGACAGCTTTTCCGTGAGTGGAAGGACTGGCAATTCTGTAGAAACATCGCTTTTCAATACAGGATTCAGATGTGCCAAAGATGCAGCAGAATAACGTAAACCAATTATAGAAAACTCAATATCAAATATTTATTATTTTAATAATCAATTAATACCTTATCAGAATGAATAAAATGAACAGAAGAAATTTTATTGGCAAAACAGCAGTCAGTGCTGCTGCCATTACAGTCATCCCGCGTCACGTTCTTGGAGGAAATGGATTTGTCGCCGCAAACGACAGGTTCAATCTTGGATACATCGGTAACGGGAAACAGATTTACACCCTGTTAAACAGTATCGGCGCCTGCAAGGAAACCGTGGCAGTTGCTGCTTGCGATGTGTATAAAAGAAAACTTGACATGTTTGTTGAGGCTGCCAAAAAGAACAACAGCAACAAAGGTGTCGATGCCAAAGTTGATGGTTATCATTATTACCGCGAACTGCTTGAAAGAAAAGATATTGATGCAGTTGTTGTTGCCACACCCGACCACTGGCATGCGCAAATAGTTGTTGATGCAGCGGCAGCCGGAAAAGATATTTACTGCGAAAAACCAATGGCTTTGACAGTAGCCGAAGGCCGCGCCATGGTGGAAGCCACCCGTAAATACGACCGTGTATTCCAGACCGGTAACATGCAGAGGTCGTGGCGCGATTTTCGTCATGCAGTTGAACTGGTAAGAAACGGTTACATTGGTGAAATAAGCGAAATCAATGTCAGCATTGGCGAACCTGTAAAACAATGCGATCTTCCCACTCAGCCTGTACCTGAAGGACTGGACTGGAACGAATGGGTAGGACCTTCGCTCTACCGTGGTTTTAATGAAATTCTGGCGCCTGCCGATCCGCACGATTCACCCTGGGCGTGGTGGCGCGGATACCGCGATTTTGGCGGCGGACTGGTAACCGACTGGGGCGCTCACATGTTCGATATTGTGCAATGGGCTTTAAATATGGACAATTCAGGTCCTGTTCATTTCCTTCCTCCGCCTGTTCCGGCGCAAACCCATGGATTGACAATGGTTTATGCAAATGGCGTCAGGGTGAACCACAAACTCTGGGGTGGCGAAAAAGACGGAAATGGAGTTCAGTTCATCGGAACTGAAGGTAAAATTGAAGTAAGCCGCGATTTCCTTCGTACTTTCCCCAACGAAAAACTGGCAAAAACCGAACTGAAACCAGGCGACAAACGCGTTTATTTCAGCGACAACCATTACCAGGATTGGGTGGACGCAATGAAAAAACGTACCCGTCCGATCTCTGATGTTGAAGTTGGTCACCGGACAGCGTCGGTTTGCAACCTGGTCAATATTGCATACGAACTGCAACGCCCGCTGGTATGGAATCCTGAAAAGGAAGAATTTAAAAACGAAAAAGGAGCGAATATGATGCTTTCCCGTCCGTACAGAGGGAAATGGGATTTTACCAATTTTTAACCTCGCATCCGAACAGGAAAAATATCGCTGAAAATTTGATCCGGTTCCGGATGGTGAACTGATAAATAAAAAATGCCTTGAAAGATTTAACTCTTTCAAGGTTTTTTTGTTAAAATTGGCTTTTTCGATTGAATGAAAGAAACATTGCTGAAAATATGGAACTACCTTCTCGATGCAGGAATTGCCACACTCTTACAACTGTTGGTTTTATTGGGTCCGGTTATTTTGCTGGCGGTGATCATGAATTTTATTTCGCGTAAAAACGAAACATTAAGTTACCGTGTGCTCGGTCAAAAAACTTACCTGTACCTGTTTGGCTGGCTCGGAACCGCAGTTCACGAACTAGGGCATGCAATTTTTGCACTTCTTTTTGCGCACAAAGTTTCCGAAATCAAACTCTTTTCCCCCAATTCAGGAAAGTCGCTTGGACATGTGAAACACAGCTATACAAAAGGGAATCCTTACCAGACGCTTGGAAATTTTTTTATTGGATTGGGCCCCGTTTTACTCGGAACTTTGTTACTGTGGCTGGTAACCTTTCTGCTTTTCAAACTGAATTTTTTCAATTTTGCCCAAAAGTACAGTGTAATCATTCAGCCTGAACTTTTTACAAGTTTTGAACTGATAAAAAATGCTGCTATTAATATTGGAACCGGAATCTGGCACAGTTTTCAACTGATCCTGACTGGACCTGGATCAACCTGGTGGAAACTGGTGCTGTTCTTTTACCTGTTTTATTCTGTCGGAAGTTCAATAACGCTCAGTGGTTCAGATATCAAAGGAGCTTTCAGGGGATTTATCTATTTGGTGATCCTTCTTTTTTTATTCAACCTGGCAACAATCTGGACAGGCAATTTTACCACCGACCTTTTCCGACAGGTAAACAGGTATTTATCGGGTTTTTATTTTATCATCATTTTCGGAATGGGTCTGAACATTGTTTTCATTGCTGTTTTATTCCTGATCGATTTATTTATTTCTCAAATCTTAAATCTCAAACCGGCCCAAAAACGTAAACAGAAAAAGTAAAAACGCTAAAAAATGATGTCAATCCCGGATTTCATAAAACATATTCCGAAAGCTGAACTGCATGTCCACATCGAAGGCACCTTCGAACCGGAAATGATGTTTGAAATTGCCCATCGTAACAACATTAAACTTAAATATCAGTCGGTTAACGAGTTGAAAAATGCGTACCGGTTTAAAAATCTCCAGAACTTTCTCGATATTTATTACGAAGGCACCAATGTTTTGATTACCGGACAGGACTTTTACGATCTGACTTTTGCGTACCTTAAAAAAGCACATTTTCAAAATGTTCTTCATTCCGAAATATTTTTCGATCCGCAGGCACACACTTCCAGGGGAGTCGAATTCAGCACAGTTATCAACGGAATCAGCCGTGCGATGAAAGATGCACAGGAAAAATGGGGAATTTCTTCATTTCTTATCATGTGTTTTCTGCGAAATTTAAGCGAAGCGGATGCAATGCAAACCTTTGACCGGGCGCTTGAGTTTAAAGACCTGATCGCCGGTGTCGGGCTTGATTCAACAGAATCAGGAAATCCGCCATCAAAGTTTCAGAATGTATTTAAAAGAGCGTTGAAAGAAGGATTGAAAACTGTTGCGCACGCCGGGGAGGAAGGTCCACCGGAATACGTCCACGAAGCGGTTGACCTGCTGAAAGTTTCGAGAATCGACCACGGAATTCAGTCGCTAAAAGATGAAAACCTGGTTCAGGATCTTGTAAAACGAAAAATTCCACTAACGGTTTGTCCACTTTCGAACCTGAAATTAAAAATAGTGTACCGGTTAAAAGATCATCCCCTTAAAAAAATGAAGGTCAGAGGTTTGATGGTTACAGTCAACTCCGATGATCCGGCCTATTTCGGAGGCTATTTAAACGAGAATTTTTCAGCTGTTGCCGAATCACTTGACCTCACAAAAAATGATATTTATGACCTGGCAAGAAACTCTTTTGTGGCAAGTTTCCTGGATGAGATAACAAAAGACCGGATGCTAAAAAAAACAGAAAAGTTTTACCTGGAAAATGGTGAATGATAGGATAACCGATAAAATTTACAACTGGAAATCGAGTTACAGAAAAAATCGGACAAGTCATTTTTTCGTCGGGAATATTTTTCCCCAAATAACAATGATTTTGGCGCTAAATAAAATTTACCTTTTGCTAAATTGTATTGAAATACTAACTTTAACTTTACTTATTTTCAATAAGAGTATTTTTAATCATAAACTAAACCAATAATACCATGAAGAAAATTGCATTTATCCTTTCCGTTTTTTTTGCAGTTTCAGTCGTTGTAAAAGCTGAATCACCTTACCCTGTGCGCGGTCTCAGTATTTCTGCTCCTTCACCAGAAATCGTTGATGAATTTGTGGATTTTATTAAATCCGAACTTGCTCCATCTGGTTTGAACCTGATTATTTTGCAGGTAGATTACGGGTACCAGTTCAAATCGCATCCCGAATTGAAGGGCGAAAATCCGCTGACAGAAAATGATGTTAAAAAGCTGGTGAAGGTTTGTAAAGAAAACAATATCAGGTTAATACCGATGATCAATTTGTTCGGGCATCAGTCGTGGCATTCAAAACCAGGCAAACTTTTAGAGGTTTATCCACAATTCGACGAAACACCTGGGATTAAGTTGCCCGCAGAAGGCACATACAAATGGCCGAATCCCGACGAATTGTATTGCAAGAGTTACTGCCCGCTGCACCCCGACGTGCATAAAATTGTCTTCGATTTGGTGGATGAAATTTGCGATGCTTTCGAAACCGACGCTTTCCATGCCGGAATGGACGAGGTTTTTTACATCGGCCACGAACAATGCCCTCGCTGTTATGGGAAAGACAAAGCTGAATTGTTTGCAGGCGAAGTCGCAAAAATCAGAAATCATTTAAAAGATAAAAACCGTGAATTGTGGATTTGGGGCGACCGTCTGATCGATGGGAAAACCACGGGAATTGGCTTGTGGGAAGGCAGTTACAACAACACCCACCGGGCAATTGATATGATCCCGAAAGATGTGGTGATCTGCGATTGGCATTACGAACGTCCTGACCCCACCGCAGTTCTTTTTGCCTCAAAAGGGCTGAGCGTGGTAACTTGTCCATGGAGAAATCCATCGAATGCTGTTGAACAAGAGAAAATGATGCGAATGTTCGTTTCCGGGGCCACAAAAGAAACAAAACCAAGATACCTCGGAATGGTGCAGACAGTGTGGAATTCGACAGAAGGATTTATAAAAAGCTACAAGGGAACTGCAAGCCCCGAACGGATTGATAAATCGGCCGAATGTTTTAAGGAACTTGCAAAAGTGTGGAACCGGTAAAAGCCCCCGGCCCCTCTTAATCTCCCCGGAGGGGAGAAATGAGAACAGTATAATGAATTTATTAAATTTCAATTCGTCACTAACAATCATAATAAATCTCAACAAGTCACTATCAATCTCAATAAATCTCATCTCATAATGAAATCACTTCTAACCATCATCACCCTCATTACTTTTTTTTGCACAGCAATGGCCGAAAACTCATTCCTTCCGAAAATAAAAGTTGAAGGAAAAAACTTTGTTGACGAAAATGGTAAAATCATCAGGTTAAAAGGAGTATGCTTTTCCGATCCCGATAAACTGGAACACGACGGCCACTGGAACAAGGCTTACTTTCAGGAGGCAAAGAACTGGGGAAGCAACGTGGTGCGTTTTGCTGTTCATCCGGCGCGCTTGAACGACCGTGGCTGGGATGCCTATTTCAAACTCGTTGATGAAGGTGTGAAATGGGCGGAAGAACTTGGAATGTATGTGATTATGGACTGGCATTCAATTGGCAATCTGAATACGGCGAAATTTTCAAATAAAATGTACAACACTACGATGGAAGAAACCGTAAAGTTTTGGAAAACTGTTGCCGAAAAATACAAGGGAAACCCGGTGGTTGCGGTGTACGAACTGTATAACGAACCAACCAGCGAAGGCGGCAAACTGGGCGAACTGACCTGGGGAACATGGAAACCAACACTCGAAACACTGATCGACGAAGTAAACGCGATTGATAAGGAAAAAATCTTTCTGGTGGCAGGAATGGACTGGGGTTATTTGTTAGAAGAAGTTCTTCAGAATCCGGTCAACCGTAAAAATATATCGTACTGTACACATCCCTACCCGATGAAACGCGAAAAACCCTGGGAACCCAAATGGGAAAAAGACTGGGGACAGGTAGCCGATAATTACCCGATTTTAGCCACCGAATTCGGTTTTATGGGCGCCGATGAGCGCGGGGCACACATTCCATGCATTTCCGACGAAAGTTATGGCGAAGCTATCATCGGCTACTTCGACAAAAAAGGAATTTCGTACACCGTCTGGTGTTTTGATCCAAACTGGGCGCCAACACTCATCACCGATTGGAATTTCACCCCCTCCCGGCAGGGAAAATTCTTTAAAGCAGTTTTATCGAAATAAAATCATTTAAAATAATATTATCATGAATCAAAAGAACAGAACAACCCGGATTTTAAATTTAGTTTTCACACTTATGTTTTTGATTTCCACATTGAATATGCAGGCTAAATCGCCTGAATCGGATGGATTACCATCGTTGAAAGGCAAAAAAGTATTGATGGTTTGGGGTGGCTGGAACGGACATTATCCTAAGGAATTGACCGAAAAAGTTAAAGCTTACCTCGATGCACAGGGCGCCATTGTAACTGTTTCCGACTCACTGGGAGTGTACACCAACAAAAAAATCATGGGCGAAACCGATCTGATTTTTCAGTCGTTTACCATGGCAAAAATCACTTCTGCACAGGAAAAAGGATTGCTCGAAGCTGTTGAAAACGGCGCCGGAATTGCCGGTACGCACGGCGGGCTTGGCGATTCGTTCCGGGAAAACACAGAATACCAGTTTATGGTTGGCGGTCAGTGGGTGGCACATCCGGGAGGTGTGATCGAATACACTGTTGAAGTAACCGACCACAATGACCTGGTTACAAAAGGTGTGGGTGATTTCAAAATAAAATCGGAACAGTATTACATGCAAGTCGATCCGAATGTAAAAGTGTTGGCAACCACAACTTTCACAGGAAAATATGCCGATTGGATTGACAAAGCCGTGATTCCGGTAGTCTGGAAGAAAACCTACGGTAAAGGCCGTGTTTTTTATGTATCAGTAGGCCACACTCCTGCCGATTTTGATGTACCCGAAGCCTGGGAAATCCTTACACGTGGCAT